>JBAZSR010000005.1:19681-49236 GCA_041662295.1 Elusimicrobiota bacterium | reverse complement strand
CGTCCACGGGTCGGAGGACGAGCTGGCCGAGCTGGCCTGCGCGAGACTGCCGCCCCTCAGGAAGCCTGTCGTGCTGGTGGGAGGCCTCGGCATGGGATTCACCCTGGCCGCCGCGCTGCGCCGGCTGGGACCCGAAGCCAGGCTGATCATGGTCGAGATGGTGCCTGCTGTGGTACGATGGAACCGCGAAACACTCGGCCATCTGGCCGAGCACCCGCTCCGGGACAGTCGCGTCGAGCTCAGGGTGGAGGATGTCGCGGAGACGATCAGGAACCATCGACGGGCCTTCGACGCCGTCCTGCTGGACGTGGACAACTCGCCTCAGGGCTTCACCTCGAAGTCCAATGACTGGCTCTACTCGGACAGGGGCCTTGAGGCCGCGGGCCAGGCCCTGCGCGACCGAGGCATCCTGGCGCAGTGGTCCTATCAAGCGGACCGTTCTTATGTCGCGCGCCTATGCAAGGCCGGGTATTCCGTTGAAGAGGCGCGCGTCCGGGGCAGGAAGGGCAAGGGCAGCCACAACGTGATCTGGCTCTCGACGCGGCCATAAAAGCATAAGGCCCCGGGAGAGCGCGAAGCGCGCCCCCGGGGCCTCGCCGCCGAACCCTAGAGCAGGGCGTCCTGGATGGCTTTCTGCAGCTTGTGGTGGATGATCATGAACTTGATCATGCGGTAGTACTGCGCGAGCGCGACGAGTCCGACGCCCACGGTCAGGATCGGATGGATGAAGAAGGCGATGCCCGCCAGCGCGGTCGCGAGCACGCCCTTGGTCGCGGCGGTCATCATGGAGGCGAAGACCTCGCGGTCCATGGCGATGAGCTTCTCCGCCAGGTCGGCCTTCCGGGACTTGAGATCCGCGACGAAGCCCACGCGGCCCGCGGCCTTGAGCGCTTCTGCCATCTCGAAGAGCCGGGTGATGCGCTGGGTCGTGTCCGGGTGGGTGATGAACAGGTTGAACATGAAGTCGTCCTTCTTGCCCACCGCCCACTGCATGGCCTCGTCGATCTGGATGGCGCCGTTGCGGTAGAGCTGCTCGACCGGGTTGACCGTCATGAGGTGGGAGACGGCCATCAGCCGCGGCAGCATCCTGGAGGGCAGGGAGAAGAGCCCCTTGGGCCTCCAGGTCATGAGCAGGCCCAGGCCGATGGCGAGGGACTCGGGCTCGGCGCTGAGCTTGGCGCCGTCCTCGTCCGCCATGCCCTCGTTGGAGCGCGAGGCGCCCATCTGCAGGACCTGCAGGACCGTGGGCACCCAGAGCGCGGCGAAGACCTGGATGAGGCCGACCAGCGAGGCCATGGCCGGGCCCGCGGCGAGCGGGGCGACGAAGCGCTGGTCTTCGGGCGTGCGGCCGGTGATTTTGTCCCAGACCTTGGTGACCGCGGCCTTGGCGTGGCCCACGGCCCACATCACGGAGTAGGAGGCGAAGGACACGGCGCTGGCGATGCCGCCGGAGACCGCGCCGACGACCATGTGGCGGTCCATGACGTGCGACATCTCGTGGGCCATCACCCCGCGGAGGGCCTGGTAGCCGAGCTTGGTCAGGTCCGCGTCAGAGGCCCCGGCCACGGCGGCCAGGAGCTGTTCCTGCGTCGCGTCCTCCCGGAGGCCGGGCAGGTACTTCACGATGGCCTTGCGGAAGACCTGGAAGGGCTTGCCAGCCGGGTCGGAGGCCTTGATGAGGGCGGGGAGGCTCTCCTTGAGGCTCGCCGGGTTGAGGAGCATGTCCTTGATCTCGGGCGTGATGCCCACCATGGCCTTGAAGGGACTGCGGCCCGTGGCGAAGGCGTTGGGCACGCCCATGGGCGTGATGACCATCTCGGGCATGGGGATGGGCTTCTTGCCCTGGGCTTGGCGCGCGGCGTTGATGCGGCCCACGAGCTCCCGGGTGATGGCGAAGAACTCGGGGTCGGTTGCCTCGTTGGCGGGCTTGGCGCCCATGGTCTTCTTGATGAGCCAGGTGGAGGCGAAGACCTGGGCGGTCATGAGGCCGCCCGCGATGAGGATGTACTTGCCCAGGGCCAGGAACCCGAAGACCGTGGCAGCCATGGCGATGGCGCCGCCGGCCATGGCCGCGATGATGAGGCCGGTCTTGAGGCGGTAGTAGTACTTGGGCCAGGCCTTGGCTCCGGCTGTGTCAGGGTTCGCGGCAGGCTTGACCTCGGTGGAGGGGGCGGGCTGGGACCGCGGGAGGACCTTCACGAGGAGGCGCTCGGTCCAGTGGGCCGCGCGCTCGACCCCGAAGGCGAGCGTCAGGAACATCAGCGGGCTCGCAAAGCCCGTGGCGATGTTGAAGACGAGCATCCCCAGGTACAGGGTGTTGAAGTTAAGGACGTAGTCGAGCAGGTTCGACCAGAGCGGCCGCTGGCTGTCCCAGTGCGCCGGGGCCCGGCTGCCGAGGAAGTTCCAGGCCAGGAAGGCCCAGTTGGAGTAGACCGCGCCGTAGCCGGTCAGGAGCGAGAACACCACGCCGGTCATGACCCAGATGAAGGCCGGGAAGCGCAGCTTCTGGAGGCCCGAGCCAGGAACGCTGAAGGGCCGGCCGGACTCGGCGGCGAAGATGATCCGGCCGAGGAAGAAGGAGATGGAGGTCATCACGGGCAGGGCGAGCATGCCCAGGATGGGACCCAGGCCCAGGGTCCCGGCAGCTGCCGCGCCGAAGGCGGCCGGCACCAAGGCGAGGGCGCCCCAGGCCAGGAGGTTGTCGGCCAGGGGCATGGCCGCCAGAGTCCGGGCCATGGCCAGGCCCGTGAGCGGGACCGCGGCCATGGCCAGGTGCGCCGCGGTCAGGGCCGTGAAGGCCGGGGCCGCGAGCACGCCGGCGCCGAGGAGCGCGCCGATGGAGAGGTCCATCATCCATTTGACCTTGGTCAGGCGCGGCGAGTCGCGCAGGGACAGGCGGTAGCGGGCGTAGAGGGCGGCGGGCAGGAGGAGCGAGCCTGAGGCCACGGCCCAGACCGCTGCGGCCGGGAGCAGGCCGAAGACCGCGGGCAGGAGCGTCACGGCAGCCAACTGCAGGCCGAGCACGGCGCCGGCTGCGCCGGTCATCCGGAGGACCGTGGTGACCAGGCCCACGGCTTTCTTGGCGAAGCCCTGGGGCTGGACCGGGGCGGGGACCTCGGCCTTGGGCTCGGCGGAGAGGCTCTCGGCCGGGGCCGCGAGGTGGGACGCGGTCAGGGAGGTCTCGACTCCGGGCACGGCGTCGTCGACGGAAACGCGGGCGGAGCGAAGTCCGAGCACGCGGTCCATGATCCTCTGGCCTGTCGAGCGGACGTCGCCTTCCGTCATGGAGGATGCTTTCTCAGCGGAGAGCTGAAGCGTCTCTTTCTCGCTGAGGAGCTCGGAGAGGCCAGGGGTCCCTTCCTTTCCTTCAGCAGTCTGGGAGGGAGCGGCTGCGGGGTCAGGAGAGGGGCTGAGGCTTGGGTTCCGGGGACCGGGAGAGCGGCGGGGAGCGCGGCCTGGGCCGCCAGGCCCGTGGCTTGGCCGACCTGAATGCCGGCGGACTGATCTTGGAAGGGGGCTGAGAGCGTCACGCCGGGAAGGCTCGAGCCGAGGGTGAGGGAGCCTGTCGGGGAGACAGAGGACGGCAGGGAGGTTGGCGCGCCGAGGCGCACAGCCGCGGCGTTGCCGCCGAGGGATGCGTTGGCCGCGGGCACGGGACGGACCACTGAGGCTCCGGCGGCGTAGGCGGGCAGCCCTGGGGCGAGGAGCACCAGGACAGCGGAAATGAGGGATGCGGTGAGTTTCTTCATGACAGAAATCATATCAGGAGGCCGCGTCCAACCCCTCAGGCCCAAGGGCCCACGAGCGCCTTGTTATTGGGCCCAAGGGAGCGGCGTCCGTAGGTACCGGCCCAGAGGGGGCCGTTTGGCCCCACCTGGGCCTATGTGCTGGTGTCAGAGATTGCGCTTGTTGCGCCTAAAGGCGCAACAAGCGCAATCTCTGACACCAGTGTATAATAGGGGGGTGAGGATCGCGATCGCGTCGAGGCAGGTCTCCGGGGTCACGGGTACGACCACGACAATCTTGGAACACTGCCGCAGGCTCAAGGGCAAGGGCGTCGAGACGCACGTGTTCGGGGAGAAGCTGGACGCGGGCAGGATCGCGGCCTCCGGAGGGGTTCCGCGCCGTCTGCCTGGCTGGCCCTGGGGGAGCAGACTCAAGCGCCGGCTCTTCGCCTGGGTCTTCGAGCGAGCCGCGAAGGCCGAGCGCTTCGACCTCGTGTGGGGCCACGGGGACACGCTGAACCAGGACGTCCTGAGCCTGCACAACTGCGTGCACGCCGCGGCCGAGGCCGTGACCGGCACGCCCTTGCCGTCGAGCTCGGGCGTGGGGCTCATCCACGGCAGGATCCTCGCGGAGAAGCGCTTCCGCCTGCTCATCGCCAACTCGCGCCTGATGAAGGAAGAGGTCGTCCGGCGCTTCGGAGTGCCGGCGGACCGCGCGGCCGTCATCCACCCCGGCTATGACCCGGCGCGCTTCAGGCCCGAGGACCGCGGGCAGGGCTTGGAAGTCCGGCGCGGGCTCGGGGTCGGTGAGGGGGAGGTCCTGGTCGGCCTCATCAGTTCCGGCGACTTCGAGAAGAGGGGAGTGGCGCGGTTCCTCGAGGCTCTCGGGGGGCTGCCTCCGGGCATCCGGGCGGGACTGCACGCCCTGGTCATGGGCCGGGAGACGCGGCTGGCGCCCTACCGGGAGCGGGCCGCGGCCGTGGGGCTCGGCGCCAGGGTCCATTTTATGCCGCCGTCGGACGAGGTCGCCAGGTTCTACCACGCCCTCGATCTCTACGTCCACCCCGCGCTCTACGAGGAGTTCGGGCAGTCGGTCCAGGAGGCCATGGCCTGCGGGGTGCCGGTCCTGACCAACGCCCGGGTGGGGGCCGCGGAGCTCTTCGCGGGCAAGGGCGGCCTCGTGCTCCCGGACGCGGGCGCGGAGTCCCTGCGGGGTGATGGAGCGTCTTCTCGGGGACCCGGGCATGCGCCGGGGCTGGGCCCTCCTGGGCCGGGAGGCTGCCGCGGCCAACACCTGGGACCGGAACTTCGAGCTCACCTGGGCGTGCTTGGCACCCCTCCTGCCGGCTTCCGGCCGCTGAACGGAGCCTCCGTTGATAATAAGGTAGAATAACCGCGCTGTGCGCGGCCATCATCCCCATCATCCCATCACCCATACCCAGCGCCGGCGGGGCCTGTTCGGCCGGGCTTTCCGGTTCCTGCTGAGGCTCAGCGCCCGCGCCGTCGGCGCCGTCCTGCTCTTCGTGGTCCTGTGCTGCCTGGCGGTCTACCTGACCCTGCGCGGCATGCTCGACTCCGAGCAGATCAAGTCCCTCCTGATCGACCAGGTCCAGGAGGCCCTCCACCGGCCTGTCCAGATCGAGGGGGTGGTCCTGACCCCGCGCGGGATCAAGCTCAAGGGCCTGCGCATCATCGAGCGCCTGGACGTCCCGGGGCACGCCCTGCTCGACAGCGACTTCGTGCTCATCACGGTCAAGCCCCTGCCGCTCCTGGAGGGCGCGGTGCGCCTGAAGACCGTGGTCCTCGTCTCGCCGCGCATCTCGATCGTGCGCTCCGAGTCCGGGGAGTGGAGCGTGGCCGACATCTTCTCCTCCACGGCGCCCGCGTCGATGTCCTGGGGCCCGTTCCTCCTGAGGTCCCTGGCCGCCGACACGGCCCGCATCGAGGGGGGCATACTGCGGGTCGACGACCGCCTGAGCCGGACGAAGCACGTGGTCGAGCGCTTCAACCTGAGGGTCGACGACTTCAGGCTCGACGGCGTCTTCGGGTTCGACCTCTCCTTCGACAACGTAAGCAGCCTCGCGGGCCGCGAGACCGCGACCTCCTGGCAGGCCCAGGGGCTGGCGAACCTGGCCGGCCTCGACCCCGCGGGCGTGCAGCTCGTGGCTCCGAGGCTCTCCGTCACGGTGGACGGCATGAAGGTCTCCGGGTCCGCGGGCCTGCGCGGGCTCCGCGACCCCGAGCTCGACCTGACGCTCAACCTGCCCGAGGTGACGCGCGAGCGCTGGCTGAAATACCTCGCCAAGGCGCCGGACCTCACCCTGCCCCCGAGCGCGTGGAAGGCCAAGCTCCGGTTCGACCGCGAGGCCCGGCGGCTTGGCGTCAGCGGGCTCTCGGTGAAGGCCGGCCCCCTGGCGGCCTCCGCGGACGCCATCGTCAACCTGAGTTCCGCGGCAGGGACCTCGGTTACGGTGGACGCGGTCCTCGAGGAGTTCCCGCTCGGCGCCGCCTCCAAGTTCACGGGCTTCTTCTCCCCGCACCGGCTCGACGGCAGGCTCCGCGGCCGGCTCAGCCTGACGGCCGGCCCTGGGGCGTCCGCGTCCACCGGGGCGCCGCGGTCTGGCGGGGAGCCCGGGGCCTGGCCTGGGGCCACGCCTTCGGCGGGGACATCGAGGTCGCGGCCTCCGACGAACTGCGGAAGGTGGAGGCCTCGGTCAAGGGGGGGACCCTCGGGACCCCGGCCGGGCCGCTGACGGACGTCGTCATGGCCGCGGACATCGCCGGCAAGGATCTTAAAATCCAGGGCCTCCGGTTCCAGTGGGGCGGGTCGGACATCCGGGTCAAGGCCCTGGTCCGGAACTTCGCCAAGCCCAAGGAGGTCGTCCTCGACGTCAAGGTGGACCGCCTCCAGTGGGAGAGCCTCGCGGCCTTCTCCGCGGCCCCGACCGCCGAGTCCCCGGCCGTGTCTTCCGGCACGGCCGGCAGGAAGCCCAAGGCCAGGGCCTCCTGGGTCCGATCCCTGAAGGTCGCCGTCCCCAAGGGCTTCCCGGACACGGCGGGCCGCGTCGAGATCGGGGACATCGTGCAGGACAACTTCCGCGCCGCCAATTTTGTTATGCTGTGGGAGCTCCGGGGGGTCACGCCGACCCTCAAGAAGCTCAAGGGGGACGCCAAGGTGACCTTCGGACCCGGGAGGTTCGCGGACATCCCCGCGCTCCAGGACTCGAGCAAGGTCATGAAGGTCGCGCTCATGCCGTTCGTCTTCATGCACCGGCTCAACAACCTCTCCGTTTTCAGCGAGGCGACCGCCATGCCCAAGACCCTGGATTTCGAGCGGATCGGCGGGGAGTACGAGTTCGCGGACGGCGCCGTGGTCACGCGGTACTTCACCGTGGACAGCCCGCAGATGACGGCGTACGCGGACGGGCAGATGGACTTCGGGAAGGAGACGGTGGACATGACCATCCTCACCCGTCTCAACAAGGCCCGCGCGGGCACCCTGCCGGAGTTCTACATGTGCCAGGACGGCCTTATCTGCCTGAAGATCGGGGTGAAGGGGAATCTGAACTCCCCGAACCCGGACTACGGCAAGATGGCGCCGGGAGAGCTCGAGGCCGCGCGGGGCCGCATCAAGGACCGCGCAAAGAAGGAGTTCCGCGCCGAGGACAAGGTGAAGGCGCTCTAGGGGGAATGACATGACGAAGCTGAGCAAGACGGACGTGCTGGGGCTCCTGCAGGAGCACGGTGCCGTGGTGTCGGGCCATTTCCGGCTGGCCAACGGGCTGCACAGCCCGGTCTATCTCCAGACCGCCCTGGTCCTCCAGTATCCGCACGTCGCCAGCAAGATCGCCAAGGCCCTGGCCGCCTATTTCCCCGCGAGCATCGACGTCGTGATCTCCCCGGGCACGGCCTCGGTCGTCCTCGGGCAGGAGGTCGCCCGCGTGAAGAAGTGCCGCGCCATCTTCGCCGAGCGCCACGAGGGCATGATGGGCTTCCGCCGCGACTTCAAGCTCGAGCGGGGCGAGCGGGCCCTCATCGTGGAGGACGTCCTGACCACGGGCCGCCTCACCGGCGAGATCGTGGCCCTGGCCGCGGCGTATGGGGCCAGGATCGTCGGCGTGGGCGCCATCGTGGACCGCTCCATCACGGGCCTCTCCCTGAACGTCCCGGTGCGCACCCTGGTCACCTATCCCCTGCAGGTGTCCCCGCCGGACTCCTGCCCCCAGTGCGCCGCCAAGGTGCCGGTCTCCGAGGCCGGCAAGAGCACGACGACGGCCTTCGGCGCGACCGGGGACTAGTCGTGATCGAACGCTACAGCCGGCCGGAGATGACGGGGATCTGGGCCGACGAAAACCGCTTCCAGATCATGCTGGAGGTGGAGGCCGCGTTCCTCGAGGCCATCGCCAGGGAGAAGCGCATCCCCGCCTCCGAGATCAGGCTCTTCCGCCGGACCATGAAGAGCCGCCTCGTGGAGAAGGCGCGGGCGTTCGAGGGCCGCACCGGGCACGAGGTCTTCGGGCTCCTGCAGGCGGTGCTTGACGACGTCTCCTTCGCCGCTCCCAACCTGGCCCGCTACCTGCACTACGGCCTGACCTCTTCGGACCTCCTGGACACGGCCCTGGCCCTCCAGCTGACGGCGTCGGCGGACCTCATCCTCAGGGATTGGGACGCGGTCGCGGTCCGGATCAAAGACCTGGCCAAGCGTCACGGCGCGACCTGGATGGCGGGCCGCACGCATGGCATCCAGGCCGAGCCCATCACCTTCGGGTTCAAGCTCGCGGGCTGGCACGCCGAGGCCCTGCGCAGCATCGAGCGCGTCAAGCGCGTCCGCCATGCCGTGTCCTTCGGCAAGCTCTCGGGCGCGGTCGGCACCTTCGCCCACTACCCGCCCGAGATAGAGGCCCGCGCCCTGGCCAGGCTGGGGCTCAAGCCCGAGCCCGTCGCCACCCAGGTCGTGCCCCGGGACCGGCACGCCGAGTTCTTCCAGGCCGTCGTGCTCTCCGCGGTCGCGATCGAGCGCTTCGCCACCGAGATCCGGCACCTGCAGAGGACCGAGGTCGGCGAGGTGGCCGAGCCCTTCGGGTCCGGCCAGAAAGGGTCGTCGGCCATGCCGCACAAGCGCAACCCCATCCTCTGCGAGAACCTCTGCGGGCTCGCGCGCCTCATCCGCTCCTACGAACCCGCGATGGTCGAGAACTGCGTGCTCTGGCACGAGCGGGACATCAGCCACTCCTCCGTCGAGCGCGTGGCCCTGCCCGACGCCCTGATCCTGCTCGACTTCATGCTCGCCCGCTTCAAGAACGTCCTCGACGGCCTCGACGTCTTCCCGGAGCGCATGGAGCGCAACCTCAAGGCCACGGGCGGCCAGGTGTTCTCCCAGAAGGTCATGCTCAAGCTCATCGACGCCGGCATGGGGCGCTGGAGGGCCTACGACGCGGTGCAGAAGGCCGCCATCGCCTCGGGCAAGGGCGGGGCGTCGTTCCTCGAGGCCCTGGCCTCGGACCCAGACGTGGCCAAGAGGCTCCCGAAGCGTGAGCTGGCCGCGTGCTTCGACACCGCCTCCTACGGCAGGCATCTGCCCGCCCTGATGAAGCGGGCCGGCATCCAACTATGAACGCTTCCCAGCCGCTCAAGAGGATCATCCTGGCCCCCAACCGGGATAAGCGCATCCTGTCCGGTCACCAGTGGGCATTCTCCAACGAGGTGGCCATGCCCAAGGCCGCGGGCGGTCTGCCCCCTGTGCCGCCCCCGGAGGCCGGCGAGGTCGTGGAGCTCGCGGCTGCCTCGGGCAGGCCCCTGGGCATCGGGTTCTACCACCCGAACAGCCTCATCGCCTGGCGCTTCCTCTCCCGCGAGCGGGTGGAGATCGACGCCGGGTTCTACCGGGAGAGGCTCGAGAGGGCCCTCGAGGCGCGCACGAGGCTCGTCCCTGGTGAAAGCTCCTACCGCCTGGCCTTCAGCGAGTCGGACGGCCTGCCCGGCCTGACCATCGACCGTTACGGGGACTACCTTGTCCTCCAGGTCCTCTGCGCGGGCATGGAGGCGCGCCTCGACGCCATCAGGGAGGCGCTCGAGTCCCTGTTCCACCCGGCCGGGATCTACCTGAAGAACGACCACCGGACACGGGCCCTCGAGGGCCTGGCCGCTGAGTGCCGCGTCCTGTGCGGGGAGGTCCCGCCCCGGGTCGAGATTACGGAGGGGGGGCTGAAGTTCAGCGTGCCCGTGACCGAGGGCCAGAAGACCGGGTTCTATTTCGACCAGCGCGAGAACCGGGCCTTCCTGAAGCCCTTCTGGAAGGGCCGCCGGGTGCTGGACCTGCACTGCTACATCGGGGCCTTCTCGATCCATGCCGCGGCCAACGGCGCCGCGGTCGTGTTCGGGGTGGACAGCTCCGGCCCTGCCATCGAGCTGGCCAAGCTCAACGCCAAGGCCAACGGGGTCTCGGCCGAGTTCCGGGAGGGCGACGCTGAGGAGGCCCTGGCGGCCTTCGCGACCGGGGCCAAGAGCGAGAGGCCCGACCTGGTCCTGCTCGACCCGCCGAGCTTGGCCCCGTCCAAGAAGGTCCTGCCCCGGGCGCTCCGCGCGTACGTCCGCATGAACGCCCGGGCCTTGAAAGTCCTGTCCCGGGGAGGGCTCCTGGCGACCTCGACCTGCTCCCATCACGTGACCCGGGAGATGTTCCTGGGCATCCTGCGCGAGGCCCAGGCCAAGGTGGGCCGGTCGACCCGCCTGATCGCCCTGAGGGGGCAGGCCGCGGACCACCCGGTCCTGCTGTCCATGCCGGAGACCGAGTACCTGAACTTCGCCCTGCTCGAGGTCGTCTAGCGTCCCCACGGGGTTCTGAGATGGAAGTCGATTCCTCCACCCGGTTCTCCTTCTCCAAGCTCGACACCTACAAGGAGTGTCCGCGGCGCTACCGCTACAGGTACGTGGACAGGATCAAGGTGGAGCGCCGGACCGCGGAGACCTTCCTGGGCACCTGCGTCCACGGCGCGCTCGAGGAGCTCTACCGGAACCTCTCTCACGGCCGGACCATGACGCGGGAGGAGGTCCTCGGCGCGTTCGAGGCCGGGTGGAAGGCGGGCTGGTCGGACGGCGTCGAGATCCACGACAAGAAGCTCTCGGTCGGGGACTTCAAGCGGGTGGGGGAGGATTGCCTCCGGACCTATTACGACGCCCGCGCCCCTTTCCAGGACGGCCTGGCGCACGAGGTCGAGAAGAAGCTCGGGGTCGCCTTGAAGGTCGACGTCGACGGCGAGGCGCTGGACTGCCGCGTCGAGGGGTTCATCGACCGCCTCTCCTTTCCCAAGGCCGAGCCCGGGGCGGCCGAGATACACGACTACAAGACCGGGGCGCACCTGCCGACGCAGGAGGTCGTGGACGCCAATTTTCAGTTCGATGTCTACGACCTCCTTGTGCGCAGCCAGTTCCCCGGGGTCCGGGAGGTCCGCGTCTTCCTTCATTACCTGAGGTTCGGCCGGACCCTGAGCCCCTCCCGGAACCCCTCGCTCGACCGGTCCGGCGAGACCAGGGCGGCCCTCGCGTCCCTCATCGGCGCGGTCCGGCGGGAGCACCTCTGGGAGCCCCGTCAGAGCCGCCTCTGCGATTGGTGCGAGTACCGGGACATCTGTCCCCTGTGGGCCCACGCGGAGAGGGTGAAGGCCCTGCCCGCGGCCGCGGCGCGCAAGGACGAGGGCGTTCGGCTCGTGGACGAGCTCGCTGGCCTCGACGAGAGGAAGCGGGAGCTCCGGGACGAGCTCAAGCGCCTGGAGCGGCAGGAGGCCGAGCTCGAGGCCAGGATCTTCGCGTACGCGGAGCCGCTCATGGCCGAGGCTGGGGAGAAGACGCTCGTGGTCTCGGGCGGGGCGGGCGAGGCCGTGGTCACGGAGAAGGAGGAGGTGAGGTTCCCGACCAAGACCCACTCCCCGGAGCGGCGCGCGTAGTTCGAGGCCCTTCTTAAGGAGATGGCCCTGTGGCGGGACGTCTCGCGCGTGGACCCGCACCTCATCGCGGAGGGCCTGCGCCAGAAGAAGTGGGGGCCCGAGGTCCTGGGTGTGGTGGAAGCGCTCGTCCAGCGCTTCGGGCACCCCGTCAGGGAGAAGCACCTGCGCTTCCGCAGGAAGAAGGGGGAAGAGGAACCCGGCTGACCAATCCTCCGGTCAGCCGGGCGCACAGAGTCCCAAGGAAATCTCGGCGGACGACGGGGACGCGCTTTCAGCGCATCCGCGTCGAAATCCCCAGTTGAGCGGCCAGGCTCGTCATGTCGCATCGGATCCGGTCGTGGCGGGCTTCCAACTCGTGCCAGCCGCGCTCGAACTCGAGGGGACGGTCGTTGCCTGGGTGCGGCATCCTGCGCTCGGATCTCTTCGATGTTCCTTTTCTCATGGTAGTGGCCTTCCGTTGCGCCCAGCCCATTGCTTATTCCCAGTATAGCCCGCGAACCTGTTTTCGTCAATGGCATTTTTGTGAACAGCGGACGGCGGCTCGGCCTCTCCGTCGAGGGCAGGACAGAGATTGGGCCAAAGGACCTAAAATACCATAGGCCCTAGGACCTGTAAAAATCTGGGTCTTGAGACCCATGTGCAAGGTGGGTCTTGGGCCCATACTCTGGGTGCAATGGTTCTACAACACGGCTCGGAGACCCTCACCCGCGGCGAAGGCAAGGCCTTCGGCGCCGGGGCCACGTCCGCGCCGGGAGGCAACGTCATGAGACTCATCGCGACCGCGATCATCATCCTGCTGGGCGCCGCGTTCAACGCCGAGGCCGCTGGGAAGCGCTACCTCGTGGGCTTCACGTCCGGCGTGAGCGCCATGGAGCGCGGGCAGAAGCTCGCCGCTCTGGGCGTCCGGACCTTGGAGACCATCAGGACCCAGACCAACTCCAGCCAGGAGTTCGAGGCCTACCTGGTCGAGGGGCCCGAGGGTCTCTCCGCGAAGAAGGCCTCCCCGGCGCGCTCCAGCTTCCGCATGGACGTCTTCGGCGGCTCCGAAGCCCCTGCCGCGGACGACGGCATGATCGTGGAAGAGGACGTGACCCTGAAGTGGATCGAGTCCGCCCCTGCCTCCTTCCAGGCCGTCCCCTTCCCTAATATGGCGGCGGTCATGGGCTCCCTGCCCAAGTTCACCCCCGTGGCCCAGGTCAAGGGCGAACTCCCCTGGGGCGTGAAAAGGGTCCGCGCGCACGCGGCCTGGGACGTGACCGAGGGCAAGGGCGTCAAGGTCGCGGTCATTGACACCGGCATCAAGGACGATCACCCGGACTTGAACGGCCAGGTCGTGGGCGGCTACAACGCCATCACCCAGAGCGACGCCGAGGGCGCCTGGATGGACGACAACGGGCACGGCACGCACGTGGCCGGCACCATCGCGGCCAAGAAGGACGGCAAGGGCGTGGTCGGGGTGGCGCCGCAGGCCAAGCTCTACGGGGTCAAGGTTCTTGACGCCGCGGGCTCGGGCAGCCTCAGCAGCATCGTCCGCGGCATCGTCTGGGCCGTGAACAACAACATGCAGGTCGCCAACATGAGCCTCGGCGCCTCCATGGGCAGCGACCTCATGCACCGGGCGGTCCAGTTCGCCGCGGGACGCGGCATGGTGATCGTGGCCGCGGCCGGCAACTCCGGCGGCTCCGTGGGCTTCCCGGGCGCCTACGAGGAGACCATCTGCGTGGCGGCCTCCGACTCCGACGACAAGCTCGCGGGATTCTCGAGCCGCGGGCCCGAGGTGGACTTCATCGCGCCCGGCCACTACATCGTCTCGACCTGGCCGAACAACAACACCGTGAGCCTCTCCGGCACCTCCATGGCGGCCCCGCACGTGACCGGCCTGGCCGCGATCGCCATCGCGCAGGGGGCGCGGGGCATCGGCGGGCCCGACGGCGTCATGGCCGCCTTCAAGAAGGCCTCCAAGTCCATCGGCCTGCAGAAGGAGCACGAGGGCTACGGCATGATCGACGGAGCCAAGCTCGTCGAGTAGCAGCGGATCGCCGAGAATAGGGGGCCCCGGCTCGCGCCGGGGCCCTGCTGTTTTCGGGGAGTGCCGTCGGGGGTCAGCGGCCCCGATCCATCTCGGCCAGGGCGTCCGAGATGTTGGAGCGCACGGACTCGGCCGATTCCGCCTTGAGCGCCTCCTGGAGGATGGGCCTGCCTTGGCCGTGGTCCCCGATGCGGAAGGCCGCCCAGGCGGCCTGGAGGCGCATCTCCTCCGTGTCGCTCTTGAGGACCTTCCGGATGGAGCCGAAGGCCTCGGGAGCCTTGATCTCGCCGAGCGAGACGATGCAGGCGATGCGGAGCCTCTGATCTTGGGACTCATCGAGGAGCTTGATGAGCAGGGGGATGGATTCCCGGTGCTTGAGGACATGCATGGCCCATGCGGCCTTGGCCCGCACAGGAGGGCTCGGGTCCTCGGTGATCATCCGCATGATCCTCCCGGAATGCCCCGTGCCGCGGAGCTCGGCCACGCTCTGGACAGCCTCCATGCGGACCTTATCGTCGGGGTCTTCGAGGAGGGGGGCCAGACGGTCCGCCATCCCGGCCTTCCCGGAGCTTCGCATGGCCAGGGAGACGGCCAGGCGCACCGAGGAACTCCGGTCCACCGTGAATTCCGGGAGAGCATCCGCGGCTCCTGGATGCTTCGAGCGGCCCAGGGCCATGACCGAGGCGCTGCGCAGCGCCTCGTCCCCTGTCCTGGCTCCGGCCAGCAGCGACTCGAGGGCATCGGCGCTGTCATAGGCCGCGAGCGTGCCTGCCGCGGCCGCCCTGACTTCGGATGCGGGGTCCCGCATCATGGCGCAGAGGCGAGGCAGGGCCGCGGGCGGCGCGCTCGCGGCGAGCGCCCTTGCGGCATTGCGGCGCACGCCGAGGTCGGCGTCGTCGAGCAGGGGGAGGAGCGCCGTTGCCGCCGCGCTGGAACGCGTCATGCCGGCCGTGGACGCCGCCGCGGCCCGCACCTCGGGATCCTCGTCCGACAGGAGCCTGATGGACTCGCCCTCCATCGCCGGAGACATCATCCTGTCGAGGGATCGGAGCGCGGCCTTGCGGGTCTTGCTGTCCGGGCTGCGGAGCCTCTCGGTCAAGGGATCGACCTGCTTCTTCTCCTCCTTGGGCGCGGGCCCGGCCGAGGCCAGGCCCGGACAGAGCAGCAGGGCCAGGATGAGGAGGGGTTCGCTCATGTTGCGTGGCCGTCCCCCAGCAAAAAAATATGGCGGGGGACAGAATTGAACTGTCGACACCTGGTTTTTCAGACCAGTGCTCTACCACTGAGCTACCCCGCCGTGAGGACGACGACGCCATTAAACCAATTTATGCCCCTGGTGGCAAATCCGGGGACGCGCACCGCGCAGCGGTTTTCAGCGTCTAATGGATAGCAGGGAGGGAGCATGGACCTTTCAACGACCTACATGGGAAGGAAGCTGCGCACGCCTCTGGTGCCGTCCGCGTCCCCGCTGTCCGAGACGTTGGATTCGATCGAGAGGCTCGAGGACGCCGGCGCGTCGGCGGTCGTCCTCTACTCGGTCTTCCAGGAGCAGATCGAGAACGACATGGCCAGGCTCTACGAGGATTTCGAGAGGGGCTCCGAGAGCTTCGCCGAGGCCGTCACCTACTTCCCGAGGCTCGGGCAGATGCGCGCCGAGAACGAGAACTACCTCGAGCACATCCGCCGGGCCAAGGCCAGGCTCGACATCCCGGTGTTCGCGAGCATCAACGGCTTCACCCCCGGGGGGTGGACGGACTACGCCCGGCAGATCCAGCAGGCCGGGGCCGACGGGGTGGAGCTCAACGCCTACTTCCTGGCCACGGACCCCGGGCTCGCGGGCGCGGACCTCGAGGCCCGCTACCTCGAGACGGCCAAGGCGGTCCGGGCGGCCGTGACCATCCCGGTCAGCGTCAAGCTCAGCCCCTTCTTCACGAGCCTGCCGCACTTCGCGGCCTCCCTGGCCTCGGCCGGAGTCGACGCACTGACGCTCTTCAACAGGTTCTATCAGCCGGACATCGATCTCGAGGACCTCACGGTCAAGCCAGCCATGACCCTGAGCACCTCGGAGTCGCTGCGCCTTCCCCTGCGCTGGACCGCGATCCTCCACGGGAGGGTCAAGGTCTCGCTGGGCCTGAGCAGCGGGGTCCACACCGGGATGGACGCGCTGAAGGCCGTGTCCGCGGGGGCCGACGCGGTGTTCCTGTGCTCGGCCCTGCTCAAGAACGGCATCCCGCGGCTCAAGGAGATCGAGGCGGAGATGGCCCGCTGGCTGGAGCGCAAGGACTACGAGTCCCTGTCCCAGCTCAAGGGCTCCATGAGCCAGGCCAAGTGCGGCTGCCCCGCGGCCTTCGAGCGCGCCCTCTACATCGAGGCCGTGGCCAGGCCGGCCGGAGTTCCGGCCGCGGTCTGACGGAGGGCGGCATCTTGATTCCGGTCTCCTCAAGTCCTATGCTGAGGCCATGAAAGACACCATCACGGGACGGCTCATCGAGGCGCATCTGGTCGAGGGTCGGCTCGCGCCGGGCGCGGAGATCGGCCTCAAGGTGGACCAGACCCTGACCCAGGACGCGACCGGGACCCTGGTCTACCTCGAGTTCGAGGCCCTGGGCCTGGGCCGGGTGAAGGCGGACCTGGCCGTGAGCTACATCGACCACAACATCATCCAGGAGGACTCCCGGAACTTCGACGACCACCGCTACCTCCAGTCCTGCGCGGCCAGGTTCGGGGTCATCCTCTCGCCGGCGGGCAACGGGGTCTCCCACCACGTCCACCGTCAGCGCTTCGGGGCGCCGGGCAGGACTTTGCTCGGCTCGGACAGCCACACCACCACCGGGGGCTGCCTCGGCATGCTCGCCATCGGCGCGGGCGGCATGGAGGTGGCCCTGGCCATGGCCGGCCGACCCTACCGCCTCCAGACCCCGAAGGTCTGGGGAGTCCGGCTCGAGGGGAAGCTCCCGGTCTTCGTGTCCGGCAAGGACCTCATCCTTGAGCTCCTGCGCCGCCATACCTGCAAGGCCGGGGTCGGCCATGTCCTCGAGTTCTTCGGTCCCGGTGTCGCGAGCCTGTCCATGGGAGACCGGGCCGCGGTCTCCAACATGGCCGTGGACATGGGGTTCACGGCCGGGCTCTTCCCGTCGGACGAGGTGACTCTGGACTACCTGACGCGCAACGGCCGCCAGGCGGACTGGCGGGAGCTCTCTGCCGGTCCGTCCCCGGCCTGGGACAAGGTCACGGAGCTCGACCTGGGGAGCCTCGTGCCCCTGGTGGCCTGCCCGCACAACCCCGACAACGTCAAGCCCGCGGCCGAGCTCTCCGAAGTCGAGGTCCAGCAGGTACTCATCGGCTCCTCGGCCAACGGCAGCTACCGAGACTTCATGGCCGCGGCCGCCATCCTCGAAGGGAAGGTCCGGCACCCGGGGGTGGATCTCGGGATCAACCCCGGCAGCCGGCAGACCCTGGAGAACGTCATGGCCATGGGGGGGCTCAAGTCCCTCGTGGAGGCAGGCGCCCGGATCTGCGAGGCCGGGTGCCTGGGCTGCATCGGCATGGGCCAGGCCCCTGGGACAGGGGTCAACTCCCTGAGGACCTTCCCCAGGAACTTCAAGGGCAGGAGCGGCACGAAGAACGACGCGGTCTACCTGTGCTCTCCCGAGACCGCGGCCGCCTCCGCGCTGGCAGGCAGGATCACCGACCCCAGGACCCTGGGAGCCGCTCCCAGGATCGAGTACCCGGCGAGGTTCAGCTTCCAGGAGTCCTGGCTGCTCCGCCCGCCGGCGGACGGCTCCGCCGTCCCCATCGTCCGGGGGCCCAACATCAAGCCCCTGCCCCAGCTCGAGCCCCTGGCCGAGACCCTGGAAGGGACGGTCCTGCTCAAGGTCGGAGACGACGTGAGCACGGACGCCATCCTGCCCGCCGGGGCCAAGGTCCTGCCCCTGCGCAGCGACATCCCCGCGATCAGCGAGTTCGCCTTCGCGGCGCTCGACGAGGGGTTCGCGGCGCGGGCGCGGGCCGCGGGAGGGGGCTTCATCGTGGGCGGTCAGAACTACGGCCAGGGCTCCTCCCGCGAGCACGCGGCCCTAGCCCCGCGCTTCCTCGGGGTGAAGGCCAAGCTCGCCAAGAGCTTCGCCCGCATCCACAAGGCCAACCTCGTCAACTTCGGGGTCGTGCCGCTGACATTCGCGGACCCCGGAGACTACGACAAGGTCGGGCAGGGGGAGACCCTCCGCCTGGAGGGCGTCCGGCGGGCCGTGGAGCGGGGCGACTCCGAGATCCCCGTCCTGTGCGGCGACCGCCGGTTCTCCGCCCTTCTGGAGCTGTCCGGCCGGGAGCGCGCCATCCTGCTGGCCGGCGGAATCCTCAACCACAGCCGCTAGGAGTGTGTCCGACTAATAGCGCGCGTTTTGGCTAGGCGATTTCGAGCCGAGGCAAGGCGCGCGAGCCGAGAATACCTGTAGGTATTTGAGGCGAGCGCAACGCCGCTGTAGGCCGAAATCGCCGGCCCGTTTCCCTGAGTCTCGCTGCTTTCAGCGTTTCAGGCGGCCGCAGGGAGCAGCAGCGGCGGACCTGTTGCGCTGACCCGCCAGAGCTTGAGCAGGTTGTGGCCCATGCAGATCAGTGCCCATTCGGCGCGAACCTTCTCGATTCCGCGCAATAGGAACTGCCGGACCCCTCTGCCATGCTTGATCTGACCGAAAACAGGTTCAACGATTGCCTTGCGCCTGGAATAGACGGCATGGCCGCGTTTCGTGCGCAGCGGTATCGCCGCTGAAGTAGCCGGCGTCCATGCTGGCCTTCTCAGGGATGGCGCCCCATGGGCGACCAGTTGCTCTATCAGAGGGACGGACTGCCCGGAATCGTTGGTCTGCTGTACCACCTCGGCGGCCACGACGATCTGATGCTCTCCGTCCACTGCCGCCTGGCAGTTGTAGCCCTGCAACCGCTTCTCTTCCTCACCCATGCGCTCGTAGCTCATCGCCTTGCGCTTCGACCCGTTGGCCTTCATCTTCGTCCCGTCCAACGCCACGTGGCCGAGCTTGACCAGCCCCGATTCCTGGCACAGCCGCAGGATCTCCACGAACAACCGCCGCAACGCCTTGAGGTGCCGCTTTCGGAAATCCGCGATCGTCCTGAAGTCAGGCGTGTTGTTGGCCGCCAGCACCCGGAAGGCCACATCCTCCACCAGCCGCCGCTCGATCTTCCGGCTCGATGCCACGCCGATGCAGCAGCCATAGACCAGCACCTTGGTCATCATCACCGGATGGTAGGGCGGGAAGCCGCGTTCTTCGGCCTCATAGACCGACAGGATGGGCTTGAGGTCCAAGTTCTCCACGACGTCGGAAACGAAGTACGCCAAGTGCCCCTCGGGGAGCCATTCGTCGAGGAGCCTGCAAAGCCAAGGTGCTCCGTTGGTCCGTTGTTCTGGAGCAACACAGCACGCCGCAGAGCCCTTTATTCGCGCCGTTCACTCCGTCCGTTGCGCCAGAGCAACAGACCAAGGAAGGTGCACTCTTGCCAGGTCGCCGAAAGCAGCGAGACTACAAGAAAGGGAGGGGCGGGTTCGGCCGATGGCTTCGTTGCTCCTCGCTCAGATAGCTACGGCTATCTTCGCTCGTCGCGCCTCGCCCTCGGCTCGAGCGCGCCCCTCCAAAACGCGCGCTATTAGTCGGACGCACTCCTAGGACAGCAGGCCCGACGCTGAGCGGCTACGAGACTTTTCTGAGAGCCGCCCAATACGCGGAAAAGTCCTTGGGCACCGGAGCCTCGTAGCGCGTCCTGCGGCCGGTGGCCGGGTGGTCGAACTCGACGCGCCACGCGTGCAGCATCATGCGGGGCGGCTGAGGCAGTCCGGCAGGGCACGGGACCTCGGGGTCCCCGAGCACGGGGTGGCCGAGGTGCGCCAGGTGCGCACGGATCTGGTGGGTCCGGCCGGTCATGGGCCGGGCCTCGACCAGGCTCGCGCGCCGGCCCGAGGAGACCACGCGGACCTGGGTCACGGAGGTCCTTCCCAGCGGGGTGACCGTGACCTGACGCTTGCCCGGGGGCCGGCCCACGGGAGCGTCCACCGAGGTCGCGGCATGGGCGGGCACGCCCAGCACGATGGCCCGGTAGACCTTGGAGACCCCGCGCTCGCGGAACGCAGCGGTCAGGACCTCGTAGGACGCTGTTGTCTTGGCCACGAGGAGGACGCCGCTGGTCTGGCGGTCCAAGCGGTGCACGATGCCGCACCGCGGGACGCCCGCCTTGACGATACCAGGGCGCGCGGCCTGCAGGAGACCGGCCAGGTTCTGGTCCGGCTCGTCCCGGGCGGCCTCAGGGACCGTCAGCCAGGTCGTGCCCAAGGGGTGCATGATCAGCCCGGCCGGCTTGTTCAAGACCAGGAGCTCGCGGTCCTCGTGCAGGACGCGCTTCTCCAGGTCCCAAGCCGGGGCTTCCTCGGCCCTGGGGACGACCGTGACGATCTCCCCGAAGGACAGGGGGCTGTCCTGAGCCTTGAGGACGCCGTCGACGGTGGCGCGGCCCTCGGCCACGATCCGTTTGGCCTGCGAACGGCTCATCCCCAGCTTCTTGGCCAGGAACTCGTCGAGCCGGACCCCATCCATCGTCTCGTTGCACGGCAGCCTCAGGCTCGCGTTGGAAGACTTCTTCCCTTTCATGGATCCCTCCTCCGGCGCAGCCGCGTCCAAGCCCAGGCCGCAAACGCAAGGCACCCCAAGGCCGTCCACTGCGCCGTGGACAAGCCGAGCGCGATGCCGCGGTCGTCGCCCCTGAGGAACTCGACGCCGAACCTCAGGACCGGATAGAGCGCCATGTAGGCGACGAAAGCCGACCCAACGGGCAGGCTCCGCCCGGAAAGACCGTCGGGCGCGGCTCCAAGACCGGCGGGCCCGCACCTCGGGAGCACGGCTCTGGCGAGGAAGAGCGCGATGAGGAGGTTGCCCCCGGACTCGTAGAGCTGGACCGGATGCAGCGGGACACCCCAGAGCTCGGGCGGCGTGGCGCTGAGGGGATGGCCGCCCAGCCTCAAGCCCCAGGGCAGGGTCGTGGGGGCTCCGTGACAACAGCCCGAGGCCAGGCAGCCCAGCCTGCCGATCGCGTGCCCGAGGGCCAGCGCCGGGGCGAACTGGTCCGCTCCGGCGAGGAAGTCCAGGCCCTTGCGGCGGCAGCACCAGAGCCCGGCCAAGCTCGCGCCGAAGAACCCGCCGAAGAAGACGAAGCCGTAGCGCAGGTCGGAGAAGGACCCGAGCCCCACCGAGGCCAGGCGGCGGTATTCCACGGCCAGGAACATGAGCTTGCCCCCCAGGAGCGCGCCGATGAAGACACCGTAGACCACGAACCAGAACTGGTCCTCGCTCCAGCCCAAGGCGGACCGCCGGCTCCTCAGCCAGAGGATGGCCGTGAGGTAGCCCAGGGCCGTGAAGAACCCGTACGCCGGGATCTTCACGGCCCCGAGGTCAAGAAGGATGGGCAGCATCGGAGGCCTTGGACAGCCAGAGGATCAGGGCGGCGGCGGCCGCGATGTAGGTCAGGCTCAGGGCCTGGGCCGCGGTGACGCCCAGGACCAGGGGCACGCCGTCGGCCCGGTAGAACTCGTTGAAGAACCGGATGAGCGAGTAGAGGCCCATGTAGACCGCGCTGAGGTACCCGGGCTTCAGGGCCCCCCGCTCCATGGGCTTGAAGAGCGCGTAGTAGAGGACCGGGGTGAGGAGGAGCTCGGTGACGCCCTCGTAGAGCTGGGTGGGATGGAGCGGGACGCCGATGAGGTCCCGGTCCACCAAGGTCCCGGGCGCCCCCCGGTAGACCACGGCCCAGGCCGCGTCCGAGGGCCTGCCGTGGCAGCAGCCCGCGCCAAGGCACCCCAGTCTGCCGAAGAAGTGCCAGACCGGAAGCATCATGGTGAAATAGTCCCAGACCCTCAGGAACCGGAGGTCCAAGCGCCGGCAAAGGGCGTAGACGCCGATCACCACGGCCAGGAAGGCTCCCAGGATCGAGAAGCCGGCCTTGGTCGAGAACGCGGCCCCCCAGAAATTCGGGGAGGAGAAAGGGACGTACTCGACGAGGTGCAGGAACCTGCCGCCCAGGGCGCCGCCGAGGAGCACGACGTTGACGAACAGCCAGAAATGCTCGTCCTTCCGGAAGCCCATCTGCCGCCGCCGGCCGTGGAGGAACCAGAAGCCCAGCCCGCCCCCGAGCGCCACCATGGCGCCGTAGGTGTAGATCTTCAAGGGCCCGAGCTGGAGCAGGATGGGCAGCATATGATGGGGTCAGATCTTGAAATTTGAGTTTTCGCCCTGCGAAAACTCAAATTTCAAGATCTGACCCCGCTTTCCCTTCGACGATGGCGGCCAGCATGTAGGGGTTGGTGGCGATCTCCACGGAAAGGGGTCCGCTGGGGGCCGGGCCGTAGGCGTGCCCGGGCCAGACCGTGAGCGTCCCTGGAAGGCCCGCGAGGCGGCGGAGGCTCTTCGTCATCTGCTCCGGGTCGGAGTCCTCCAGGTCCACGCGGCCGCAGGCCCCTAGGAAGAGGGTGTCGCCGGTCAGCAGGTTCCTTCCGGCCCTCAGGCACTGGGAGCCCCGCGTATGCCCTGGGGTGTGCAGGAACTCGACTTCGCAGCGGCCCACCTTCATCCGGTCCCCGTCCGAGACCTCCCGCAGGTCCGGCGCCTTGGGCCGGACAGGTCCCGCGTCGGCCCGGTGCACGTAGACCGGCGCGGGAGCGGCCCTCACGAGCGACGGGACCTCGTTGGAGTGGTCGAAGTGGTGGTGCGTCAGGAGGACCGCGGCGACCGAACAGCCCTGGGCCCGGGCCGCGGCCAGGATCTTCGGCGCGTCCCAGCCGGGGTCCACCACCGCGCACGCTCCGGCGGCCGCGTCGCAGAGGAGGTAGGCGTAGTTCGACATGGGCCCCACCTCCAACTGCTCGACGCGGATCATTTCCCCTCGGGAGAGGGAGGAGGGAAGCGGTACTCGATCTCGCCGGACTTGACGAAGCCCAGCTCGCGGCGGGCCATCCTCTCCAGGGCGGCGTCGGTCGTCCGGCCGGACCTGAGCCTGCCCGAGAGTCTGGACTGCTCGGCCTCGAGCGCCGCGATCTCGGCGCGCAGGTGCCGCAGTTCGAGCCAGTTGCGCACGAGGCTCCGGAAGCCCTGGTTCCCGAAGAAGACCATGAGCAGGAAGGCCGACAGGAGGATCCGGGCCCAGTGCCGGAGGATGAGCCGGTAGAAGCCGGCTACGTCCGACATGGCGACGCCGAGAACGCGAACGCGGACCCTCCGGCGTAGACCGCCTTGCTCCCGAGCTCGGCCTCGATGCGCAGGAGTTGGTTGTACTTGGCCAGCCTCTCGGACCGGCACGGCGCGCCCGTCTTGATGGCGCCGGCGTTGGTGGCCACCGCGAGGTCTGCGATGGTGGCGTCCTCGGTCTCCCCGGACCGGTGGGAGATCACGCAGTTGAAGCCGGCCTTCTGGGCCTGCTGGATGGTCCGAACGGTCTCGGTCAAGGAGCCGATCTGGTTGAGCTTGATGAGGATGGAGTTGGCCGCCGCCTCCTTAATGCCCCGGCCGAGGCGCTCGGGGTTGGTGACGAAGAGGTCGTCGCCGATGACGCGGATCCGGGCCCCGAGGGCTTTCGTCATCTTCTTCCACCCGTCCCAGTCGTCCTCGCCCAGGGGGTCCTCGATGGAGAGGAAGGGGTAGCGGTCCACGAAGCCGGTATAGATCCCGATCATCTCGTCGACCGTCCGGCGGGTCCCCTCGAAGACATACTTGCCGTCCTCGTCCTGGTGGAACTCGCTGGCGGCGGCATCCATCCCGATCTTGACCTTGCCGTCGTACTTGGCGCGGCCCACGGCCTCGACCGCGAGGTCGAGGGCGGCGGTGTGGCTCTTCACACGGGGCGCGAAGCCCCCCTCGTCGCCGATGGAGGTGGAGAAGCCGTTCTTGGCCACGAGGAGCTTGAGGTACTGGTAGATCTCGGCCCCGGCCCGCAGGGCCTCGGAGAAGGAGGCGCAGCCGACGGGCACGAGCATGAACTCCTGGACGTCGAGGCCCGAGTCCGCGTGCTTGCCGCCGTTGATGACGTTGAACATCGGCGCGGGCAGGAGCCACGTGTCCTCGGGGATGCCGAAGGCCTTGCGCAGGTAGCGGTAGAGCGGGAGCTTCGCCGAGGCGGCGGAGGCCCGGGCCACGGACAGCGAGGCCGCCAGGATGGCGTTGGCGCCGAGACGGCTCTTGCTGGGCGTCCCGTCGAGCTTGATCATGGCCTCGTCGAGGCCGGCCTGGTCCGAGGCCTCCTTGCCCTTGAGGAGGCCGAGGATGTCCTTGTTGACGTGCTCGACCGCCTTGAGGACCCCCTTGCCGAGGAAACGGGCCTTGTCGCCGTCGCGCAGCTCCAGGGCCTCGTGCTCGCCCGTGGAGGCTCCGCTCGGGATCGCGGCCCGGCCGAAGGAGCCGTCCGAAAGGACGACGTCCGCCTCGACCGTGGGCAGTCCCCGGGAATCAAGGATCTCGCGCGCGCTGATTGATTCGATCTTCGCCATGGTGTTAGAACCTCCCCTGCAGAAGCTTCTTGCCGGCCGAAACGAGCGCTTCGAGCCTCTCGGGCGTCGGCGCCTCGGCGTAGATGCGGAACACGGGCTCCGGCGGCTGGGAACGCAGGCACAGCCACGAGCCGTCCCGCAGGATGAACTTGAACCCGTCGGACTGGTCGATGCGCCACACGGAGCCGCCCCCGAGGTCCAGCGGCGGGCGCACCCGGAGCCGCTCCTCGACCTCCAGCACCTGCCGGCTGCGCTCCATGCGCAGGAAGTCCCGCCCGTGGTGGAACGCGCCGACCTTCTTGAAGAGCCTGTCCCGGAACTTCGCCAGGGGCACGCCCTCGGCCGCCGCGACCTCCAGGACCAGCAGGCACGCCAGGATGCCGTCCTTGTCGGGCACGTGGCCCGCGATGGTCAGGCCGCCGGACTCCTCGCCGCCCAGGAGATACTGCCCGGTGCGCAGGTGCTCGCCGATATGGCGGAACCCCACCTGGGTCTCCCTGGTCTCGAGGCCGTGGGACTTGGCCACGGCGTCCACGAAGTGGGAGGTCACGACGCTGCGCACGACCTTGCCCTTGAGTCCCCGGCCCGCCGTGAGGTGCTCGAAGACCATGCCGAGGATGTCGTCGGCGCAGAGCCAGGAGCCGTCCGAGTCCAGGACCCCGAACCGGTCGCCGTCGCCGTCGGTGGCCAGGCCCAGGTGCAGGCGCTGGCGCTTCATGGCCTCGGCCAGCCCGGTCAAAGACGCGGGAGAGGGCTCGGGCGCCGCCCCTCCGAAGAGCACGTCGCGCTTCTCCCGGAGGGCCGTGACCTCGACCCCGAGCCGCTCGAGGAGGGGCCGCAGGTAGAGCCGGGCCGAGCCGTGCATGACGTCCACGCCCACCTTGAGGCGGGCCTTCTTGATGGCCTTGACGTCGAGCAGGCTCAGGACCTGCTGGAAGTACTCCTCTCGGAAATCCGTCTCCACGATCCAGGACTCCCGCAGGGACCGGTCGATGGCCATGGTCTTGATCGGGTGGTTGCCGAGGAGCTCCAGCCGCCGGTCGATGTCGCTGGTGATGGAGGGCGGCGCCGCGCCTCCCCAGAACGGCGTCCACTTCAGCCCCCCGGACTCGGCCGGCAGGTGCGAGCCCGTCACGGTGAGACCGCCCACGGCATGGTGGCGGCGCACCGCACAGCCCACCGCGGGCGTCGGGATGTCCCCTTTGGAAACGAGGGTCTTTACCCCGTCGGAGGCAAAGACGGCCGCGGCCTCGTGTGCGAGCTCCTCGGCGAGGAACCGAGGGTCGTAGCCGATCACGACCACGGGCGCGGGGGCCTTGGAGCCCCCGAGCAGGTTCCGGTACTCGGGGCTGGAAACCCCGAACTCCGGATTCTCTTTGACGTACTGCGAGAGCACATGCGCGACCCTCCGGACGCTCTGGAAGGTGAAATCATCGCCGAGGACGCCGCGCCAGCCTGAAGCACCGTAATGCATCATATGGGCGGCCATGATATAACAATGCCGGGCCGGACATCAACGGAAAAATCCCCCTGCCGGACACCCCCGCCGGCATGGGTCCTTCGACCTATTGACGCGTGGGCCCCTGGGCCTATTGACTAGTAGGTCCTTAGGCCTATGGCAAATATAAGACCCCCTGTTATACTAGAGGTGTGACGAGCCGGAGGACACCATGAAGCTCCTGAGAATCATCCCGATAGCAGCGGCCCTTCTCGCGGCCGCAGACGCCTGGGCCATCCCCTATCTGCCGCTCGACGAAGACGCTCAAGGCTCCGGCATGGTCCTCTTCCCCTCGCCCGAGCAGGACCCCGAGTACCAGAGGATCAAGGAGGAAGTCGAGGCCGGCCTGCCCATGGTCCCCTACACGCAGGAGTATCGGGACCAACTGATCAAAGAAAAGACCATGGAGCGCTGGCAAGCGGCGCGGGCTGCGGACAGCGCGGGCAAGGGCATCGAGAACCCGGTCGTGAAGAACGACGACCCCAGGCTGACAGGAGACTTCCTTAAAGGCGCTCAGGCGGCCCCCGAGAGCCCCGCGGCCGACCAGCAGGCCCTGGCCGAGATCGGCGCCGCCGATGCCGTGGCCCAAGGCAACGCCCTGCTGGCGACCGGCCAGACCCTGGCGGGCCTTCCCGCGGCCGGCATGCCGATGTTCGGGATGAACGCCGCAGGAGCGCTCATGGCGGCAGGCGGCGAGCAGCAGGCCGCCCTCGGGCATGCCACGCTCGACTCCCTCGGCGAGGTCGAGAGCGCCATCAAGGATTACGAGAAGTTCCTCGACGAGGCCAGGAAGGAGGGCGTCGGCGTCGGCGCGGGCTTCACGATCACGACCTACACGACTCCGGACGGCAGGCTGATGCAGACCATCTCCGGATCCAACATCCGCGGCGAATCCTTCCCGGTCGGCAACCCGCCGCTGAGCCTCAAGCAGCGGTTCGAGGACATCCTCAAGGAGATCGACGCCGAGAAGCAGAAGGTGGCCCAGGCCAAGGCGGCGGCCCAGCAGGAGCGCGAGTCCCGCCTCGCCCAAAGCTCGAAGTCCGCGCGGGACAACGGCGCCCGGTCCCCTGACGCCTCCGACGACCCCGCCGGCGGAGAGGACGCGCCGGGGCAGGACGACGGGTATGCCTACGACTCCGAGGACGGCGGCCTCGGCGCCATGGGCGGGACAGGCGCCGACAACGCGGACCGCCTCTCTGCCTTCTCCGTGGACCCCACGGGCTCCAAGGACGGCGCGCCCGACTCGGGCCTGCTGGCCAAGGGCGGCCCGCTCAACGTGCCCAATGCCCTGGAGAGCGGATTCGCGCGCCAGACCTGGGTTTCGGCCAACGCGAACCTGGAGCGGCAGTCCTTCCAGGACCTGCGCGCGGCCGGAGCCATGGCGACGAACAACGTGATGCTCAACCAGGACGCCGAGGCCCCCAAGGGCGGCACTTGGGCGGACGGCATCATCAGCGCCCTGGCCAAGCAGGGCATCTTCTGGGAAGGCAACAGCGCCAAGCCGCTGGATGAGAAATCCGTCGTCCCGGCGGAAGGCGGCATCTTCCCCACCAACCCCGACAAAACCGACAAGAGGCCAGGGGCGAAGCCAGGCGCCTGAACAGGCGCCTGGGCCCCGGGCAGGCCTAAAGTCCCCCCTCGAACTGGGCCCAAGGACACTTACCCCTTTTTTACCATCCGGCTATAGTATGGGTGGATGGGGATACGATGAGAACCTCGTGGACGCTCCGAGCCCTCGCGGGGATCGCGCTTTGCGGCGCGGCCTCCTCCGCGTTCAGCGCCGAGCCTGCGCCCGTCCAACTCGCGCTCGCCTCTTCCCAGAACCAGACGCTCCTGCTGAGCCAGGACCCCCTGACCAAGCAGATCCTCTCCCAGCTCACAAAGGAGAACGGGGGCGTCAAGGCGGTCGTGAGGGCCGCCAACGGCTCGGGCGTTGAGCTCGCCTCCACGGAGCCCGCTTCCAACCAGGAAGACTCCCGGGCCCGGGCCAGCGGGAACGCCGCCATCCCTGCTTTGACCCCCCACCCGGACCTGGTCAAGAAGACCAAGGCCGCGGCTCCGGCCAAGCGCAAGCCCGCCAGGAAAGCCTCCGAGCAGCTCAAGGTCCTCAAGGACCAGGGCAAGAAGCAGTCTTGGGAGAGCTCCAAGCCCTCCGAGCCCAAGGACCAGCCGGCTGTCCAGGCCGAGAACGACATCTACTGAGCCGGTCCCTCGGATTCCCGCAGGAAGCCATCGATGTCACTGGTCTTCCTGGGCATAGGTGCCAGGCTTCTAGTCGGGCATCATGCTGGGGCTAAGCCTGGCACCTCCACGTGAAATTCTGACCGAAGGTCAGAATTTCACGTGGAGGGAGAACTTGAAGGAATCCCCCAGGTCGCCGAACGGCACCCAGGCGGAATCGAAGTCGAAGTGGCTGTAGTGCACGCCCAAGCCGAGGGACATGCCGGTCAGGGCGTCGGGGGCGGCCGAGTCCCTCGCCCCGTAGGAGGCATAGCCGGCCCGCACCGCCGCGTTGAGCTTCTTGGTCCCCCTGGGCTGATAGCGGTACTCGAAACCGCCGGCCAGCCTGGGCTGGGAATCGCGCGCCAGGGTCGCGTCCAGGGCCAGCAGGAATCTCGGGAAAGGACGGATCCCCATGCCGGCGAAGAAGGTGAGCGGCATGGGCTCGCTGGCCTTGGCGAAGACCTGCTGGTCCCCGAAGTGCCTGACGCCCGCGCCCAGGGAGACCGCCTTGCCGCGCCACAGCACGCCCCCGTCGACAGCGACGGCGCCGGCGTTCATGGAGTCGACTCCCGCGTCGACATACTTGAACGTTCCGCCGACCCCCAGGCCGAGGCGCCGGAAGACGTAGCCGTAGCTCAGGGCGTAGGAGATGTCGGTCGACTCGAAGGTCTCCAGAGGGGCGTCGGTCTCGGTCACGCTCCGGCGCTCGATCTTGCCCACGTTGAGGTTCGTCACGGAAAAGGCGAGCACGCCGTACATGTTCTTGGGCTTCTTCGTCTCCACCCAGCTCAGCATGGGCACCGCCACCACCCCGTACTCATAGTTGACGCTCCGGAACCTGGAATCGTGAGCCGCCCCCATCTCAGGGGTTTTCAGGAAGGCCAAGCCGGCCGGGTTGTAGTAGGCCGCATACGCGTCGTCGGCCACCCCGGAGAAGGCCTCGGCCATGCCCGCGGCCCTGGCACCCGGCCCGATCTTGAGGAACTGCGACGCGCTCGTGCCCTTGTCCCCCTGGCCGAAGCCCTGCACGCGCTCGGTTGCGCCGAGCGCGCCTATCAGCAAAGCGCCGACGACAAGGAGGCGTTTCCTCACTTGACCACCGCCATCCTGAAGGTGTTGACCTTCTTGCCCACCCGCAGCACGCCGATATAGACGCCCGAGCCGACGTCCCGGCCCGAGTCGTTGCGGCCGTCCCAGGACTGGTAGTAGTGGCGGCCGCCCGCCAGGTTCCCGAGGTCGATCTTGCGGACCAGCTCCCCGGTCACGCTGTGGATCCGCAGGGTCCCGTCGCCCGAGAGCCCCGACTTCAGGGAGAACCGGATCATGGTCCCCCGGACCGTCTGATTGGAGTTCGGGTGGATCGTGGTCACGATCTTGGGCTCGAGGTCGAAGGGGTTGGGGAAGTTGTAGACCTCGATGTCGGTCCCGGAGAAGGCGTCGCCCGTGATGACGTTGACCCCGGCCTCGAAGAGCACGAAGGTCGAGAAGTGGCTGACGTTGATCGTGATGGTGCGGTTGACCTCGTCGATGATCGGCGGGGAGCCCGTGACGTCCTGCTGGAGCACGTAGTTGTTCGCGGCGGTGTTGTACCAGTAGAGGTTGG
>JBAZSR010000005.1:0-19671 GCA_041662295.1 Elusimicrobiota bacterium | reverse complement strand
CGAAGAGTAGGTCACGGTGAGCTGGGCCGGCCGGGACAGGGTGGTGCGCAGGCCCAGGGGCAGCATGACGTTGTAGAAGGCGCTGAACGGCGAGACCTGCGGCGGCACGGCGTCCATGGCCCTCATGAGCTCTGCCGGGTAGGCCGAGGCCGCGAAGCGCTTGGCTCGGCCCGCGCCCATGCCCGAGACCCCGAAGCGGCTCAAGGACTCGGAGGAGATGTTCAGCGAAATCTGCACGTTCGAGGAGACGTCCGCGGCGAAGGCGCCTCCAGGCAGGGTCAACCGGCCCTGGTCCCCCTCGATGATGAGGTTGCCGCCCCAGATGTTGCCCACCTGGTTCTGATGCATGCCGTCGATGCCCGCGTAGAAGGTCGCAACGGTCGCGAGCTCGAACTCGGGATCCTCGGAGTCGAGGGAATCCGGGTCCGCCACGGAGCTGCGGCCGGCCAGACGCAGGGTGAAGCTCGACTCCGCCACGCCGGGCGCGTAGACCGCGGAGAGCTTCGTGCGGTCGTTGGAGAGCTCGAAGTCGGAAAGGGCCCCGGCCGCGGAATAGGTGGTCAGGATGGCGGCGTAGTCGTCGTCCAAGGCCTTCTTCTGCCTCAGCGGCTGGGTCATGCTCATCTCGACCTTGAACCTGCTCCCCGCGCGCCGGGCCTTGGCGAAGACCTTGGGCTTGGGCGCCCGGTACACGAGGTCCAGGCCCCGGCATTCCGAGGAGGAGACGAAGACCACGGTGCGCGCCTCCCTGGGCGTGACGAGGTTCTCCCTGCCGTCGACCAGGATGAGGGTGTAGGCGACGCCGGGCTTGAACCCGCTGATGGAGTACTCGCCCACGGTCCGGGACGTCTCGTCCTTGACCAGGGTGCCGAACACGATGTCCGACATGTCCGCGTTCGCGGCGACCACCATCTGAACCTCGTCCTGGCTGGGGCTCGAGCCGTCCGGCTTCTTGATGGAGCCGGCCATGCTCCCGCCCAGGGCGAGGGGGATGGAACCCAGATCCACGCTCTCGTTGTCGAGCGTCACCAGCATGGACCGCGAGCCGTAGCCCAGGGAGGCGACCATCACCTTGTAGGTCCCAGCGGTCAAAGCCGGTGCCTCGAAGATCCCCTCCGCGTCCGTGTAGAGCTCGATGTCCGCCACAGGGTTCATCGTGGGGATGACCCCGTCCTTCTGGATCATAACCCTGGCGCCGGGCACGATCTGGCCCTGGTCGAACTGCGTGCTCAGGCCCGGACCGCCCGCGGCCGAGACCCTGCCTGAGATGGCATAGGGGGCGGCGGCCAGGGCGAAGTCGAGGGTCGTGGTGCAGCTGACGTCCACCGAGGGGATGATGGTCTGCTCGTAGGGCGGGAGGTAGGTCCCCTCGGTCTCGGGATTGGGCCTCATGGCCGCGTAGACGTCGTAGTAGCGCACCACGGGGTCGATGCCGTAGAGGGTGTAGGCGCCGTCCTGGTCCGTGAGCGCGTAGCTCTCCGCCTCCGTGTCCCGGCCGCCCTCCCGCTTGGAGGCCCTCGCCACGACCCGGATGTTGGACAGGGGGGCCCCTCCGGCGGCGCGGACCGTGCCCGCCAGCCGCACCGCGGAAAGGATGTTCACGGTGCCCACGTCGGTCAGCCGCCCCTCCTCCACCTTCACGCTCGGCAGGGCCATAGGGACGAGCGCGACCCCGCCGTTGCGGAGGTTCTCGGCCGAGTTGTAGGACCAGAGCTTGAGCTCGTAGGTCCCGGGCAGGAGGTCCTCGATCGTGAACTGGTCGTTGGCGTCAAGCTCGGGCAGGGAGCAGCCGCCCGTTCCGCAGAGCCGGGCCCGGGCGACCTGGCGCCCGCCCTGGAACCAGGGATTGGCCTTGGCCTCGATCTTGAACCCGTTGGGCAGAAGGTCGAGGCTCTTGTTCGAGACCAGCAGGAACGGCCCGGTCGTGCCGTACGGGAGCCTGCTCTGGAGCGCGATCTTGCCCTTGACCACGCCCGTGCGCTTGAGCCGGATGTCCTGGCCGGAGAGGTTCCCGCCCGAGAGCTTGGCCGACAGGGGCATGGCGCCGAAGGCCTTGGGAAAGCCCAGGTCGCGGACCTGCACCGAGTAGCTCCCCTCCGGCAGCTTCTCGAAGAAGTAGGGAGCGACGTCGGAGTTGTTGAACCCCGCGACCGAACGGCGGACGCTGCTGCCGGCGCTGTCGAGCAGTTCCACCTCGACCATGCGGCTCATGAGGGTCCCGGGAGGCAGGAAGACCGTGCCTGATAGGGAGGCGCCCGCGTCGATCTTGAAGACCGCCAGTGTCGTGCTGGCCGAGACCTGGAAGATCCTCTGGATCCGGGGCATCTCGTTGCCGTTGCTCAAGTCGAGGTCGAGTTCGGCGTTGTTGCGCAGGACGTAGGACCCCGGCGGAACGCCCGGGAAGACGAAGGATCCATTGGCCGCGATCGGGGCGACATAGCCCCGCACAGGGCTGGGCGCGTCCATGGAGAGCCCGGCTTCCAGCTCCACCCTGCCGCAGCCGACGGCCCCGCCCGAGGAGGACTGGAGGGAGCCGTCGAGGAACCGCCCGGTCTTCATATCCACCGGGAGGAGCTCCATGTGGGCCGCGGAGATGCTCTGCCCCGCGGCGGAACCGAGCAGGCAGTAGCTCGTGGCAGGAGCCGCGTTGAGCAGGCCCGCGATCGAGCTCACCGACACGCCGAAATTCGCGGAGGAGAACTGGACGTTCCCGACCAGGGACACGGCTCCCCGGACCGCATAGGTCGGCCCGGTCAGGTCGAGCGTGACGTAGGCCGTGGCCTTGTCGGTCAGGGCGACCTCGACTTTGCGCTGCATGCCGGTCCTGTCGTAGCCGGCCTCCAGGATGTAGTGCCCCGGCGCCATGGGCGACGAAAGCCAGACCGCGCTCGTCGGCGTGTATTGGACCGTGCTCCCGGCGGTCATGTCGCCCAGCATGACCGCCCCGTTCTGCGGGGACCGGACGAGGATGGAGACCTTCCGGTACTCCGGTGGGTCCCAAGGCCCGCCCGGCAGGATGACCTCGGCATGAAGCCTCGCGTCGTTGGCCGCCATCCTGAGGTCGGCCAGGCCCCTGCCGTCCGCCACGGGCACGGCCTGCCTGCCGTCGGAGAAGCCCTGGACCTGGCTGGTCAGGACCCAGGACCCGTTCTCCAGGCCCGCGATGCCGAAGGTGCTCGATGTCACGGAGGCGTGCCTGGGCACCCGCACGCGGGCGGAGGCCCGGGAGAAGGTCGCCGGGTTATAGGCGTTGACGAAGACGCTGAAGGTGTCCGCTGGATCGTCCTTTTGGGACGGGACGCTCCTGGAGTCGCCCCTCACGGTCACGGTGCCGAGGATGACGCCCGCCGAGGAGAGCGCCAGGTCGAAGGAGCCCGGCAGGTGGTCGCCGATGTCCGTGTCGCCCTCCACGAGGACCGTGCTCGCCGCGGCCACGAAGCCCTGGGCCAGGGCCCGGAGCGTCCACGACCCGGGGTCGAGACCGTAGAGGGCGAAGGTCGCGCTCGTGGGGTTCACGCCGGGCGACACGCCGGGAACGAGGGTCCCTCCGAAGGCCGCGGGGTACTTCTCCCCCCACGCCGTGGCCTGGACCGAGACCCACGTCCCGAAGGTCGACGTGGAAGGCAGGACCGCCAGGCCGTAGACGTTGGCCTTCCTGGGCAGGGTGGGCTTGAGGTCCGTCATCGCCCCAGGGCTGACCGTGACGCCTTCGACGCGGGTGGAGAGCCTGAGCCCGCTGACCTCCACGTCCAGGTCGTAGGTCCCGGCCGGCAGGCCCAGCACGGTCCAGGAACTCGCGTTCCCGCCGAACCCGGCCCCCCCGTTGTCCGAGTCCACCTGGGAGGTGCTGAAATGGATGGTGCCGATCGCCGAGACCGTGGCGTCCTCGTTCCGAGCCTTGACGAGGCCCACGAGCTCCCTGGGCGCCGCCAGGGGGAGCTTGACGCTGGCCCTGATATAGCCCGGCACCGGGAAGGGGATGCTGCCCACGCTCTTGCCCGCGTTGGAAGCAGTCACGTTGACCGAGCTCACGCTCAGGGTGAGGAACTCTCCCGCCACGGTCTTGAGCTGGGTCGAGGCCGTGAGGTTGTAGGCCTTGCCGTTCTCGAGCCCGTAGACTCGGAAATCGCCGGCAGCGTCAGCCCTGGAGAAGTTGCCGTAGTTCGCGCCAGGGCCCGAGGCATAGACGTAGGCGCCCGCGCCCAGGGCCCCGACCGAGCCCAGGAGGGAAGCGCTTTGGTCGACATAGAGCCGGGTCGTGGCGTCCTCGACCACCCCGCCCTCCACCCGGATCCTCACGAAGTACTCGCCAGGCGGCACGGCCGAGGCTGGATAGGTCTTCTCGTTGATCCAGTTCCAGGCCACGCCGCGGCCGGGGGAGCCTGTGCCGAAGCGCTGGAACACCGGAGGATCGAAGTCCGCGGGATCCGGGGAGACCACGACCTCCCAGCGCGCGGCCGGCTCATTGAGGCTGAAGTTGATGAAGGCCGGACTGTCGAAGCCAGAGCCCGTCATGGTGGCGGTGCGGGCTCCGGTGAAGGTCCCTGTGTCCACGGACACGCCGGTGACCTTCACGGAGTTGGCGAAGAGCTTGACGAACTTGTAGGCCCCGGTCTTGCCGAAGCCCGGGATCGTTGCGGTCGCCATGAGCATCTCGTAGTCGATGCCGGCCGTGGAGGTCTGGAAATAGAACGCGGGCGTCGCGACCGAGGCCCCGGCGCCAAAGGACGTAACAAGGATCTTGCCCGCGGCCGAGGCGTAGAAGGTCGCGTGCCGGTCGAGGTCCCCGGGCCTTCCAGCCTCCAGGGTGACGTCGAAGGGCGCCCCGGCCTGCGACAGGGAGCCGCACCCGTCCATCAGCACGACCTGCATGGTGGGCGCGGACTGGAGCGGCCCCAGGGAGATGGGGTCAGCCGGGGAGAACGCGAGCCTCCTCGGCGGCCCTGCCGTCAGCGGGACCATGACCGGAGAGGTCGTGATCGCAACCAGGTTGCCCGCGGCCACGCCCTTGGAGAGCACGGCGAACCTGTGCTTCTGCCCGGCCAGGGGCCCGGTGGGCGGAAAGCCCGTGTAGACGAAATAGACCTTCTGGCCAGGCGCCAGCGGCGCGGACGGGCTGAAGAGGACCCAATTGTCGCCCAAGAGCGAGTTGTCCGACTGCTGAGGATTGAGGACCAGGCTATATGCCACGGGCGACTCGACATAGACCGTGCCTGATGGCGGAAGCGGAAGGGGATGACTTGCCGTGTCGGACCAGCCTCCAGGCCTGCTCCACCCGTTGGGGATGCGCAGGGCGATCCTGGCCCCGAACGCCATGCCTGAGGGCCCCACTGTGAAGGCGATCGTGGAGGTGACAGGCTGGCAGCCCATCAGGGAACTGCTGGAGAGGTCGGCCCTGCCCTCGCCGTCCCCTGGAGGGGTGTCAAGCATGCTCGCGTTGAACACGAAAGTGGACTCCACCACCGTGGTGGCGCTGCTCGTGTTGACCACCGTAGCGCGGATGTAATAGCGTGTGAAATCGACCAGGGCGCTGTCCGGCATGCTCACCTGCCAGCCCGTGGACTGGGAATATTGGCCGGCTGTGAGCACCGCGACCGAGGACTGAGCCACTCCCGGAGAGAACACCTCGCTGCCCCAATCGTAGTAATCCCCGGTATCCAGCCCAGCGTCCTTCCTTTGGAAGACCACGGTCACGGAGGTCACAGCCACAGGGTCCGAGGCCATGCCCGAGAGAAACCCACTCAAAGTCGCCACCACCCCGTTATTGGGCTGGTCCAGGCTGATTGACGGCGTGATCGTCATCCAGGAGAAGAAGCCGCCTTCGAGCTTGACCCCTCCAGGCCCGGCCATCCTGCTGCTCCCGGTCTGGCCGGCGCCTCCCATGGCATCGTATAAGGTGGGGCCGTTATTGCCAGACATGGCCGCGGAGGCCCCTGCCATGCCGTTGGCGTCGTCGACGACCTGGATGCCTGCGGCGGCATGGTCCTTGGGACCAGCGGCCACCGCAGAGGCCTCCAGCAGCACCGACATCATGACGACGATGATCGCTCTCATCATGCGGCCCGAGTCCGACACATCCACTCAGACCTCCCCTATAAAGTTCGGCAGGAGAGGCATCATTTCACATACGCGTGGAGGACCCTCACAAGGAAAGGTTCCCCCCCTTGCCCCGTCACCTGGAATCTCAAGTACCTTATGGACATCCCATAAGGAAAAAGTGAGACATCGTCCTTTGCACTATTATTCACCGTGATCTGCTTGAGCGGGTACCATGACCCGCCGTCAGGACTGACTTGAGCCACCAACCCCATAGTGTATCCAGAGGTGCTCTGCACGTACACCCGCCAGCCGATGAGGCTCACAGGGACGACCGACCCCAGATCCCACTGGAGGAAATAAGTGCCTAACAAGGACCCGGACAACTCCGAATAGGACTCCAGACCGAAGTCTCCGGAGTCGCTGGCCGCAGACGGGCTCGTCCATGCCCCATTGGCCGTAGGCACTACGCCAAGGATCGAGACTCCGCCATAGGCGGTCTTCTGAAGAGTGCCGTCGGGGAACATGATCCCGTCCGTACCGGCGACCCCGCCGACATGCAATCTGGCCATAGGATCGGTGGTCCCGATTCCGATGTTTACAGCGTCGGGGCCGGTGCCGCCCAGGACCAGAGCGTTGCTGGCCCCGACCTTGGCGTTGTTGCCGATGGCCCCGGCGTTGATGAGGCCGGCGGCAAGGACATCGGCGCCGTTGCCGATAAGCGTCAGCCGGCTGCCCGTCACATTGGAGAGGCCGGCTTCGACCCCCATGAAGACGTTATTCATCCCCGTGGTGTTGTCCTTGCCGGCGTATGCGCCCATAAAGGTGTTGGAGGAAGAGGTGTTGGCGAATCCCGCGCGCAATCCCATCATGGAGTTGCTGTAGGCCGTGGCCGCGCCGTAGCCCGCCTGGAACCCGAAATAGGAGTTATGGCCCCCGCTCGTGTTGACGTAACCGGCCGCTTGGCCGAAGAACGAGTTGTTCAGCCCGGTGATGTTGTTCTGTCCGGTGTTGTGGCCGACGAACGTCCCGTTGTTCGCCGTGGTGTTGTCATAGCCCGCCTGATAGCCCACGAAGGTGTTGGCGTCGCCGCCCACGTTGGAGTATCCCGCGGCATTGCCGATGAAGGTGCCGCCGATGCCGTCCACGTTGCTCCGTCCCGCCTGGGCGCCGAAGAAGGAGTTCACGTTGCCTGTCGTGTTGGTATAGCCGGCCCTGTAGCCCAGAAAGACGTTCTCGGCCGCGCTGTTCGTCATTCCGGCCTGGTAGCCCAATGCCGTGGTCTGGAGAGCCGGATTGAAGAAGATCCCGGAAGCGGGCACGCTCGAGGCCACGACGGCGTAAGGCGCGCTGGCGAGCTGCTCGCGCGGGGACAGGATGTTGCCCTCGACCCTAACCTCGAGGTACCAGCGCCCGCTCTCGAAGGAGTCAGGGGGCAGGGCGTTGAGGGTGAAGGTGGTGCGGAAGACCCCGTTGACGGCCGAGACGCCCTGGGCTCCGGTGTCGTAACAGTTCCCCCCCAGGAGCGCGTCGCAGACCCAGATGGCCACGGATCTGTTGCCATTGACCAGGGCCCCGTTCTCCTGGAGCCTGCCCTGATAGGACAAGGTCGCCGGAGCGCCGGCCCAGGAGACGCCTGAGACCGCGGCCAGCAGGGCCCCAAGAAAAATGGTCGTGCGTTTCAATGGCATCATAAGGCTCTCCTCAGTACTCGTACTTGAATCCGAACAGGTAGTTCTTCACTGAGTAATTATAGGAGTAATACTCCTCATACTTCTGGTTCGAGAGGGATTCTCCGTACTGAAAATTGAACAGGAGGCTGAACTGCTCCGTCATGGGATAGGAAAGAGTGGTCGAGGCCAGGAAGGACTGGGTCTCCAGCATCTCGGTCCCGTAGGTCCCCTTGTCGTCCTGCGCGGGCCGGTGCGGGTAGTGCCGCAAGGCCCACTGGCCGCTCACCCCGGCCACCACGGGCCGCTTCTCGTCTCCGATGAAGAACCTCAGGCCGGGCCCGGCCTTGACCTCCTTGAAGTTGTAGTAGAAGCCCATGTACTTGACGCGCTGGGCGTCGAAGCTGTTCTGGTTCGAGGTGTTGTAGCCGAAGCCCACGTCGATGCTGCCCAGCAGGCGCAGGTCCCGGGTCAGCCGGGCGGGCACGCGCGCGCCGAAGCCCACGGTGGTGGTGATGTCCTCCCGGAGCTTGGCGGTCAGGCCGCCGGCATCGTCGACGACGGGCTGGTTGTAGAAGTCCTGGTAGACGCAGGCCGCGCTGCCCTCGAGGATGACCCGGTCGTTGATAGGGCCGTCCATGCCCGCGAACACGGTGAAGTTGCGCGTATTGAGCACGTAGTCGCCCACGAGCTCGGCCGAGCGCGAGAGCCCGTTGACGGTCATGGCCTCCTGCGACTCGAGGCTCGAATAGTTCGCGAACCAGGTCTGATGATAATCGAAGCCGAACCGCAGGGAGTAGGGATCATGGTAGGCGTACTCCGCCTCGAGCCCCCCGCTGAGCTTGGTGTAGTCGAAGAGTCCCTCGGTCCAAGCCTCGTCCTTGGTCTCCTTCAAGAGCTCCCACTTGACGCTCCCGCTGGACTTGATCTTCCAGCGGCCGTCCGACCCGCCGGGAGCGTAGACGAGCCGCAGGCCCAGCCGGTGGTCCATCTGCTCCTGGAAGATGCTCCCCGAGCCCACAAGGTCCACCACCTGCTTGGTGCCCTGGTAGGACGCGCTCAGCGAGGGCAAAAGCGCCCAGCGGTCGTCGAACCTGACGGCCGGCGCGAACAGGGCCTGGGCATTGCCGGTCAGCCCCCCCCGCTCCTCCTTGAAGAAGTACTGCCCCCCCAGAACCTGGAAGTTCAGCAGCGGATCCACCTCGACGGCGCGGCTATATACCGCTCCCATGGTCATGACCAGGAACCACAATCCGACGGCCTTCGGTGTCCTCATGATGTCAGCTTTGCGCGGCACGGCTCGATCACTGGATCAACCCGGATTGGATGAGGATCTTGGGCTCGACCACGATGTCGATCTTGCGGCCGTCGAACTCCGAGGCCGTGATCACCTGCTCGTAGTTGAACCGCAGGAGCCTGTCCTTGTACTCCGATCCGGACTTCACGTCATTAAAATCGGCGAAGGTGGCGACCTTGCCCTGGTCGTCGAAGATGTAGTTGTCCCACTTCGTGAAGGTGCCGTCGGAGTAGGACTCGTAGATCTCCTGCCGGAGGCTGCTCGCGTCCGGCCAGACCGCGCTCACGGACCGGGTCGGGAGGGCCGAGCCCAGGGCCGCGCCCGTGATGGGGTCGTTGACCGTGGCCTTGGCCGCGGCGTCGTAGTTGTCGATGTTCGCGCCGGTCCAGCCGTACTTGAGCTTCCCGTTGATGTAGAAGCCGTACTTGTCGTAGATCGTCTGGTACACGGAACGCCCCGCGACGCTCTCGAAGGAGTCGGTCGCGGGGTTGTAGAGGCTCGCCACGTTGTCGCCGCTGCTGAGGTTGTTGTTGACGTCGACGAGGTGCCCGCCCTGCGCGACCTCCACCATGGAATCCTGTGTGTTGGACCGGCCGGTCTCGAAGCCCTTGAGGTAGTACTCCGGGGCCGCGTCCGCGGCCCCGCTGATCTGCCGCAGGGCGACCGCGAGGTCGCGGGGCAGGTCCTTGTTGAAGGTGCCGAGATAGTAGAAGTAGTCGAACCGGTCCTTGCGCTCGTTCAAGACCACGAGCTTGAACTGGTCGCTTGCGGGCCGCATCACGTACTCCTCGACGCGGACCCGGTTGCCGAACACGTCGGTCAGGGCCTTGCCCTGCTGGTACTCGGCGAGCTTGATCTCCCGGGCGGCCGCGGCCTGGACGTCCTCCTTGGACATCTCGAGGCTCATCTCCCGGCGCATGACCCCGTGGAAGCCCTGGGAACGGCTCTGCGCCTGAGAGGGCGCCTCCGTGGGCTGGCCGATGCCGCGCAGGTCCACCTCCAGGCGCTGGCCCGACTTGAGCAGGATCTGCTGGCCCCGGGAGTCCTCCACGGCCAGCAGGCCCTTGTAGAGGTCCACGTTGGTGCGCCCGCCTTCCTGGACCTGGACCTGGAACTCGGTGCCCCGCACGCTGCAGACAGCGGTCGGGGTGCGCACCGTGAACCTCCGCGACAGGAGCCGCTCGACCTTGGCCCGCAGGACGCCCATGAAGAGCCTCACGCCCGTGCCCCTGGCGCCGGCCTCCTCAAGCACGAACGAGGCGCTGGCGCTGAGCTCGACCCGGGAGCCGTCCGAGAACACGACCGTGGCCTTGCCGCGGCCGCCGGTGCGCAGCCCGTCTCCCGGCCGCAGGTCCAGCGGGGCTCCGTCCACCTGGACCCAATCGAACGCGCCCAAAGCCTTGATCTGGACCACGCCTGAGTAATCCGTGAGCCGCGCGGCAGAAACAGCGGCCGCGAAAGCCCCAGCCTGCAAGCCGAGGCCCGCGGTCAGAACAGCGGAGATGATGGCAAGACGCTTCAAGAGGGCTGTTGTCCTTGTGGCCCCCACCAGGGGGCCCTCTTATAAGGTTAACAGCGGCCTATGGGGAAGTCAATATGACTTTTGTTACAGAGAGGAATGGGGTCAGATCTTGAGATTTGAGTTTTCGCTTCGCGAAAACTCAAATCTCAAGATCTGACCCCGTTAGAATTTGAGCAGGAGGGAGTACCGGAAGGTGTCGCCCAGCCGGCCGAAGGGCAGCCACGCGAAGTCAAAGGAAGCAACGTTGTAGGTCAGGCCCATGCCCATGGCCATGCCGTTCAAGCCCGCGATGTCCCGGTAGTGGGAGGAGTACCCCCCCCGGAAGGCGGCCGTGAGGTCCTTCATCAGGGGCTGGTAGTACTCCGCGCCCAAGGCGCCGAAGAGCCCGGTGTCGCGATACTTCGTGCCCTCCACGTTGACCCGGAAGCGCTCGGGCCAGACATGGAAGGCCATGCCCGCGGTGACGGACACGGGCAGAGGGTCGGATTCGCCCCGGACGAAGGAGACCCGGGTGCCCCAATTGCGCACCACGGCCGACAGGGACACCGGCATCCGGGCGTCCGGGTTGACCCGGAAGAGGACGCCCAGGTCCGCGGCGAAGGTGTCGGAGTGGTAGGTGTCGAGCCTCTGGCTCAGGAGCTTGGCCGTCACCCCCGCGGAGAGCTGCCGGTTGAAGCCGAAGGCGTAGGTCAGCCCGTAGGAGGCGTCGGTCGAGTCGAAGGTCCCCATGGGGTCGGTCGAGTCGGTCGAGCGGCGCTCGACCTTGCCCACCGAGAGATACTGGATGCCGCCGGCCAGGACGTGGCGGGAGTACTCCTCCCGCCGGCCCACGGGATAGGCGAACCCGAGCGCCTCGTAGTTGACGTCGCGGATGAACGCGGTGTGCGCCCCGCCGAGCTGGGGCCCTTTGAGCTGGGAGAGCCCCGCCGGATTGTAGTACACGGCGTTGACGTCGTCGGCGATGGCGGAGAAGGAATCCGCCATGGCCCCGGCCCGCGCGCCCGCGCCGAGCTTGAGGAACGCGGCCGCGGACGACCCCGCGTCCTTGTTGATGGTGGCCCCGGCCTGGGAGGCCAGGGTCGCGAACAGCAGCGCCGTGATGGTTCTTTTCATGGTCATAGCCCGCTACCCTTGATGATGGCGATCTTGAAGAACTGTCTCTGACTCCCCCACACGATCTCCGCGAAGTAGATGCCGGAGCCCACGGACTTCCCGCGCTGGTTGCCGCAGTTCCAGGGCATGTAGTACGTCTTGTTCCCCTCCAGATAGCCTTGGTCGATGGACCGCACCAGCTCGCCGGCCACGTTGTAGATGTTGATCTTCGTCTCCTCGAACTTGTTCGCGCCGGAGTTGGGCAGGCTGTAGCGGATCATCACCCCGTTGAACGCGGGGTGGCTGGCTCCGCCGCCCGCGATCTGCCCGACCGCGGTGTCCGCCGTCAGCCCGGCATGCGTGACGCAGTCCGCCGGGTTCGGGAAGCTGAAGGCGACGATCCTGTCGGTCTTGAGCGTGCCCGCCGCGGCGTAGGCCGGGGCGCCGTCGAGCACCACGAAGGTCGACAGGTGGTCGACGCTCACGGTGATGGTCTTGTTGGCCTCGTCGATCCTGCGGCCGCTGGTCTCCTTCACGTACCGGCCAAGCGTGTAGTTGTAGTAGTAGATGTCCACCTTGGAGGTGTCGCTCGTGGAGAGCAGGTCGAAGGACAGGGTCAGGTCCGCCCGAGCCTTGAGCTGGTGGCGGATGGACGCGGGCAGGAAGATGGAGTAGAAGGACGACAGGGCGTTGACCCCGTTGACCTTCGTGGAGACCAGGACGCGGTAGCTCTCCATGGCGACCTCCATCTCGGCCGGCAGGGACATGGGCCGCTTGGGCCGTGCGAGGTCCGGCGGCACGAAGCCCAGGGCCCGCAGGGCCATGGTCTTGGCCAGCTTCTCGTCCGTGGCCTTGCTGACGCCCACGGTCACGGTGCAGGAGGCGCACACGACGCCCGTCTCATCCTCGAAGGCGCCGGCCTCGAAGTTGATGCCGGACTTCTCGTCGCGGCCCTGGGACTCGTCGGAGCCCGAGGGCACGAGGTTCACCGAGCCGCCCTGCATGTTCGACACCTTGCCCGTGCTGTGCGAGTCCAGGCCCGTGAAGAAGTCGAAGGTGCGGTCGAAGAAATAGTACTCGCCCGTCTGGTGGCTCCTCTGGGAGGAGTACACCCGCAGGCGCAGGCTGAAGTTGGTCTCGCTGGTGCTCGTGGACCGGTAGACCGCCGTGATCTTTTTGCGTCCGGCGTCCATCTCCTTGTCGCTGTTGAGCAGGCTCCCGCCCGAGTTCGGGAAAGCGTAGAGCGCGTTCGGCGTCAGCGGGGCGATGGCGCCCGGCGAAGCGTAGCTCGACACGAACAGGATCTGGCTGAGGTCGCTGTCGTAGTCGGTCTCGTTGCGGAGGGCGTCCGTGCACTCGATCTTGACCTGGAACTGGAGGTTCCCGAGTCCCTTGGAGGTCGCCACGCAGTCGAGCGGGTTGGCCGGGTAGGTCAGGGTGTAGTTCGAGATCGTGGTCGTGGCCGAGGGCACGGAGAAGCCCTTGCCCTCCGGCGGGAAGACCGGCAGGCCCAGCTTCTTGTCCTTGGGCAGGACCACGATGTCGTAGGTCGTGCCGGCCTTGAAGCCCGAGAGTTGGTAGGAGTTCACGGTCTTGGCCGTGGGATCGAACTCCACGGACCCGATGACGAACTCGCCGGAGGCGAAGTTGGCGGCGCCCACGCCGCCCACCTCGTCCTGGCTGGGGCTTGAGCCGTCGCGCTTGAGGATGCGTCCGGACACCGACCCGCCCCGTTGGAGCGTGATCCTGCCGTCCGTGATCGCGGCTCCCGTCACGCCGTCCGCCAGCGCGACGGAGTCCGTCCTCACCGTGACAGTCGCCTTGGACACGGCATAGCCCAGGCTCGTGACCCTCATGAAGTACGAGCCGGTCGAGAGCGCGGGCAGGACGAAGGAGCCGTCCGCGTTCGTGATGACCTCGATGTCTCCCAGCGGGTTATCGAGCGGCACGATCCCGACGGGCTGGAGGTTGATTGCCGCGGCCGGGAAGCCCTTCTTGTCCCCGAAGGGGTACGTGAGCTGACCGCCGTCCGCTGTCACGACGTGGTAGGTGGAGGTCAGGCCTGCCAGGGGCTCGAGCAGGAAGTCCGCGGTCGTAGTGGTCAGGAGGTTGACGGTCCGAAGCACCTTCTCGGCGTAATAAGTGCCGTTGGAGGCGAGGTTGCCGTCGCGCGGGGCCGCGGTCACGTCGTTGATCCCGGTCGACACCCAGAGGGTGTAGCCGCCCTGCGGGTTCGTGAAGGTCTCGGCCTTGACCTCCGAGGCGCCGAAGGAAGGTTTGGCCGTGACCTTGATGTTGCCCAGGGTCGGGCCCGTAGTCGTGGACTGATAGATCACGCCCTTGAGGTAGAGCCCCTGGTAGAGGTCGATGACGCCCACGTCCTTGGTCTCGCCGGCCTGCAGGAGCAGGCCGCTGACAGAGGCGGGGTTGAAGTTCTGGCTGCCCTTGGCGAGGAAGCCCGGGTCCCACTTGGTCTGGCTGAGCTTGAGGTCATAGCTCAGCTTGGGGATGAGCGGGCCCACGCGGAAGTAGCTGTCGCCGAAGACCGGCCGCCCGGACACCGAGGACAGGGCCAGGACGTAGCCGCCCTCGACGAACGGGTTGGCCACGGCCCGGATCTCGAAGGCCTCGGGCAGGAGCGTCGCGTTGACGCCTGTGATCATCTCGCCGGTCTTGGCGTCCTTCACGCGGCCCGTGATGAAGGCCGCGCGCTGGAGCATGACGTTCTGGCCCGTGAGATCGGATTTCAAGCCTCCCTCGGAGGTCGGGTCAGGGAACCGGATGGGCTTGGCCGCGTACTTGGCCGGGGAGCCCAGGTCCACCGCCCGCAGGGAGTAGTACTCGCCGGAGGGCAGGTTCGGGAAGGAGTAGTCCGCGGAGTTGACCGCCACGTTCAAGCCCGCGTTGCCGAGGTAGACCATGGTCGAGCGCACGACCTCCTGCCGCCGGTTGAGCACGGTCAGGCCCACCACGGCGCTGGTCGCGATGCTCTCGTCGAAGTAGACCTTGCCGCTGACGCCGTAGCCGTCCATGAGCGTGAAGTTCACGCTGGAGCGGTTGACGCTGGCCACGGTCACGAGCTGGCCGATGCCCGGGACCGCGACCGCGCAGGTCGAGCAGAACCGGATGTCGCCCGTCTTGAGGAAATACGAGCCCGGGGAGAGGTTGGCGATCTCATAGACGCCGGCGTCCGAGATGTAGCCGAACCGGTCCGTGGCCGGGTTGAAAGCCGAGGAGACCGCGAGGTTGAAGCCCGCGAACTCCTGGCGGATGGCGGTCACCGCGGTGCTCACGGACACGTTGTTGTTCCCCCCGTCCTTGACGAGGGCCCCCTTCGGGTCCGTCAGGAACACAGTGGCGACCGCGTTCTTGTTGATATTGGCGAAGACGCCGGCCGCGGAGGACTTGAACACGCTGTTGTTGACCTGATTGTCGATCACGCCCGAGACCTTGAAGGTCACGGAAGAGGCCGCGAAGTCAAAGAACGGCATGTTCGCGGTCTGCCCGTTGACGATGGAGACGCGCTGCTTGATCATCCTCCCGGTCGTCTTGTAATGCAGGGTGAGCTCCACGGTCTGAGTCGCCAGGTTGGAGGCCGTCACTGTCGCCACATTGACGTCCGCCGGGCAGTTCCCGCCACCGTAGACGCCGCTCTGGCAGGCGAACGAGCCCGGCGTGATGCCGGCCACGGGCTTAACCTCGAAAGAATGTCCGAGCTCCTCCGGCCGCTGGGAGGCGACCACGGTCCCGTAGAGGTCCACGTTGCCGAAGTCCTCGGAGCCGGCGGGAAGCCTGATGGGCGCGACCACGAAGCCCGTGCTCTGCAGGAAGGCCACGTCCACGCCAGCCAGGTCCGCGTTCTCGATGGAGACGCTCTTGGGCAAGCCGTTCTGCGGCTCGAGGCTGAAGCCTTCCGCGCCCTCCAGATGCACGAAGATCTGGTAGGTCGTGTAGCTGTCCAAGCCCTTGAGGGCGTAGGGGACCGAAGTGTTGCCCGCGACCAGGACCGCCTGGGTCCAGGCGAAGGTCGTCGACGACGCGTTCGGCGACCAGGCATTGACGTAGGCCGTCATGTCGAAGCCTTGGGCCGCAGGGATGGAGACGCTGCCCGCGACCTGGCGGCCGGCCGCGAAGCTGAAGTTCTTGCCCGTGATGTCCAGGCCGGACCCGACTGCGATGGGGCCCAGAGCCAGCATCGGGTAGTTGGGAGTGTTCGCTCTCAGCATGTAATCGCCGGCCTCGAGGTTCGGCACAACGTACGGGGCGTTCGTGACCCCGGCGGGCAGCCAGATCCCGCCGAAGCCGCCCATGGTGGTGGCGGAGGACAGGGGGATGGCGTTGAGCGAGACATACGTGCCGGCGGCGTTGGCGGGCACGGTCACGCTGCCGGAGATGGAGGACTTCCTGGCGAAGGCGGTTGCCGGGAAGTCCAGGGACGCGCCCGAGGCGCTCACGTACATCGTGGTGCACGCCGCGGCGAAGTCCATGAACTCAGCCTTGACCGCGTAGGTCGCGGCCGCGACCTGGAACCTCAGGGACCGGCGCTCGACCATCTGCTGGGTCGCGGGATCCCACTGGCCGCCGTCGTCGAAGGTCGTGGTCCCGGCCTTCAGGCGCAGGGGTCCCCAGAGGGTCTCGCCGGAGACGGCCCCGAAGCAGGAGGTGGACCGGCGCACGGCCAGGCTCCCCCAGCGGTCGGTCGCGGAGGAGACGTTGACCTCGCCCGTCACGGTCAGGATGGGCGGGCTGCGCATGGCGAAGTCCACCCCGCCCGAGGCGTTGGTGGACACGCCGACCGCGTCGGTCACGGCGGTCCAGGAGGAGATGCTCCCGTCCGACTCGAGCTTCACCGAGGCCCAGCCGGAGAGATAGTCGGTCTTGTTGAGGGAGACCTGGTACCAACCGGCCGAGAGGCCTGCCATGACGAAGGAGCCCACGGAATCCGACCAGGCCTTGCCGCCGGCGTTCGGGCCGTACGCGTCGATGGAGACGCCGGGGAGCGGCATGGACGGGACCTTGCCCACGTCGTAGACCTTGCCCGCGATCTGCGGGGCGGACACCGTGACTTTCAAGGAGTCATCCCGGATGCCGGCGCCCACCTCGATGCGGACGTAGTAGAGGCCGTTGGGCACACGGCTGCCGTTCTCGATCCACGGGCTGTAGCGGCCGTCCCAGGACAGCTCTCCGGGAGCCGGCATGCCGTAGCCCCAGCGGTCCCAGATCAGCACGGGCTCGAGCCCGGCCTTGAAGGGCATGGAGCTCACGATGACCCGCCAGCTCATCCACGGGTCGCCCAGGGTGAAGGAGAAGTACGCCATGTTGGGCTTGGTCGGGTCGCCCGGATAGAGCGTCACAGAGGTCCCGGGCGCGCCCAGGGGCGCGGCCGACACGCCCACGTTGGTCAGGGCGTTGGCCGGCAGGACCGAGAACCCGTAGTAGAAGGTGCTCGGCCTGGTCAGGTCGTCGTTCTTCGGGTAGAAGACGGTCTCGGCGGTCTTCGAACCCGTGGAAGCGGACTTGACGTAGAAGCTCTTGGACGAGGCGCCGACCTCGAAGTAGAGCGGCAGCACGGTCGCAGTCGAAAGCGCGGTGTGCGTGGAGAACCCGAAGCTCGAGTCGCTGCCGAACCCGCCAGCGAGGCTGTCGTAGGACTTCGCGGCCAGGGTCACGGTGGAGACATGCCCCACGGCGAGGTCCGCCACCGGGGTCTTGTTGCCGCAGTTGTCGTACGCCTCGAGCCAGAGCTGGTCGGAGAGTTCGTTCTCGCGCAGGGAGAAGTATGCGTTCTTCGGCTGGAAGAAGGAGACCGCGCCCGGACCGACCCTGACCGAGGGCGAGCCCGCGAACAGGGGCGCGGGCGGCGTGCCCGCGGCGCGGGCCGAGACCACGGTGAAGGTGGAGGAGCCCTGCATGCAGGGCACCCAGGTGTCGAAGGTCAGGGTCCGGTTGGCGCCGGCGGCCGCCCCGGCGCTCAAGGTCGCCATGACAGAAGGGCCGTTGACCACGGGAGCGTTCAAGCCCGCGCCCTGGCTCACGTTCATGGGCATGGACCAGCCCGGGGGCACCATGAAGCCGATCATGCCGTTGGCCAGGAGCCCATCGGCTCCCGCCGTGTAGGTCAGGGTCAACCGCGCAGGGATGCCCGCCGCGATCGACGAGATCCAGACCGAGCCCGTGCCCTGGCCCGCGACCCCGCCGCCGTAGAACGTGCCCGCGTCGCGCATGGTGAAGTCCCTGTCCACGGCCGAGCCTCCGGCCGGTACCCAGACGCCCTCCGCGCCCTGATAGGGGGCGTAGATGCCCTTGGGCTCCGACGGGGACGGCATGTAGTCCGTGGGGTTGTTGTCGAGGAACCCGCGCAGGTAGTACATGGCGTTGCCGGGGACGGCGATGTCGTAGGCCAGGTGGTTCTCCCCGATGGAGAGGGTCACCGGGATCTCGCGCATGGACGCGGGCTGGCCCGTCATGGAGGCCGTAGGCCAGGCCTCGACCATCAGGCGCGTGAACTGCTCCGCGGCGGCGGTGTAGGTCGCGATGCCCGAGATGTAGGCCATGTAGGAGGCGGCCATGGTCGAGACCTGGATCGGGATGTCGATGCCCGAGAGGTTCTGCCCGTTCTGGAGGAAGATGGCGTGGGCCTGCCCTTCGGAGCCGAACATGCCCTTGTCCTCGCCCTCGCTCGGGATGAGGTCGTAGTTGACGTCCACGTAGGCACCGAGGAAGTAGCTCGCTCCGGCCACGAGGTCGTCGAAGAGGTAGCTCCGGGTGCTCAGCAGGACGCGGTCCGCGACGTAGTACTCGGGCCGGAAGGTCGACGAACTGAAGAGCGCGACCATGATCTGGCCGCCCTGGGTGCCGTTGTAGTTCACGCTGCCCGCGATGGAGCCGGTCTGACCCATGCCCGAGGCGCCGGTCAGGGTGAGCCTGAAGCCTCCTGTGACGCCGGGCGCGTAGGCCGAGGCCCCGATTGTGTAGAGCCCCTCCCTCGGCAGCACGAAGCCCAGGATGCCGGCATCGCCGCTGCCGGCGCTCTCGTCGTCGGACATGACGAGGCTGCCCAGGGGATCGTAGAGGTTGAGATAGGAGTCCGTGAACCCGAGGGCCCGCAGGGTGATCGACACGGCCTGGCCGCGCGTGCCCTGGAAGGCGTAGAGCTTCTGGTACGCGCCGCCGCGGTCCGGGGCGGGGCAGTCCGTCGACTTGAGCGCCTCGTAGACGTCCACGCCTTGCATGATGGGCTTGCGGTCGCAGAGCACGAGGTCCTGGTCCGGCAGGGTCGCGCCCGTGAGCCAGGCTCCCAAGGCCGAGGAGATCGCAACCGGCTCCGCCGGGTCAGGGGTGAAGTCCTGGTCCACGTCCGCGAAGGCCATGATGAGGTAAGGGCCCGTGGAAACGTTCGCGAAGGAATACGCGGTGTTCGCGGCATAGGCGGCGAACGAGTTCCGAATCGGCGTGTCCGAGGGAACGTTGTTGACGATGGGCCTCAAGGACGCGCGGACCGTGCCGCCGCCCAAGGTCCCGTTGTAGCGCAGGGTCCCGGAGATGGTCCCGGCGCCGGTCGCGGCCGTGCCCGGGTCTAAGACGGAGCCGGCGCCGATGAAGGCATAGGGCTGGTTCTCGGTCAGGGTCACGGACGCCGCGGCATTGAGCTTGCCGTAGGCCTGGTAGGACGGGTTATAGGCGTCTCCCGTTCCCCACGCCCGGTAAGCGTCCACCCAGTAGGAGCCCAAGGGCAGGTTCCCCTTGAAGAACGTAAACGAGCCCGGCACCGCGGCCGCAGGGACCGCATACGTCGAGACCGGCAGGCCGTAGTAGGTGGAGTTGTTGAAGAACCGCACGATGAAGTAGTTGCCGGACTGCGTGCCGGCGTAGTCGATCGTGCCCTCCACCTGGCCGTAGGCGCTGCCCGGCCCCATGGACCCGGAATCGAAGATGTTGAGGGTCACGGTCGTGGACGCCGTGTTGACGCCGGACACGGAGGTCACGGCCACGTCGTACATCGCGCCGAGAGGCTCGCCGGAGTCGATCATCCGGTTCCAGTTGTAGTCGATCCA
>JBAZSR010000004.1:48453-55619 GCA_041662295.1 Elusimicrobiota bacterium | reverse complement strand
GTCGGCGCCGAGGCTTCACCCTCATCGAGCTCATGATCGTGGTCGCTGTCATCGGGATCCTGGCTTCCGTGGCCATGCCCAAGTTCGCGAGCATGCTGACCAAGGCCCAGGAAGGGGCCCTCAAAGGGAACCTGGGTGCCATCCGCTCCGCCCTCACCATCTACCAGGCCGACAACCAGGGCCAGGCCCCCACGTGCATCGTGGAGCCGGACTCGAACGTCTTCGCGATCGCCCTCACCCCGAAATATATCGAAGACGTCAAGGTCGTCAAGAACACCCTGCATCCGCCGGTCAACAGCGTGTATTGCGATTACGAGATGCTCGCTGGCGCCATCCACGACGGCCAAGGATGGTATTATGACGGCGCGCTCCCAGCGGACCAGAGCCACGGCGGCGTATGGGTCGCTTGCGACCACACCGACACCCTCGGCAAGGATTGGACGGTCTACTGATGGCTACCCCGAACCCCCCGACGAATCCTCCCCAGAAGCCGGCTTCCGCGGCCGGTTCGAAGAAGACTCAGAACACCATCAAGACCGTGGCCGTGATCGCGCTCTGCGCCGTGTCCGCGGGCGTCTTCATCAAGAGGCTTCCCAAGCGCGGCTACGTCGAGGTCCACGCGGACAAGCCGCGGCCCAGGCCTTCTGCGGGAGCCCCGGCTCAAACTCCAACCCCCGCGCCTGCCAAGGCGGTTCCTTCCCAGCCTGCCAAGAGCGTCCTGCCCGCCAAGCCCGGCGCCTCCGGCGTGGCGGCATCCGCGTCTCTCGCGGCCGTGCCGGTCCCGCCGGCCCCTCCCTCCACCGAACCGCTGGACCTCGCCAAGGCCTGCGGGCCTGAGGCGGGCCTTTTTTGCTACGAGGTTTCTGAGGACAGGCTCCCGGCCTGCCTTGGCCGCTACGAAGAAGTCCTGCTGAGTTCCTGCCGTGACGCCTTGAAGCAGTGGCAGGCCGGCGTCCGCTGATACTCAGCGGTTCGCGTTTGCCAGGCGGGTCAGGAACCTCAGCGCTCCCTTGAAGCCCAGGAAGGGCTCGTCCTTGAGGAAGTGGGTGTAGTCCGAAGGGTAGCCGAACTCGACCCAGGGGATCGCGGGCTGGATGAACTCGACCGCCATGGTCGTCCCCACGAGGGCGTCCGCGTCCTTGCTCGAGAGCCCGAACCAGGTCTTCTCCACCTCGTGCTGGAACGGGGCGAACGCCGTGTTGGGCCTGGCCAGGAGGGAAGTCCTCAAGGGTTCGGGGAGGTGGCGCGGGAACCCGGTGAGGATCATGCCGAAGACCCTGCCTCCAACCTCCTCCACGGCTTGCGCGAAGCCCGGCGCGTAGTGCGGGTCCCCGGCGAAGGCGAACCGGCGTCCTCGGACGCCGTCCTTGCCGAGCCACTCCAGGCGCGGGGTCAGCTCCGAGAGCTCGCGCCGGATGAACGCGCTGGCCAGGTCCTCCCGGCCGCACTCCCGGCCCAGGGTCTCCACAAAGGTCTTGGTCCCGGAGAGCCCGAAGGGCGCTTCGGCCTCGATGAGCCTTGCCTTGAGCCGTTCGGCTAGGACCCGGCCCGCCTTGCGGCCGTGGGGGAGAGAGATGATGGTCTCGGCGTCCCGGACCTTGCCCAAGGCTTCGAAGCACCCGCCCGAAAGCCAGACCGAGACCGGGTCGAGGTCCAAGGCCCTGAGGATCCTCTCGAGCTCCCGGATATTGCCCGTGCCGTCTCCCTCGTTGCGGCCCATGAAGTGGCCGACCAGGGCGGTCTTGCCGGATTTCGGCCGGCCGTCGGAGAGGTCCATCCCCTTGGCGAGGCTGAGCAGGACCGCGGCGTAGCCGTCGAGCCAATCCCCGGAGAGGCCTGCCTGGGGGGGGATGAGGAACGCGGGCTTCGAGGCGGCCGGGAAGACCTCGCGGAGGATGCGCTCGTAGTCCGTGCCCACGATGGTGCACATGGGGATGGAGCCCATGAAGACCGCGGCGCAGTGGGGCCGGGCGGCGATCTTCCTGAGGCCAGCGACGATCTGGTCCTCGATGTTGGCCGCGACCTTGAACACATCCACCCCGGTGTAGTGGACGCGGTGCTCGCCCTTGCAGGAGAGGAGCGTGGAGAAGAGGTCGTGCCTGCCGTGGATCTGCTCGGCCTTGGCCCGGATGCAGTCCGGGCCGTCGCCCAGGAAATAGGCGTCGGAGACCGCGTTCAGGGCCAGGAACGCACCGTGGAGGTACGGGGGGTCGATGCGGATGCCCAGGCGCTCAGACATCGTCCCTCCCCGCAATGGTCCGGAGGTGACCCGAGTAGCGGGCGTAGAAGGGCGTCCTGCAGGCTCCCAGCAGGCGCTGGAAGGAGCGGACCGCTCCGTCCAAGCCCATCTCGAAGTCCTTGCTCGCGAAGCGGGCCTTGCCGGCGCTCGTGAGCCGCCAGTCGAAGAAGATGTCCGAGTAGACGGCCCGGAAGCGGCCCTGCTCCAGGGCTTCCCTGAGCTCCGCCGGGGTCCGAAAGACCGTCAGGCTGATGTCCGTGCCCTCCGGGAGCTCGACGCCGTCCGCGTGCGGGTCGTGGTAGAGGATGTCCACCCCGAATCCCATCTCCCCCAGCATCCTCATGAGGGGCGGGCCCTGGCCGTGGCGCAGGCCCCAGAGCCGGGGCAGGGTGGTGTCGGAGACGACGAAGGCCAGCCGGTGGTCTCGCGCCTGGCGCCGCATCGCGTCCCAGACCGGCCCGACCTCGGAGATCTTCCTGTCCCAGGCATCCTCGAAGGCGCTCTCCCGGCCCGCGGCCTTGGCGATGGCGCCGAGGCAGTCCTTCGTCCCTTCGATGCCGTAGGGAGCTGTCACCGTCAGCACTGGGCGCGGGCTCTTCTCCAGGATCTCGCGGAGCTTGGCCTGGTAGGAGGTCGCCTCACAGAAGACCTGGAGCCGGGCCGCCGGGAGCGTGGCGACCGCGGGGAACTCCACGTCCGGGAAGAGGCTCAGGTTCACGGAGAGCCCGAGCTCCTTGAGGAAGGGGACGAGCTGGGCTTCGCGGTAGTCCGTGGGAAAGTGGAAGAGGTTGACCTTGTCCGGGTCCCCCTCGCCCTTGAAGAAGCCCGGCCGGCCCATGAGGGAGCGGAAATAGCCGCCGAAGTTGTCGAGGAGGTCGCGGTCGCGGTGGCTCCAGCGGATCGTGGTCCGTCCGCTGGCCTCCTCCATCCTGCGGCCCACCTCGGCGAAGTCCTCGCCCATGACGATGGTGGTGCAGAAGTGGTTGAACACCACGAACTCAGCGTCCGAGCCCGCCGCCTTCCTGGCCACGGAGTCCACGAGGCTGGCCGCCTTCCCTGCCGGGCCAAGGACCATGTCGGATTCCTCGAGCTCCATGATGACGCCCTTGCGGAAGACCGCCGCGCCGAAGCTGTCCGACGGCACGCGCATGGGGTAGGCGAAGAAGGACCACTTGCGCGGGTCGTTGCCCGCCCAGGAGTAGAGGCACTCCCGGTCGGAGTAGCGCGCGTAGATGGTCTTCTTCATGCTCAGCTCGGGGTAGCCCAGCAGCACCTCGAAGTCCTGGTCGCCGAAGAAGTTGCGCCATCCGGCCTCGAGCAGGTTGATGGGTCCGGCCGCCATGGGCACGATGAGGCGGGACCGGGGGTCGCCCTCGGACTCGAGTTCGGAGAAGGTCTCGGGATCCTTGCGGATGAGCGCCAGCAGGTCCGCGAGGTTCCTGCTCCCCAGCCGGACCGCCATGGCCTCCAGGAAGCGGACCTGGGCGGGGCTCGCGTCTCCGTCCCAGGAGAGCCCGAGTTCGGAGGTCTTGACCAGCGCTTCCTCCGAGTCCCTCGGGACGAGATAGAAGACGAGCCTGGCCCCAGGCCTGACGCCTGCCAGGCAGAACCGGATGTTGTCCTCGCCCAGGCTGCACAGGGCCGCGAGCTTCCACGCTCCCTCCGGAGCGTCGAGCCCGAGGACGCGGGCCGCGGCCTTAAGGCTGGCCCGGCCGGCCACCGAGTGCGTTTTGGGGACGACGTCGGCGGCTTCCTGGCTCACCAGCCCTCCTGGAAGGCCTTGTCGTCCATGGGAGCGGGCAAGGGGCAGTCTTTCGGCCGGATCTTCAGCAGGGTCTCTGCCAGGGAGCGTACGGCCCCCGCGAAATCCGACGCAGGGGCGTGCTCGACAGCGGTGGCCTTCCTCGAGTATTCCGCCTCGCGGACCGAGGGGTCGCGGGGAAGCCAGCCCAGGATCCTGGTCCCCAGGATTTTTGCGAAGCGCTCGACCATCCCGCGGTCCGAGCCCGGGTCCCTGAGGTTCACCACGAGGCCGGCCAGGGCCGCGCCGTCGCCCGCGTACGCTTTGATCGAGCGGGCGAGATTGTTGGCCGCGTAGAGGGACATGAGCTCCTCCGAGACCATGACCACGGCCTTGTCCGCGAATCCCTTGCGCAGGGGCGCGGCGAAGCCGCCGCACACGATGTCGCCGAGCACGTCGAAGACCGCGACGTCGTAGGGGCCGGTCTCCAGCAGGCCGAACCCCTCGAAGGCCTCGAGCATGAGCGCGATGCCCCGGCCCGCGCACCCGAAGCCCGGCTCGGGCCCGCCGGCCTCGATGCAGTCGATGCCGTGCCGGCCCTTGACCACGATGTCTTTGGCCGTGACGGGGGGGAGGTCCCGGATGCCGGTGACGCGCTGGTGCTTCTGGAGGAAGGTCTCGGCCAGGCCGCCGGGCACGAGGCTGGCCGCGGAGTCGTGCTTGGGGTCGCAGCCCACGTGGAGGACCCGCAGCCCCTTCTTGGCGAAGACCACGCTGAGGTTCGCGGCCAGGGTGGACTTGCCGATCCCGCCTTTTCCGTAGATGACTATCTTTTCCATGGCACCATCATATGGGTTGCTCCTTCTCGTAGAACGAGAAGCAGCCACGGCAGGTCGGGAAGAGTTTCTGGTAGACCCTGCGGCGCAGGCTCCGGGCCCTCGGCCCATCCCATATCTCTGCGAAGGGGCGTTCCGTGATGTTCCCGAGGATGACGTCCGGACAGGCCCAGACGTCGCCGTTGGGAAAGAGGTTGGCCTGCCGCCAGGGCCCCTCGCAGAACGGCCGGCTCAGCCCGGCCTTCCGTCCCTCGTAATAGTCCCGCAATGCCCTGGGTCCGGCCAGGTCGACGTTGAACCGGGCGTGCGGGAGGCGCTCCCGCAGGGTCTCGACGACCCGGTGGAGGCGTGCGTAGTCCATGCCGGAAGGGCGGTAGCCGTAGCCTTTCCAGAGGCCGAAGGCGGCCCCGAACTCGGAGGCGAGCGCTTCCCGCTGCAGGCTCAGGGTCTCGGGCCGGTTGAAGATGAGGTGCATGAAGAGGATCTCATCGAAGCGGACGCCCTCCTCCTCAAGATGGTCCACGAGCTCGAGCAGGTGGCTGCCGTTGGCGTCGAAGACCTCGCACATCAGGCGCAGGACCGGCTTGCCGTCCTTGGAGGCGTCGGCCAAGCGGCGCAGGGCCTTGAGCCCCCTCAGGAGGGCCGCGTAGTGTCCGGGCGGGCCCATGCCGAGCTTCTCCCTGAGGCTGGGGGGACAGGCGATGGAGATGTTCACCTGGTCGAAGAGGGCCGCCACGCGCCTGGCATGTTTCTCCAGGTAGACCCCGTTGGTGGTAAGGATCGTGGAAATGCCGGCCTTCCGGGCGGCCTCGGCGAGGGGAGCCCAGCGCCGGGTCATGAGAGGCTCTCCACCCGAGATGTTCAGATACTCGGGTCGGAAAGGGCGGAGCTCATCGATGAAGTTCAGGAAGCGGCCGAGCGGCGCCGGCCGGGATACCCTCTTCAGGAACGCGGCATGGCGGCAGGCCCCGCCTTTGCCCCAGAGCGTGCAGGCCCGGCAGCGCAGGTTGCAGTCCATGCCGAGCATGATGTAGACCTCGCCGATGACAGCGCTGTGGAACGGGTCCGCGGGGTCGAGGCCGAGCTTGTGGAGCTGGCGGAGAAGGCCGCGGCGGTCCGTGGGCTCGCCCCTCACCGGGAGGCCTCCTTCCAGAACCGCTTCATCCTCTGGCCCACGGCAAGGTTGTTGAGCAGGAGGTCCCGGGCCGCGGGGTCGAGGGGGGCGGTCTTGATGCGGCGCAGCTGCCCTGTCCGGTCAGCCCTGCGTCCCGGCAGGCGCTTCATCCCCATGATGTTGCCGGCAACGAAGGCTGTCTGGAGCCCGGGCCAGAGCTTCTCGAGTACGATGGCAGTGCCCACGAAGAGGGTTCCGTCGCAGTCCACCAGGTGCTGAGGGCTCAGGAGCACGGGCTCGGACGCGCCTCCGCGATTGAAGATGTCGATCCGCGGCCGGGCGCTCCGCGCGAGACTGCAGACGGCGGCCAGCCCCTCCTCAAGGACGTCGAGGTCGCGGGGCTCCCACCGGACGCCCAGGGCGTAGGCGATTTGGAGGCTGCGGACGCCTTCGTCGAACAGGAACCCGGCGTTCTCGGCGAGCCTGGGCGCGGACGCCGGGGTGGCCACGAGGTTGACGAAGCTCCGCGCCCCTGAGGCAAGAAGGCCTTTTAGGTTGCGCCTGAGGCGGGTCCATGCTCCGGTCCCCCGCATCGGCCGCTGGAGCGCCTGGCTGGCGCGTCCGCCGTCGAGACTCAGCATCACCCCGCACCCCATCTCCGCGAGCTCCAGCGAGCGGGCGGGCGTGAGCAGGATGCCGTTGGTCGTCACGACCTGGCGCAGGGACGTGCCTGCTTCCCGGGCCCGTCCGGCCGCGTGTGCCGAGATCTCGCGCAGGAGGCTGAATTCCATGAGGGGCTCTCCGCCCATGAACTGGAGCTCGAGCGGGCCGCTCTCCTGGAGCAGGAGTTCCACGGCGCGGCGCCACACGGCCTTGGTCATGGCGCCTGGCGTGTGCTCCATGCGGCAGTAGCCGCAGGACAGGGGGCAGGACCGCGTCAGCATGAGGTCGAGGTTGAAGGGGCCGGCGTCAGAGGGCATGGAACTCGGCCCCTCCATTCAGGCGCAGGTAGCCCTTCCAGACCCCTTCGCAGAGTCCCGAGTTGCGGCACTTGCGGCAGGCTGGGATCTTCGCCTTCAGGGTCTCCCGCCGCAGGCGCGGCAGGGACGCGGGCTCGCCTCCGGGCTCGAGGACCTCGTCGAACACGGCGCGCGACTCCTCGTTGGGGACCTCTGCGTCGGCCAGGACGCATTCCGGGATGCCGGAGACCGAGACCTCGACCCCGAGGGCCCCGGC
>JBAZSR010000004.1:46749-48443 GCA_041662295.1 Elusimicrobiota bacterium | reverse complement strand
CCGAACGGATGGCGTCCGCCGCGGTCCTCATGGGTGGAAGGTCCTTCCACGGGGTCCCTCCCCAGCCAGGAGGATCGGAGCCGAACAGGAACGACGCCCTGCCGATCCCGTGGTCCGCAAGCCAGCGGACCCAGTCCGGAAGGCTCCCGATGTTCTCGGCCGAGAGGTGGAGCCAGGCATGGACCAGACCGCCTGCGTTGCGCCACCGGACCATGCCGGCCCGGGCCTGGGTGAGGCTGCCTTCGGCCAGGGAGCGCCGGTCGTGCTGTCCGGCCTCGGCCGAGAACAGGGGCACCACGATGCCGCGCAGCACGTCCGAGCGCAGGGAGCCTGCGAGGGATTCCCAAGGAGCTCCGGTCTTTCGCGCCAGGGGCCGGGCCGTGGTGTAGAGCCAGAGCCCGTGCATCTGGAGCACGCGGGCCTTGTCCAGCAGGTCCGGGAGGTCCGGACGGAGGAAAGGCTCGCCGCCTCCGAGCACGGTTCGCTCCGTCCTCAGCGAGGCCAGGGCCAGGAGCTTGTCGAGGCCCGCCCCTGCCCGGGCAGGGGGTTTACGCAGGGGGCAGCAGCCGTTGACGCACCCTGCTCCCGCGCCGAGATAGGTCGTGCGCGGCTGGAGCAGGTTCTTGAGGGCCTTGAGCTCGGCCAAGGTCATCTCTCCGGTGTAGGGAGGGGCGTTGTGGTCGTCGCGGTCGTAGAACCCCGGAGGGATGACCCCTTGGGCCAGGGCTGCGTCGTGGAGCGTCGTGCCCGGGTAGACCTTGGTGGTGTGCACGAGCACGCGGTCAGGCTCAAGGCGCGAGCAGAATCCAGCGGTCTCGCGGACCGTGTCCCGGCTCTCCCCGGGGTTGCCCACCATGAGCATGAGGGTGCTGGAGATCCCTGCTTCGCGGGTGGCTTCCAGCGCCGGACCGACCCGCTCGAGCCTCATTCTCTTGCCGATGCGCCGCTGGACCTTCGGAGAGCCTGTCTCGAGCCCGTAGGCGATCTCGCGGCACCCGGCCAGCCCCATCTTCTTCAGGAGCCCGGGGGGGACGCTGTCGGGCCGCGTCATGCAGATCCACTTGAGGCGGATCTTCCGCCGGACGAGCCTGTCGGAGACCTCCGCGGCCCAGTCCTGGTCCAGGGTGAAGTAGTTGTCCCCGAACACCATGCGGTCCTGGCCGTAGGCCTTGCAGAGGTGTTCCACCATGCCCACGAAATAGTCCGGCGAGTGGCGGCGCACCGGGCCGCGGTGGTAGCTCATGGGGCAGAACACGCAGCGGTAGACGCAGCCCCGCGAGCCCAGCACCATGAGGGCGCTGTGCATGGCCAGGCAGCGCCGGCCGGCCGCGGAGACCGGTCCGGCCAGGGCCTCGGCCTCCGGTCTGCGCCTGCGTTCGAGTTCGCCGGCCGCGTCGAAGAGGTGGAAGGCGGGGTAGGGCAGCGTGTCCACTGCCAGGAAGGGGCCCCGTCTAGGGGTCTGGCGGACCGCCTTGCCCTGCCGGTACGCGAGGCCCTTCACCGAGGCAGGGGACCTCCCTGCTTCCAGGGACTCCACGAGCTCGAGCAGGGTCTCCTCCCCGTCGCCCACGGCCACGAAATCAGCTTTGCAGCGGTCCAGCATGAAGCCCGGCTCCAGGGTGGGCCAGGGGCCGCCCACCACGACCACGGTCCTCGGAGAGGCCTTCTTGACGCTGTCGGCCATGGTCAGGACG
>JBAZSR010000004.1:30560-46739 GCA_041662295.1 Elusimicrobiota bacterium | reverse complement strand
CCTGCGGTTGGAACTCAGACAGGAGAGGCCGACGAGGTCAGGTTCCTCGGAGCGCAGGAGCCGGGGGAGTTCAGAGAGGACCGCGTCACGCTCCCATAGGTCGAAGTCCCGGCCTGTCACTGCATGGCTGGCGCGCTCGAGTACCCCGCCGAGCAGGGAGAGCCCGTAGTGCGGCCCGTAGTACGAGGGCGGCGGGTCCGGGTTCGGAGGATTGACGAGTAGGATCTTCAACCTGATTATTCTAACAAATGGGGCGGAAGACTTTGATGACCCCGGACATGTCGGGTTTAGGACCTAGACCGATGGACCTAGGCGGAAGGTGTCGAAGGGCATAGGGGCGGGAGGCGGGAGCTTGGTACAATATACAGCATGAGACTCCTGTTCCTCATCCTCCCTTTCCTTTTATCATCCTCTTTCCTCCACGCCCAGCAGGACCCGGCCCGCGAAGTCCAGGACATCGACCGCCAGACCTCCGAGCCGCGCCAGCGCATGCAGACCCAGGCCGAGATCGATGCTGTCGTGGCCGAGAACCGCAAACGCGAGATCGGGCAGTCCGGTCCCGAAGTCACCTACGAGCAGGTCATGGCGGACCCGGACAACATCGAGCTCAACTACCGCTACGCCCTCTCCCGAGTGGGCCGGGGCGACCTGCGCGCCGCGGCCTCCACCCTGGAGCGCATCCTGCTCGTCAAGAAGGACCTGCCCAAGGTCAAGCTCCTCTACGCCGTGATCCTTTTCCGCCTCGACAACCTCGAGGAGTCCGAGCGCATCCTGACCGAGCTCCGGAAGGAGGAGATGCCCGCGAGCCTCCGAGCCGAGCTCGAGGACTACATCTCCCAGATCCGCGCCAAGCGCCGCAAAGCCCACCTGGGCGTCCTGGTGGGCTCGGGCCTTGACTACGACGAGAACAAGAACGCCGCTCCCTCCACGGGGCGGCGCCTTTTCCTCGACATCCCCATCGTCCTCTTCACCGGAACCCGGCAGCGCGACGTCGCGGCGGTCATGATGGCCGGCATCGACGCGGACTACGACCTCGGGTTCCAGGCCGGGCACAAGGTCTTCGCGGGCCTGAACTACTACCGCGTCGAGCAGGCCGACATGGGCAACTTGAACCTCCAGGTCTATGGCGCGGACATGGGCGTCAAGCTCAAGGGCCGCTGGGGCGAATTTACCCCGTCCTTCGGCTTCACGCACCTCCTGCTTGCCCAGACCACCTACATGCGCGGCCACGAGGTCAAGGGCCGCTTCGAGCGCAAGCTCAATAAGTCCCTCAACGCCTATTTCGACGCGGGCTACGGCCGCTCCGAGTTCACCCGCACACAGATCGTGCCCGCCGGTCCCCAGCGCACGGGCGACAAGTTCAACGTGGGCGCCGGCCTGACCCTCGGTGTGGCCCCGACCCGTAAGGTGACCCTGAGCTACGACCATTCCCGCACAGGCGCGCTCGAGGGCTTCAACAGCTACGACCGGGAGGCCATGACCCTCTCCCACACCTGGCTCTTGGGCAAGGGCATGTTCCTGCTTAAGTCCGCCACCTGGTCCTTCGACTTCTACGACAAGGCCGAGACCGTGATCAGCCGCAACTGCAGGCGCGATGAGACCATCCGCGCCCGGGCGACCTACGGCCTGCCCCTGAGCCTGTTCTGGAAGCCCATGAAGGGCTTCACTTGGACCGCGAGCTACGAATACTTCCGCTCCCTGTCCAACCTCGAAAGCTACGCCTACACCAACAACAAGATCTCGACGATGATGACGTACAAGTGGGACCTCTGAGGCCAAACTGATGAAAAAAATCCTTCCCTCGCTGAAAAGACTCCTCGCCGCGAGCCTCGCCCTGCTTCTGGCTGCCCCGGTCGGCGCGGCCGGCCCGGTCCTGACCCAGATCGGCGTGGCCGGCGCGGTCAGCGGCAAGGTCATGGCGTTCACTCCCACCCAGGTCCAGGCCAAGGCCCCGGTGGGCCGCGAGGTCCTCAGCGGCAAGCCCCTCTTCCTCAATGAGAAGGTCACGACCGACGCCAAGGGCCGGATGCAGGTCATGCTCAATGACGAGACCACCTTCACCCTCGGCCCCAACGCCGCCATGGTGCTCGACGAGTTCGTCTACGACCCCGGTTCGGGAGCGGGCGAGGTCGCGGCCTCGGTGACCCGGGGCGCGTTCCGCTTCGTGACCGGCAAGATCGGCGCCAAAGACCCCTCCAAGGTGAAAGTCAAATTCCCGACCGGCACCATGGGCATCCGCGGCACCATCGTGGCCGGACAGGTCAATGAGGACGGCTCCACCACGGCCGTGCTCCTCGGCCCTGGGGCCGACAACAACGCTGGCGAGCGGCCGGGCGCCTTCAACCTCAGCAACGACGGCGGCTCGGTCGACGTGAATCAGCCTGGCTTCGGTTCGACCATGGGCTCGGACGGCGCGCCTCCCACCCCTCCGGCCCTCATCCCTTCACAGCAGCTCGGCTCCATCATGGGCTCCCTTGAGGCGCCGGATCAGGGCGCGGATTCCGGCGGCGGCGATGGCGGGGCGAGTTCCTCCTCGGGCGATTCCTCGAGCAGTGATTCGGGTGACGGCTCCGGCGGAGACACGGCTTCGAGCGGCGATTCTTCGGGCGACGGGTCCGGCGGGGACACGGCGTCAGGCGGGGACGCGACCGGCGGCGACGCCGGCATGGGCGGAGACACGGGAGGCGTCTCCTCCCTGGCAGGACAAGACACCGCGATGGGCGGCGACTTCGCCTCGGATTTCGGGAGCGTGTCAGGCGTCTCCGACGTCTCCGACTCGGTCACGGAGACCGCGGCGGCGGACAGCGGGGACAGCGCCGTGGCTGGGGACGCGGTCGCGGATGGGGCCTCCACCTGGGAGGACGTGCGCACGGTGGACAGCGGCGTCGGCTACTACGGCGGGGTGGGCAAATTCACGCTCACGGACTGCAACGGCGCAGCGTGCGGCAACCCTGTGGGCATGTTCGCGTACCTGCTCGAGGTCGATTTCGGCAGCCAGAAATATTCCGCCGCTGCCTATGTCTGGGGCAAGGACGATCCGTCCCAGCTCGAGGTCAATGACTACGGCGCCGTCCTCGATGAGGACTATGCCGGGCTCACCGGGGGCGCGGTGGTCCGGACCGCGTCCGACTCGGGCTATTTCACCGCGGACTTCAGCCTCATGAATTCTGGCGACAAGGCCGCCGCGAGCGTGGAGGTGAGCGCGGTCTACAGCTATTCCCAGGGAGGCTTCCTTGAGGCGGGGCTCGGAACGATGGACGTGGGAGCGCCGAGCGACTACACTTACGGCAGCGGGTCCCACGCCTCCGACCAGATCGGCGGACTCATCGACACGGCATGGGAGTCCGTGCTGGCCGTGCCCAGCGGTGTGGGCGTCTATGCCGGGGCAGGGTACTTCCAACTGACCCAGTGCAATGGCCAGCCGTGCGTAGACCCCAAAGGAGTCTTCGCCTATCTCCTGCGCATCGACTTCGGGGCCAAGACCTACGGCGGCGGCGAGTCCGGGGCCAGTTTCCTGGCGATGGACGATGTCACGGGGACCAGCGTCTCCTACGGCTTCGACGTCCCGGAGACGGACTTCTCCGGAATGTCCGGCAGTCCGGCCACCCTCCCCACGCTCTCGGGCACCGCGAACTCCCTCAACATCGACTTCACGCTCAAGGACGCGGACGGCACGGCCGGCACGGGCGTGGACGCCTTCGCCTCCTACAATGACGGCTCCACCATCGGGAGCGGCTCCTCCTCCGCGATGCTGTATCCTTCGGACGGGTTCACCTCCCTGTGGAGCGGGGTGCGCACCATCGCCTCCGGGGCCGGGATGTACGCCGGCGAGGGGTCCTTCCTGCTCACCTCGTGCGGCGAAGGGGCTTGCGTCGATCCTTCCGGCTCCTTCAGCTACGCCGTCTACGTCGATTTCGGGAACCGGAAGTTCGGCGGTCAGGGCTCCGCGGCGGTCATGAACGCGAGCGACGTCGATACGGGCGTCGACATCGTCGACTCCGCGGCCATCGCGCAGACTGATTTCGCGGGGCTTTCCGGGAAGGCCGAAGTCGGGGCTTTCAACAACTGGACCTTCACCAGCGAGTCCGGCTACTTCGGAATAGACTTCTCCCTCCTCGACAGCGCTGGCGCCTCGGCTGGCGAGCTCATGGCCTCCGCCTATTACGATGACGACGGCGGGATCATCGGCCGTGGCTGGAGTTTCGTGGACCGGACAGCGGTCTCGGATTGGGACGCTGTGAAGGCCATCCCGAGCGGCACCGCCTGGTACTCGGGCTGGGCGCCGCTGCGCATGAGCTATTGCGGCGGCAACGATTGCGTCGCTCCTTTCGGGACCTTCCATTACGGGGTGCTCATCGACTTCGGGGCCAAGACCACGGGTGGGGGCGGCTCCGGCGCCAGCGTGTTCGCCAGGGACCCTGGCAATTCCATGGTGATCAATGATTCCGTGGACTTGAGCGTGCCGGAGAGCTTTGCCGCGGAAACCGGGCCGGTCGTCAGGAGCGCGGTCTCGGTCTCGGGCAATCTCATCGTGGACTTCACGCTCCGGGACGTGGCTGGCGTCGCGGCAGGCGGGGTCGACGTGGCCGCCAAGTACCTCTACGACCCCGACGGACTCCAAGACGCGGGCTACGCCCTCGCCTATGCGGCTTCGGGCGGCCTGCCTTCGTTCGCGGACGGCGCGGCCGTTTGGGACGACCTCCGGAACGTGGTGACAGGCGCCGGCCGATACGGCGGCTGGGGGTTCCTGAACATGACCCTTTGCGACGGCGTTGCCTGCTCGGCCCAAGGGATGTTCTCCTATATTCTCAACCTCGACTTCGGCGCCATGACCTACGATGTCGGGGGCTACGTCACGGCCAAGAACGAGCCGACCATGACGAGCATCGAAGGCCACATCTATCAGAAAGGCATGAGCTTCTCGGGCTTGAACGGCGCGGCCGCGCTCAGCGCGGTGTCCGGGGGCGGCCAATTCGGCCTCGACTTCACGCTCTCCAACCTCGGCGGCATCGCGGGCTCGGAGCTTGACGTGGCCGCCTCCTACAGCGACGATCAGGCCGGCACGTTCGGAGCGGGAACGGTTCAGGGCGCGATGTCCGGGCTCGAGTCCTCCACCTGGGCCGGCGTCACGGGCCTGCCCTACGGCAAGGGCATGTTCGCGGGCCGGGGAGGGTTCATGCTCACCCAGTGCAACGGCGACGTCTGCACGGACCCGCGCGGCTACTTCGACTACCAGGTCGTTGTGGATTTCGGCAACGGCTCCTACGGCGGTCTCGGGTCCAGGGCCATCCTCTGGGCCTATGACCCTGGCGATGGCTTCATCAATCCCGTGATGTTGTACCGCTCTTTCGACATCTCCGGGGACGTCTTCGGCAGCGGCAAAGCCGCTTTCTCCGGCGGCGACGGCGCTTTCGCCGTCGACTTCACACTCAGGGACGTGGGCGGCCTGCCCGGCATGGCCATGGACACTTTGGCCACCTACAACGACGGCGGCAGCCAGGGCGTGGGCTGCGGCTTTGACGCATTCCGCTCTGCCACGGACTTCTCGGACATGTTGGATATCCCGGGAGGAGCGGGCCTCTTCCGCGGGTCCGGGCCTGTCTATCTCAAGACGTGCAGCGGGTTTGCCTGCACGAACGCGAGCCCGGTGGGCTCCTTCGACTACCTCGTCTACATCGACTTCAACGCCAAGGAGTTCGGCGGCCACGGCTCGGGAGCGTGGATCTCGGCCTCTGATTCCGGCACGGAGACCTCCATTCAGGACGCGATCATCATCCAGGGCGGCCAGGGTTACTCGGGGGCCAACGGCCTGGCATATTTCGGCGCCCAGACCTCCGAATCCGGGAGCTTCACCATGGACTTCACACTCGGCGGCAGCGGCCCGGACGCTGCCTCGAGCATCTTCGCCTTCGCCTCCTATGGCGATGGATCCACGGTCGGGGTGGGCATGACCCAGGGCGTGCGCGCGAACGTCTCGGATTGGGCCGCGGTCCAAGCCCTGGCCGGCACGGCGAGCACGGGGTGGTACCAGGGCCTCGGCACTCTGGCGCTGAGCCAGTGCAGCGAGGGCGACTGCGCCAACCCCAACGGCTACTTCCGCTACGGGCTGCTGGTGGACTTCGCCAACGGGAACTTCGGGGGCGGGCCGTCCGGAGCCTATGTCTTCGCCGCGGATGACTCCGGCACCCTCATCGACGCGAGCGTCACGTTCCCATCCATTGGCTTCGGGGGATTCTCAGGGCCGGCCTCCATCCAGCTCTACTCCGCTGGGAATCTCTCCATCGACTTCTCGCTCAAGGATGTAGGCGGCGTGGCCGCCCTGGCAGCCGACATCGGCGTCAACTACGATGACGGCGCGACCATGGCCCACGGCCATGACAGCGCGCTCCAGGCCGATCCCCTCGATTACATGAACAACCCCTCCACCTGGGCCGATGTGCTCACCGTGCCTGGCGGGACCGGGCAGTTCCAGAGCCTGGGGAACTCGTTCGTGCTGTCGGGCTGCGAGGGCGGGATGTGCGACTCCCCTTCCGGGTCCTTTGACGTGACGCTCGACCTCGACTTCGGCAGGCGGACCTACGCGCTCAACGCCAGCATGACCGCCTCCGACGCCAACCTGCCCAGCTTTGGCGGGACCATCAGCCGCTCCATCTCGGACAACGGCGTGTTCGGTTCCGGGGCCGCGGCCGCCGTCATCAGCGGCAGCAACGCGGGCTTCACCATGGACATGGAGCTCCGGCCCTACAACGGCTTCCCGGCCGGAGAGGCCAACGCGAGCGCTTCGTTCGACGACGGGGTGGGCACCACCGGGTCCGGCAGCGCCGTGTCCGTGCCGTACACCCCGACCGGCGGGCCTTTCTGAGATAGGGCGGGATCGGTCGATCGCCTATGCCCTTCTCCAATCTCAACAAGCCCATCTCCCTTTCAAGCATCACGAAGTCCGCTCGGATCTCCAAGCTCAAGTCGAGGTGGGAGGGCCGCCGGCGCGGGGTGATGAGCAAGTGGCTCTACATCGTCGTGCCCTGGCTCGTGCTTTTCGGGGGTGCGGTTGCGCGCCTGACCGAGCCGGCAATGGTCGAGGACCTGCAGAACAAGGTGTTCGACTACTACCAGCGGTGGCATCCCAGGCCCTACGAGGACGCCGCGGTCAGGATCGTGGACCTCGACGACGAGACTTTGAAGCGCCTGGGGCAGTGGCCCTGGCCCAGGATCCTGGTGGCCAGGCTCGTGCGCCGGCTCACCGAGAACGGGGCGTCCGCGATCGCCTTCGACATGGTGTTCGCCGAACCGGACCGCACCACGGCCTCAAGGATGCTGCCCCTCTGGCCCCAGACGCCGGGGCTTGCGGCGGCGCGGGGCGCGCTCCTCGACCTGCCGGACCACGACAAGGTCCTGGCCAAGGAGTTCAGCCGGTCGCCCGTCGTGATCGGCTCCGTCCTCACGGAGGAAGCCAACGGCGAGACCCCCGCGATCAAGGCGCCCTTCGCCATCTCGGGCGATGACGTGGGCCGCTACCTCATCCAGTTCGAGGGGAGCGTCAGGAACCTGCCGGTCCTCGAGGAGGCGGCTTCCGGCAACGGCGCGTTCAATTCCATCACGGACCCGGACGGCATCATCCGCCGGGTCCCGCTGGTCTTCCTGGTGGGGGAGACCATGGTCCCATCCCTGGGCGCCGAGGCCCTGCGCGTGGCCCAGGGGTCCGGCACCATCGGCATCAAGGCCGCGGGCTCGAGCGGCCAGAGGGTGTGGGGCGCGGCCCAAGGCATCGCCAAGATCAAGATCGGCCGTCTGCTCGTGCCCACGGACGAGAACGGCCGCATCCGCATCCACTTCACCCGGCACGTCGAGAGCCGGACCATCCCGGTCTGGCAGGTCATGGACAAGGGCTTCGATCGGAGCAGGCTGGAAGGCTGCATCGCGATCATCGGGACCAGCGCGGCGGGCTTGAAGGACCAGAGGGCCACGCCCTTGAATCCCATGGCGCCGGGCGTGGAGATCCACGCGCAGGCCATGGAGCAGATCCTGCTCAACCGCTACCTGGTGCGGCCCTACTGGGCGTCCGAGGCGGAGGCGGTCTACCTCCTGGTGCTGGGCGGGCTCCTCATCCTCCTGCTCTACAAGTTCGGCGCAGCTTGGGGACTGCTGATCAGCGTCGGGACCGTGGTGGGAGCCGCGGCCCTGTCCTGGTTCGCCTTCGTGCGCCTGGGCTGGCTCCTGGACGCCGTGTTCCCGGCCCTGATCGTCCTGAGCATCCACGCCTTCATGACCATCATGAGCTACCTGCGCAGCGAGGGCGAGCGCAAGCGCGTGCGCGGGGCTTTCAGCCGCTACATGTCCCCGGTCCTGGCCGAGCAGCTGGCCGCCCACCCCGAGAAGCTCAAGCTCGGCGGCGAGTCCAAGGTCATGACCTTCCACTTCTGCGACATCGCCGGGTTCTCCACCATCTCCGAGTTCTACGACCCGCAGGGGCTCATCCAGTTCCTGAACGGCTTCCTCACGCCCATGACCGAGATCATCCTCGACAACCACGGCACGGTGGACAAGTACATCGGCGACTGCATCATGGCCTACTGGAACGCCCCTTTGGACGACCCTGATCACGCCGAGCACGCGCTCTGCGCGGCCCTGGACATGCACGCGGTCTTGAGCTCGCTCAACGAGGTCCGCAAGGTCCAAGCCGAGGCCGAGGGCAAGAGGTATATCCCCATCAAGGTCCGCACGGGCTTGAATACGGGGTCCTGCATCGTGGGCAACATGGGCTCCGAGCACCGTTTTGACTACTCCGTCATCGGTGACGACGTGAATCTCGCCTCTCGCCTGGAGGGCGCCAACAAGTTCTTTGGGACCAACATTATGGCCAGCGAGAGCACCATCGAGCACGCCAATGGGGCGGTCGAGGTCCGCGAACTCGGCCGGGTGCGGGTCGTTGGCAAGGCCGTGCCCATCAAGGTCTTCCAGCCCCTGGCCCGGAAGGGGGATCTCCCCGAGGCTTGGGAGAAGGCCCTCCCGCTCTACCGGGAGGGGATCGCCCTCTACAACGGGCGGGAGTTCGACAAGGCTCTGGCGCGCTTCAACGAGGTCCTGGCCGTGTTGCCCGAGGACGGGCCGAGCACGTTCTACGTCAAGAGGATCGCCGGGTATCAACAGTCACCTCCACCCCAGGATTGGGACGGAGTCATCAACCTGACCGAGAAGTGAGCTCGGCCGCCGCATGATAGGGGTCATCCCCGAATATGCGGATTGCGGGATATTATGATAATATCGCGAGGCATGATGTTTTCAGAGGTCCGGGTCCATGGGATATAAAAGGCCCATCCCCACGCGCCTCGAATGCCCGTTCGAGCCCCAATACCATTGCCGCGAGTGCGACTGCAAGAAGCGCTGTTTCTTTAATTTTCTCTCCGGCGATCCGCTCAAGAGGTTCAAGACCGAGCGGCGGATGCGTCTCTACAAGCCCCACCAGATCATCTTCAGCGAGGGCGACCAGCCCCAGGGCATGCACCTGCTCTGCGTGGGAGACGTCAAGCTCGTCAAGGCCGACACGCACGGCCGCGAGCTGACGATCTCCTACCTGTCCTGCGGGGACCTCGTCGGCGACTCGCCCTACTGGGCGGGGACCCCCTACTGCACCTCGGCCGAGACCATGCGCGAGTCCGTGGTGTGCTTCCTGCACCGCGGGCTCGTCGAGTCCCTCGAGAAGTCCGACCCGGAGTTCTGGCGCCGCTCGCTGCGCCGCATCAGCGCCAGCCTCTGCCAGGCCATGGACCGGGTGGTGGGCATGGCCTTCAAGTCCGCCGAGGCCCGGCTGGCTTCTTTCCTTCTCTCGCTCAAATTTCCGCCGGTGCCGGATGCCAGCCTCTCGTGCCATCTCCGGCCCGCCTACAGCCGCCGCGAGATCGCGGACAACCTCGGTCTCTCTCCGGAGACCGTGATCCGGGGGCTCGCGGCCTTCCAGCGCCGCGGCCTCGTCCGGGTCTCGGGCAAGAGCATCGACGTCAGGGACCGGTCCGGCCTCGAGAAGGCCGCGGCCGAGCGCTGAGCCCGGCGGGCCGGCGCATGATAGGCGTCATGTCCTCGGTTGCCGGGGGTCATGGCGGCTTTCCGCGGCGGGAGGTATAGTATCTTCTCCTAATTGAAGAGGCTGACCCCATGAACATGACTGTCTTCAACTGGTCGTTCGCGGCCTATGGGGCCGCCCTCGTGGTCTTCGCCGGGGCCTATCTCTTCGCCCGGCCCGGCTGGCGGACCGCGGGCCGCAGGGCCCTCGGATTCGCCTGGCTCCTTCAGACCGCCTTCCTCGTCCTGCGCTGGAAGGAGTCCGGCCACGCGCCCCTGGCCAACCAGTTCGAGTCCCTGGCCGCCATGTCCTGGGGCCTGACCGGAATCTCCTTTTTCTTCCAAAGGAAGGAGAACGAGGCCTGGCTGGGTCCCGGGGTCTCGGGCCTGACCATCGTCCTGCTAGGGGTCTGCGCCCTACTCGACACCTCCGTGGCGCCGCTCGTCCCGGCCCTCCAGTCCGACTGGCTCCTCCTGCACGTGGCGGTCATCATGCTCGGCTACTCGGCCCTGGCGCTGTCCTTCCTCGCCTCGTCCTTCGTCTTGGGAGCCTTCAGGGGCAGGCCCGAGCACGAGACGGCCCTGCTCCTCGACCGGTTCAACGAGCGCGCCATGGGGCTCGGCTATCTCCTCCTCACCGCGGGGATCATCCTGGGCGCGGTCTGGGCCAATGAGGCCTGGGGCTCCTACTGGTCCTGGGACCCGAAGGAGACCTGGTCGCTCGTCACCTGGCTCGTGTACACCGCGGCCATCCACCTCAGGCGCACGCACCGCTGGCAGGGCCGCCGCATGGCCTGGCTCTCCGTGGCGGGCTTCGCGTTCGTTCTCTTCACCTATTTCGGCGTCAACTACCTCATGAGCGGCCTGCACTCCTACGCGAGCCAGAAATGAACGACACCCCGGGCACCAAGTTCCTGAGCCTCCTGCGCAACCCCGTCAGCTATCTCGGCCTCGTCGTGGCCTGCGTGAGCGCTGGCATCGGCATCCCCATGATGCTCCTGGACATGCTGGCCGGTTCCGGCAATGCGTACATGGGGATGATGATCTACTTGGTTCTGCCCGGCACCGGGGTCGGGGGAGTGATCCTGGCGTGCGCAGGCATGTGGTGGGAGGACCGGCGGCGGGCGAGAGGGGGGCAGGCCCTGCCCCTGCCGCGCCTCGACCTCAACGACGCCCGCGACCGGCTCGTCGCTGCCGTGTCCCTGGCCGTGGCCGTGGCCGTGGCCGCGTCATTGTCCGTCGCCGGATACCGGGCGTATCACTTCACCGAGTCCGTGGCCTTCTGCGGCAAGCTCTGCCATGAGGTCATGAAGCCCGAGCACACGGCCTACCAGTTCTCCGCCCATGCCCGGGTGGCGTGCGTCTCCTGCCACGTGGGAGAGGGCGCGGGCTGGTTCGTGCGCTCCAAGCTCTCCGGCCTCTACCAGGTCTACTCGGTCACGTTCAACAAGTTCTCCCGGCCCATCAAGACCCCGGTGCACAGCCTGCGGCCGGCCCAGGAGACCTGCGAGAACTGCCACTGGCCCGCGAAGTTCTTCGGCGGCGTGCAGAAGACCTTCACGCACCGCATCTCGGATGAGAAGAACACGCCCTGGCAGGCCCAGATGCTCATCAAGGTCGGCGGAGGGGACCCCTCGACCGGAGCCTCCGGCGGCATCCATTGGCACATGAACATCAAGAACAAGGTGTTCTACGCCTCGGACGCCTCGCGTGAGAGCATCCCCTGGGTGCGGGTCGTGGGCCCGGACGACAAGAGCACCGAGTACACGACGACCGAGGCTCCGCCTTCGGCCGAGGAGCTCGCCAAGATGCCTGTCCGCCGCATGGACTGCGTGGACTGCCACAACCGGCCCTCCCATATCTATAAGCCCGCGGACCGGGTCGTGGACGGCGCCTTCGAGTCCGGCGGCCTGGACGCGAGCCTCCCTTTTTTGAAGAGGGAGGCCGTGCGCCTCCTGGCCGCCTCGTACGCCGCCGAATCCGAGGCGCTGGCCTCCATCCGCAAGGGCCTGCCCGAGTACTACGCGAAGAACCATCCCAAGGTCGTCGAACAGAAGTCCGAGGCTGTCCAGGTTGCGGCAGAGACCGTGGCTAGGCTCTTCTCCGCCTACGTCTTTCCGGAGATGAAGACCGACTGGCGCGTGCATCCCAACCACGCGGGCCACCGCGACTCCGACGGGTGCTACCGCTGCCATGACGGCCTTCACAAGAGCCCTGACGGCAGGGTCGTGACCAAGTCCTGCGACGCGTGCCACACGGTGCTGGCCCAGGGCGCTCCCCAGGAAGTGGCGCGGGCCCGCCTGTCCGCTCAGGCGTTCAAGCACCCGGTCGAGGGCGTGGATGTGGTGGAGATGAAGTGTGGCATGTGCCATAACGGCGCGCCCGGCCTCTGACGCCGGCTTGAGCCGGCGGCAGGGGAGGATATGACGAATATCATATTCCCATATGGCTGTCGCCATTGGGGCGGTCCAACGGGGCTGTTATACTTTAAGTAGATTTCTCCACATTCCCAAACAGAGGAGAGGTGAAGATGCGAACTCGTCTGATGTCTTTCGTCATCGCGGCGGTCTGCCTGTCTTGGCTCGCCGCCGCTGGGGCGGCCCAGGAGAAAGCGGCTGAGAAGGCGACCGAAGTGGGCGCCGCGGCTTGCGCCGGATGCCATGCCGAACATTCCGAGAACTTTAAGAAGTCCAAGCACGGCAAGCGCCTGCCCGCGGTCAAGAAGATCGACTTCGAGAAGTCCTGCGAGTCCTGCCACGGGCCGGGCTCCCTGCACGCGGCCGCCGGCGGCGACAAGTCCAATCCGGGCTTCGCAACCATCAAGAAGACGAGCGGCCTTCCCGCGGTCGAGGTCAACGCGACCTGCCTCGGTTGTCACAAGCAGAAGGGCATCATGCTCTGGGGAACGAGCGCCCACAAACAGGCCGGCCTCTCCTGCCTCAAGTGCCACAGCGTTCACGACGGCAAGGGCAAGGCTCAGCTGGCCAAGGACGCGACCGAGACCTGCATCGGCTGCCACAAGAAGGAAGGGGCCGATATGCAGCTTCCCTCCCACCACCCGGTGCGCGAGGGCAAGCTGTCCTGCGTGGGCTGCCACAACCCGCACGGCGGCGCCGAGGGGAACCTCGCCAAGGAGACCCTCGAGGACACCTGCTTCCAGTGCCACGTCAACAAGGCCGGTCCCTTCGCCTACGAGCATCCGCCCGTGGTCGAGAGCTGCGCCACCTGCCACAAACCCCATGGCTCGGTCAACGAGTCGCTCCTCAAGCAGAGTCAGCCCACGCTGTGCATGACCTGCCACAAGTGGCCGCACGTCCAGCGCGCCAACGGCGTCGGCGCCCTCCGGGTGAGCGGGCTCCAGCAGCGCGGACGCTGCACGGACTGCCATAAGGACATCCACGGCTCCGAACGGCACGTCTTCTTCAAGAACTAGAGATGCACCCTTACCAGGGAGGAACTGAAGCGATGAAACGAATCTTGAACGCGATGCTGGCTGGGCTGATGGCGGCCGCTCCCGCCGGCGCCCAGCCGAGTCTCTTCCAGTCTGAGAGCTTTTCCGTCGAACTCGACAATAAGTTCATGGTCTTCGACGAGTACAAGAAGCCGGGCATGGTGCGCGAATACGACGGTCGGCAGTATGACGGGTACGACGGCAAAGTCGACCTCCGGGCCTACGGTAGGCCCTTCGGGGACGCCATCGCCTGGTTCGACTTCGGCCTCGCGGGGATCAACTCCCACGAGGAGGAGGGCTACGTCGACGCCGGGGTGGGGTCCTTCGTGCGCTTGAAGGGCGGCTACAACACCATCACCCACCGCATCGCCTTCCTGCCGTTCGTCATCACCCAGGACGGGTACTATCGGACCAACCAGATGATGAGCTCGACCATCGGGCTCGGCGGCACATTCGACGAGTGGATGTCCATCGGCGAGAGCTTCGCGTTCCAGCGCAAGTTCCTCGATCTTGGGCTCGAGGTCCGGCCCCTGGACTTCCTGACCCTCGACTTCGGCTACAAGCACGACTTCGACACCGGCAAGTCCTTCGAGGTCGCCAACGAGCAGAGCGGACGGGGCGTGACGTCCGCCGACTACCAGCACGTCAATATGGTCCGTAACGACTACAGCGTGGGCGCCCAGGCCGAGATCGGCGGCGTCGCGGCCCTGGCCTACGAGCACGTGCACACGGACTTCCGCGACAACTCCATTTACGCAGAGTTGTCGCACTCGAACACGTGGTCCACCTCCGGCCTCGACGGCGGCGTCTATCCTCGGCGCGAGCATTGGCCCATGGTGCGCTGGGACCAGGATGACCTGCGCTTCCGGGCGCACCCGTCCAAGTCCCTGGCTTTCACGGGCATGCTCTCAAGCAGCAGGCGCCGCGCCGCCACGAGCGGCTTCAAGGCGCTGGCGTACACCGGGATGGCCGGGGCCTCCTACAACCCCAGCGACCACTTCTCGGTCACCAGTAAGTTCTACGCCAGGGGCAACGTCATCCGAGAGAACATGGGCTACCTCGACTCGGCCAACCTCAACCCTGGCTCCATCGAGCAGATCGACAAGAGCACGGTGCGCTGGGAGCTCTCGGCCCGGCACCAGCCCCTGTCCTTCCTGCACGTCGACGGGCTCTATAAGGTCGAGTACAACAGGCGCCGCTACGTGGCGGCCGAGCGGTTCAACACCACGACCTCGGGGCTCTATCAGGATGGGACCTTCATCACCCACGAGACCGCCCAACAGAACGGCACGGCCGGCCAGGACACCAAGCACATCATGCGCTTGGGCGCCATGGTCGTGCTCCCATACGATGTCGAGGTGGAAGCGTCCTACAAGCGGCTTCAGGCCAATCGGGCCGTGTTCGAGAACATGCCCACCTGGGAGAACGCGGTGGACGTGGCGGTCAATGTCCCCCTGCCTGCGGGCTTCAGCGTGACCTCGGCCATGTCCAAGTCCGCGTCCCGCAACAAGTTCTCGAACTTGATGCGCGGCCATCGGAAGCTCGACACTTGGAGCGTGGGCGGCGGCTGGAACGGCTCCCGCGGCTCCGTGGGCATGGACTTCAGCCGCGAGGATGAGCGGTACTTCTCCGAGGGTTGGTTCGGCCTCAGCAACAAGTACTCCGACACGAGCGCCAACCTCGTCACGGACATGATGCGCGACCCGTTCATGCGCTACGAGGCCAAGAACGACGTGGTCACGGCCAGCGGACGCGTGAGGCTGCCGTTGGGCTTGGCGGTCAACGGCAGCGGGACCTACGCCCGGTCGCGCGCGAACACCCCGACCTTCCTGGACCGCTTCCGCGCTCCGGGCGCGGGAGAGGATGCCGCAGGCCAGGTGACGGACCTCGGGCCGACGGACATCCGAGTGCAGAGCCTCCGGTTCGGGATGGAATGGACGCCTGAGAAGGCCCAGTACCTGACCACCAGCTTCGCGATGCGCTTCGACCGGTATCGCGACAAGGTCGAGGGCGGCATGAACGGCCATTTCAAGCTCTACGAAGCGGGCGTCAACGCCAAGTTCTAGGAGACTCGGACCGTGGAGCGGGTGCTGGCCCGTCCTGTCGTCAGGACAAGATCTGCGCCACCCATGACACGCTAACCTCCTTGCGATGGGCGGCGCACCAGTTCCTCGGCGCAAAGGCGGGACTGGAGCGCGCAGTCGTTGAGGCCGATGCCGCGGTAGGCGTTGCTGTTGAGACTGAGGCCCGGAAGGTCTTTAAGCCTGGCGCTGATGCGGTCGAGCCTGGCTCCGTGGCCGACAGGGTATTGGGGGATGGCCTGGCGGTGGACGAAGACCTTCCTGAGGATGGGGGCGGTCCTGATCCCCATGGTGGCTGTGAGTTCCGATTCCACCATGGAGAGGAGGTCGCTCTCGGGCATGAGGGCGAGGCTGGGCTGTCTGGCCCCTCCGACCATGACGCGGATGAGGGCGCGGCCTTTGGGGGCGCGGCCAGGGAACACGCTCGAATCCCATAGTGCGCCGAGGATGTTGCGGCCCTCCAAGCGGGGCACAAGGAACCCGAATCCATCGAGGGGCCTGGGCAGGCTGGAAGCCTCCCAGCCGAAGGCGGCCACGGCCACCGGCACATAGGGGATGCCCTTGAGCTCGGCTGCCAGGGCGGGGTCCGCG
>JBAZSR010000004.1:27999-30550 GCA_041662295.1 Elusimicrobiota bacterium | reverse complement strand
CGATCCGGGAGGCCTCGCCCGCGGGGCAGGCCAGGACCACGGCGTCGGCCTGGACATAGGAGGGCCGGCCTTTCTCGCTGACAGAGAGCTCCCACCGCGAGCCCAATCGCTTGAGGCTTGAGACGTTGACGTCGAACCTCAGGCTGTCTGAGAGCCTGCCGGCCAGGGTCTCGATGAGGACGCGAACGCCCTTGTCGAACGAGGTCAGGACCCCGCCGGGACCTGCGGACATCTCCTTGGGCCTGCCGTCCGGGCCGATCGCTGCGGCTTTTCCTCTGCGGCGCTCCCACTGTAGGCTCAGCATGGCCTTGATGAGGCCTCCGTAGCGGATCTCGAGCTCGTGGATGCGCGGGAAGCAGGACTTCAAGGAGAGCCGGTCGGGGTCGCCTGCGAACACGCCGGCGGCCATGGGCTCGATGAGCTTTTCCATGGCCTCGGTCCCGAGCCGCCTGCTGGCGAACTCGGCCAGGGACTCATCTTTGCCCTCCGGAGGAGCGGAGGCGAAAGGCTCGGCCATGACCCGGAGCCTGCCGGCTAGGCTCAGCAGGTCCGAGGTGAAAAAGGAGAAGGGCGATTCCGGCAGTCGCTTGAGCTTTCCTTCGGAGAGAACGAAGCGCTTGCGGGCCCGGTCCGAGGAGCGCAGGAGACGTGATTCGATGCCGAGGTCCCTGACGAGGTCGAGGGTGTGAGGCTTGTTCGTGAGAAAGCCGTTGGGCCCCCACTCGATGTCGAAGCCCTGGTCCGGGACCGTGCGCATGGTGCCGCCTGGAATCGAGTCGGCTTCGAGGATGAGGATGTCCGACGTCTCGCCGGACGCCTCAAGGGTCCGGCGCAGGTAGTGGGCCGTGACCAGGCCCGAGATCCCGGCTCCCACGATGACGACCTTCCGGGGCATGGGCTCCGCCTAGTCCCGGGACCCTGCCAGGGCCGACAGGGTGAGGTCCCGGAGGGCGGCCGTGAACGCGGGCTCGTTGTTGAGGGCGGGGACGCGGCGGAAGATGCCGATGCCCGCGTCGATGGCGGCTTGGCGCAGGTCGATGTCGAGCTCCCAGAGGGTCTCCGAGTGGTCGCTCACGAAGCTGACCGGCACGACCACGAGGAGGTCCACGCCCAGGCTTGCCAGCCGCCGGACCTCGGTCTTGGCCTCGGGCTCGAGCCAGCGGCCCCGGCCGGTGCGGCCCTGCCAGGCCAGCGAGGCAGGAAGGCCTGGGAAGACGCGGCGCACGGCTGAGACGGTCCTGTCGATCTCGGAGGGGTAGGGGTCCTTGTCCTTCACGAGGGAGAGCGGGATGCCGTGGCCGATGAAGAGGAGGTGCGGTCTGCCTTTCGGGGAGCGGCCGACCGTGTTCGAGATGAGCCCGCAGAGCGAAGAGATGTAGCCGGGATGGTCCGGCCAGGACTCGATGCGGGACACCGGGACGGAGAGCTCCCCGGCTTGGAGGGCCGAGTCGAGGTCCCGGAGGCTCGAGCCTGTGGTGGCGCGGCAGAACTGGGGGTAGAGGGGCAGGGCGACGATCCGGAGCACGCCGTCCTCCTTCATGCGCCGCGCCGCGTCGGACGCCGAGGGCCTTCCATAGCGCATCACCGGGTAGACGTGAAAATCGCCGTCTTCCTTGAGGGAAGCCTCGAGCGCCCGGGCTTGGAGGGTCGTGAGGCGGACCAGGGGGGAGCTGCCTCCGATGGCATCAAGCGTCCTGGTCAGCCGTCCCTTGGCCAGTCCCGACACGGCCCAGGCAAAGGCGGACTGGAGCTGAGGGACCGGGAAGCGGACCAGGTCGCGGTCCGAGAGCAGCTGCCGCAGGTAGGGACGGATTTCCGCGACGCTCTCTGGCTCGCCCATGGTCAGGAGGGCCACTCCCACGCGACCGGTCGTCGGGCTCATGTGCGACTTCTATGGTACCAAACCAGCCGGCTGGGATGCTGAGGGGCGGTCAATGCCTGGCCCGCAAACGGCGCCGGATGGCGTCATGGTTCCCGACGATGACGAAGGTCGCGGTGTCCTCTTCCAACAGGAACAGGATCCGCAGGTCCAGAGAAGCGCGGATCTCCCAATAGCGTCCTTTGAGCTTGCGCAGGCCGAGGCCCGGAGGCCGCGTTCTTCCCGAGAAGTAGTCGATGAGCCTGGAAACAACCGATTCCGCCGAGGCTGCCTCCCGGGGAGGGAGACCGCGGAAGGACTCGTCGAACGAGCGTAGGAAGCGGGTCTTGATCACTTCCTCAGCCGCCGGAGGTGCTTCTTCGCGGATCGCGGATCCGGACACTCTTCGTACTTGCCTTGGTTGAGTTGGTCCTTGACGAGCGAATCCAGGGCCTTCCAATCCTCATCGGAGAGGTCCTTTTGCAGGATCTGGCGCGGTTCAAGGATGATGCGTCCTGGTTCGGCGATGATGGAGACGAGCGCTCCTTCCGGGATGCCTGCCGCGTCGAGGAGGCTCGGCGGTATCGTGACCTGATGGCGCTCGGAGATGCGACGCAGATAGCTCATATAATCAGTATATCAGAGATTCTGATTATCAGCAATGCCCAGGCAAAAGGAGCTCAGGACTTGGCC
>JBAZSR010000004.1:24307-27989 GCA_041662295.1 Elusimicrobiota bacterium | reverse complement strand
AAGTCGACCAGGGCCTTGGCGTTCTTGGGGTCGGTCTGGGGCGTGATGCCGTGCCCGAGGTTGAAGATGTGGCTCGACGCGGCCTTGCCGCGGACCAGGACCTCGGCCGCGGCCTTCTCCATCTCGGGGATGGTCCCCAACAGGGCTTGCGGGTCGAGGTTGCCCTGGAGGCAGAAGCCCTTCCCGACGCTCGCGGCTGCCTCGTCGAGAGGCACACGCCAGTCGATGGAGAGGACGTCCGCCGGGAGGTCCTTGAGGAGGGGGAGGATCGCGCGGTTGTCTCCGGCGAAGTGGATGACCGGCGCTTTGTCTCGGGGCACGCTGGACATGGCCTTCAGGGTGTGGGGCAGGACCGAGCGCTCGTATTCCGAACAGGTCAGGACCCCGGCCCAGGAGTCGAAGAACTGGAAGGCCTGGGCACCTGCCTCGACCTGGGCCCTGCTGTAGTCGGCCGTCATGGCCGCGAGTTTGTCCATGAGGAGGGAGAAGGTCTTGGGCTCATCCTTCATCATGGCCCGGAGATGGCTGTAGTCGCTGGACTTGCCGCCTTCCACGATATAGCATGCCAGGGTCCAGGGCAAGCCCGCGAACCCGATGAGGGGGATCCCGTCCCGCTTGGAGAGCTCTTCCCTGAGGACCTTGATGGCGTCCAGCACGAATCTGAGGTCATGGCCCGGGTCCGGGAGCTTCATGGCCTCCACGCTGGAGCGGTCGCGGATGCCCTTGCCGAGCATCGGGCCCCGCCCTTCCTCGAAGCGCAGCGGCACGCCCATGGCGGGCAGAGGGATGAGGATGTCGGAGAAGAGGATGGCCGCGTCCACGCCGATGAGGTCCACGGGCTGGAGCGTCACCTGGGCCGCCAGCTCCGGGTTCCGGCACATCTCGAGGAAAGGGTGCTTCTGCCGGACCGCCCGATATTCGGGCAGGTAGCGTCCGGCCTGGCGCATCAGCCAGACAGGCGTCGTGTCCACGGCCTGCCGCCGGCAAGCTCTAAGGAAGCGGTCGTTCACGTCGCGCCCTCCTGGGTCCGGCGGCGGCGCAGGGGGATGTGGCCGCAGAGCGGTTCCTCGCCGAGGTGATCGCCGTCCATGAGCAGGGCTCGGGCCCTGCACCCGCCGCACACGTTGAGGAACTCGCACTCCCCGCAGCGACCCTTGTAGGACTTGAAGTCCCTGAGGGACTTGAGCAAGGGGGAGTTCTCCCAGATCTCCTTGAAGGAGGATGTCCTGAGGCTGCCGGCCAGGTCTGGGAAGTAGGAACAGGGGTGGACCCCGCCCTGGTGGTCGATGAACACGATGCTCTGTCCTGCGATGCAGCCCTTGCTTCCGCCCGTGGAGAAGGAGAGCGAGCGCTGTTTGACCGGGACGCCTTCTTTCTTGGCGAGCTGGCGCACGACGCGGTAGTAGTGGGGGGCGCAGGTGGGCCGGACGAGGAGCTCATGCTCCTCCCGCTCCATGAGGGCATGCCACTCCAGGATGCCCTCGTAGTCCTCCTTGGTGATGAGCTCCGAGAGGAGGTCCTTGCCCCGGCCTGTGGGCACGACCATGAAGAGGTACCAGGCCTTTGCGCCGATCGACTTCGCAAGCCGGTAGACCTCTCCGATGTGTCCTTGGTTGCGCTTGGTGAAGGAGGAGTTGACGATGAACTCGATGCCGTGGCGCTTGAAAGCCTCCGCGGCTTTGAGGGTGGCTTCGAAAGCGCCGGGCTGGCGCCTGAAATCGTCGTGGACCGCGGTGTTCGGCCCATCAAGAGAGAGGGACACGATGCGGATGCCGCTCTCCTTGATCTTCCCGCACACCTCGTCGGTCACAAGGGTCCCGTTGGTGGCCATGGCCATCTTGAGGCCCAGTTCCGTGCCGTGGCGGGCGAGCTCGAAGAGGTCCGGCCGGAGCAGGGGCTCGCCTCCGGAGAGCACGAGCACGGGCTTGCAGTAGGAGGCGATGTCTTCGAGGAGCGCCTTGGCGTCGGCCGTGGAGTAGTCCGTGGGGAGCAGGCCCGGCAGAACGCCCTTTGCCGGCGCGGTCTGCTGGAGCGCGCCGGCACCTGGCGAAAGGAGGGTGTCAGCGTCAGGGCACGCCGCCCGGCAGTGGATGCAGGCCAGATTGCAGTGCCCCGTGACCTCCCAGGCGATCCACTTCGGCACGAAGGTTCCAGCATCCATCCCTGGGCTCATTCTACCCAAATAAGCGAGGTCCCTTCTATGACGGGGGTCAGGTCTTGGCGATCCCGAGGGTCTTGAGGAAGGCCTTCTCGTTGGACGGCCTGGCGAGGAACGCGCGGACTTGGGAACCCTCGTCGGCCCCGCCGCCGGGCTCGAGGATGAGCCTGCGGTACTCGGCGCCGGTCCTGGGGTTGAAGAGGCCCTCGCGCTCGAAGCGCGTGAACATGTCGGCCGAGAACACCTCGGCCCAGAGGTAGCCGTAGTAGGACGACTCGTAGCCGCCCATGAGATGGCCGAAGCTGGCCTGGGGCATGGCGCCTTCAGGGAGCTTGAAGAGCGTCACGCTGTCGTGGATGCGGCGCCAGGCCGCGGTGGTGTCCTTGCAGGGTTGGGTGTGGTAGAAGAGGTCCGATGTCCCGTAAAGGATCTGGCGGAGCGTGCGCAGCCCTGAGCCGAGTTGGCGGGCCGCGATCATGGCCCGCAAGGTCTCGGCCGGCAGTTTGCGCGAGCGGTCCTGGTAGTGCCCCGAGAGCCGGTTCATGACCTCCTCCTGCCAGACCCAGTTCTCCATGATCTGGGACGGCGCCTCCACGAAGTCGCGCAGGACGTGCGTGCCCGAGAATCGAGGGTGCTTCGCCTTGGTGAGGACCTGGTGTACGACGTGGCCGAACTCGTGGAAGAGGGTCGTGACCTCGGAGTGCTTCAGCAGTGAGGGCCGGTCCTTGGACGGCGGGTTGAAGTTCCCGACCATGGCGCAGACCGGCGGCCGGTAGCCCTCCTCCTCACGGCAGCCGCACACAAGCCCGAACACGGCCATGTGCTTGTATTTGCCCTCCCGAGGATGGAGATCGAGGTAGAAGTGCCCGATGAGCGACCCATCGCGGCTGTCGCGAGTCTCGAAGAGCCGCACGCCGGGGTGCCACGCCTTGGCCGGCCGGATCTCGGCGAACCGAACGCCAAGGACCGTTCCGAAAAGCTCGAACATGCCCCCGAGCACGCCGTCGATGGGGAAGTACTGCTTGGTGGACTCCTCGTCGATGTTGAAGCGCTCCTTCTTGAGTTTCGTGAAGTAGTAGGAGTAGTCCGCGGTCTCCAGGCGCTTGGCGGACGTGTCGTCCCGGCGCTTGAGTCTGAGCAGCTCGGAGAGTTCCGTGCGGCCCCGGACCTTGAGCCGGGAGCGCAGTCTGCCGAGAAAGGCGCTGACCGCCTTGGGCTCCCCGGCCATGCGTTCCTCGAGGACGAAGTGGGAGAAGGTCTTGTAGCCTAAAGTCTTCGCGATGCGCTCGCGGACCCGGAGGGCCTCCTCGAACACGGCCACATTGTCCGGCCCGCCGCGGGCGAGGTAGAGCTTCTCGAACTTTGCCCGGGCGGCGCCGCTTTTGGCGTTCTGCATGAAGCCGAGATAGTCCGGCGCGTCCATGGTCACCCGGTAGCGGTCCCCGTCGCGCTTGAGCCGGCCCACGAAGTCCGCGGGGCAGCCCTCGAGCTCCTCCTTGGTAACGGAGAGGAAGTCCTTGATCT
>JBAZSR010000004.1:23074-24297 GCA_041662295.1 Elusimicrobiota bacterium | reverse complement strand
TCCGGTAGGCAAGCTCGAGCTCGACGAGCTGCCCCTTGAGGACCTTCAGCCGCGCCCGCTCGACCGGGGGCAAGGCCATGCCGCTGCGGCGGAAGCCGTCGAGGGTCTTCTTGAGGAGCTTCGCGTCCTCGCCGGCCAACGCCTTTCCAGAGGGCCGGCGGGACGCTCTCCCTCCGGGATGGACCGCGTCCTCGCCCGCGAGGCCCCGGGCCTTGGAGGCGAACCCGTCGATCGCGGCATAGATGTCCTCCCGGCTCCAGATGTCGATGAGGAACTTGTCCAGGCCCGCCTCGCAGCCGCGGCTGGCGTTGCGGACGTCCTCGTCCGGGCTGACATGCTGGAGGAAGGTGTGGGCCACGAGCTCGTTGCCGAGGTCGTCTTGGATCCGGTCGAACTCCATCACCGTGTTCTCGAAGGTGCGCTCCGCGGCGGGCCTGGAGGCGAGGGCCTCGAGCCTGGCCTTGGCCTTGGCCACGGCCGAGGCGGCGCCGGCTTCGATGTCCTTGGCGGCCAATCCGAAATCGGGAAGGGTGCGTCTGGGGGCGGCGGTGAGGGTCATGGTTGCCTCCTGAGGCGGATATTATGCAAAAGAAAGTCCGCCCCCGCGCCTTCTCCCGGCTCTTTCCGAGCTTGTAGGAGAGCGGCGGGATTCTCTATACTTGCGCATCGCGGAGCCGTCTGCCGCGTCCAAGGAGCGCCATGAACGCCGAGACCGAACGCAATCCGGGCTGGAAAGTCGCTTTGTCGGGGACGGGCATCAACTTGGCGCTGGGCATTCTCTACGCCTGGAGCGTCATCAAGAAGGCCATCCCGCCCGAGTGGGGCTGGAGCGACGCGGACAAGGCCCTCCCGTATTCGGTGGCGTGCATCGTGTTCGCCCTCGTCATGGTCCCGGCGGGCCGCCTCCAGGACCGGATCGGGCCGCGCTGGGTGGCCGCGGCCGGCGGCGTGCTGACCGGGCTGGGGCTCATCCTCGCGAGCTTCTCGACCACGCTCTTCTGGTACGTGGCAGGGTTCGGCCTGCTGGCGGGCACCGGGATCGGGCTGGGCTACGCCTCGGCCACGCCTCCGGCCGTCAAGTGGTTCCCGGCCCGCAAGACCGGCATGATCGCCGGCATCGTGGTCGCCGGGTTCGGCCTGGCCTCGGTCTACATCTCGCCGCTGGCCAACAACCTGACGGGCTACAACCTCTACGGCAAGCCGGGCCCGGTCATGGCGGAGCC
>JBAZSR010000004.1:0-23064 GCA_041662295.1 Elusimicrobiota bacterium | reverse complement strand
AAGTCCGCCGCTCCGGGCCAGGAGACCACGTTCCTGGAGAGCAAGCTCCAGGAGACTTCCGGTGCGATCCTGTCCCTCAAGGAGAGGAACATCAAGAGGACGCTCCTCATCCTGGGCCTGGGGTTCCTCGCCGCCGTGGTCCTGCTCGCCCAGTGGCTCAATGCCCCGCCTCCAGGCTACGTGCCCCTGGACGCCGGCGCGGCGGGTGCCGCGGCGGCCGCCAAGCCCGCCATGGACCTGGGTCCCGCGGATCTCCTGCGCTCGCCCCTGTTCTACCTGCTCTGGATCATGTTCGCCTGCGGCGCGGGCGCCGGGCTCATGATCATCGCCAACATCACGACCATCGCCAAGCTCGGCAACATCGAGGCCGGGTTCATCCTGGTCGCCCTGCTGGCGGTCGGCAACGCCGGGGGCCGCATCGTGGCCGGCATGGCCTCCGATATCCTGGGCCGCCTCTGGACGATGTTCCTCATCTTCGTTTTCCAGGCCTGCCTCATGCTGGTCCTGCGCGCCGGGCTCTCCAACATGGCCGCGTTCGTGGTCGTGTCCATGCTCCTGGGCTTCAACTACGGGGCGTGCCTGTCGGTCTTCCCCTCGGCTGCCAAGGACTACTTCGGGCTGAAGAACTTCGGCGTGAACTACGGGCTCGTGTTCACGGCCTGGGGCGTCGGCGGGCTCGTGTTCCCGCTGGCCGCCGGGAGGATGTTCGAGGCCGCCAGGGCCGCCACCGGCTCGGGGAGCTACAACGCCGCCTACCTGATGGCCGCGAGCCTTCTGGTCGTGGCCGCTGCCCTGACCTTCCCTGCGCGGAAACTCGAGACGGCGCACCACGCTGGGCGGTCAGCTTGATCTGAAAGGCGCTTCTTCAGGTGGAACCCTTTCCATCAGTCAGTTCTGCTTCTTCGGCTGGGTCTTCTCGATCTTGGCCCAAGTGTCCCGCAGGGTGACCGTGCGGTTGAAGACCGGCGCCCCGGGCTTGGAGTCCACGGGGTCCGCGCAGAAGTAGCCCTGCCGCTCGAACTGGAAGCGCGTTCCCGGAGCGGCCGCGGACAGCGAAGGCTCGAGCATGCAGCCCTTGAGGGTCTCGAGCGACTTCGGGTTCAAGTGGTCCTTGAAGTCTCCGTCCTCAGGGATGTCGGCCGGGTCGGAGACGTTCAGCAAGTGGTCGTAGAGCCGGATCTCGGCCGGGACCGCGTGGCGGGCCGAGACCCAGTGGATGGTGGCCTTGACCTTGCGGCCGTCGGGCGAGTTCCCCCCGCGCGATGCGGGGTCATAGGTGCAGCGGATCTCCGTGACTTCTCCCGTCTTGGGGTCCTTGACCACGCCCACGCACTTCACGAAGTAAGCGTAGCGCAGGCGGACCTCGCGTCCCGGGGTCAGGCGGAAGAACTTGGGGGGCGGGTCTTCCCGGAAGTCGTCAGCCTCGATGTAGAGCTCGCGGGAGAACGAGACCTTCCGGGTGCCCTGCGAGGGGTCATCGGGGTGGTTGACCGCGTCGAGCTCGTCGACCTGGCCCTCGGGGTAGTTCTCGATGACGACCTTCACGGGCTTCAAGACGGCCATGGCGCGGGGGCAGCGGCGATTGAGGTCGTCGCGCAGGGTGTCCTCAAGGAGGGCGACCTCGTTGAGAGAGGGGAATTTTGTGACTCCGATCCTGCCGCAGAAGGCGCGGATGGCCTCCGGGGTGTGGCCGCGCCGCCTCATGCCGCTCAAGGTGGGCATGCGCGGGTCGTTCCAGCCCGAGACGAGCTTCCTCTCGACGAGCTCGAGGAGCTTGCGCTTGCTCATCAGTGTGTGGGTGAGGTTGAGTCGAGAGAACTCGATCTGGCGGGGCCTGCACGGCGCGGGGCCGGCCTCGAGGCACCAGTCGTAGAGGGGCCGGTGGTCCTCGAACTCGAGCGTGCAGATGGAGTGGGTGATGCCCTCGAAGGCGTCGGAGAGGGGGTGGGCGTAGTCGTACATCGGGTAGATGCACCAGGCGTCTGCGGTGCGGTGATGGCGGGCCCTCTTGATGCGGTAGAGCACCGGATCGCGCATGTTCATGTTGGGCGAGGACATGTCGATCTTCGCCCGGAGGGTCTTGGACCCGTCCGCGAACTCGCCGGCGCGCATCCGGCGGAAGAGGTCGAGGTTCTCCTCCGCGGTCCGGTTGCGGAAGGGGCTGTCCTTGCCGGGCCGGTTGAAGTCTCCCCGGTCGCGCCGCACCTCGTCGAGGGTCTGGTCGCACACGTAGGCCTTGTCGAGCTTGATGAGCTCCACGGCGTAGCCGAAGAGCCGCTCGAAGTAGTCCGAGGCGTAGAAGAGCTTGTCCTTCCAGTCGAAGCCCAGCCAGCGGACGTCACGCATGATGGACTCGACGTACTCGACCTCCTCCGTGGCCGGGTTGGTGTCGTCGAAACGCAGGTGGCAGACCCCGCCGTGCTCCAACGCGAGCCCGAAGTTTAGGCAGATGGACTTGGCGTGCCCGATGTGGAGGTACCCGTTGGGCTCGGGCGGGAAGCGCGTCACGATCTTGGTGTGCTTGCCGCTCTTGAGGTCGGCCTCGGCGATGTCGCGGATGAAGTCGGCCGGGCCGGCTTCGGCGGGCTTCGTGGTCTCGGTCGTCATGGGGAGATTCTAGCAATTCGCCCCCGGGGACCGGAAAAGGAGGAGGCCCTCCTCGCGGAGGGCCTCCCGGGTCCCCGGAGTCCGGAGACCTACTTGGTGTCGAAGGTCGCCATGACCCGGCGGTTCTTCGTCCTGCCCTCGGCCGTGTCGTTGGAGGCCACGGGCCGGGTCGGGCCGTACCCCCCGGCGGTCAGGCGTCCGGCGGTCACGTCAAAACGGTCGATGAGGGCCTGCCGCACGGCTTCCGCGCGCCTCTGGGAGAGGGCCATGTTGTAGTCGTGGTTGCCCCGATCGTCGGTGTGCCCTTCGATCTCGGCCGAGACCTCGGGGTGGGTCTTCATGAACTCTGAGACCTTCATGAGCTGGTCGTCGTAGCCAGGCTTCACGTCCGACTTGTCCGTGTCGAACTCGATGAGGAGCTGGATGGTGACCTTCTCAGGTTTGGGGCAGCCGTTGGTGTCGACCTTGACGCCGGACGGGGTCCCGGGGCACGTGTCCGCCTCGTCGATCACCCCGTCCCTGTCCGCGTCCGCAATCTTGGGAGCCGGGGCGGAAGCCTGGACAGGAGCGGGCTTGAGCTTGCGGGGCGCTTCGCCGCCGAACCATAGCCCGACGGTCAGGCCATAGAGGAAAGTGTGCATCTCGTGCGAGACGTAGGTCGAGCGGGTCTGATCCTTGACGAAGAGGTAGTCGAGGAAGGCTCCGACCGAGATCTGCCTGTGGATGAAGCGGTCCACGCCCACGCCGAGCTTGTAGGTGAAGGCATTGCCGTGGTAGGTCTCGTTCTCCTGCACGTTCGCGACGCCCAGGCCGAGGTGCGCGTTGGGGTTCCAGGCGCTTTCCGGGAGGATGTGGTAGTAGCCGTTGAGCAGGACGGGCACGGCCGCCGGGTTGCGGTTCCCGAGGCTCACGTGCTCCATGGAGAGGCCGACGCTCAGCTCGGGCATGATCCCATAGCGGAGCCAGCCGCCCGCGTTCCAGTGGTGCTTGGCGTGGTCGTTGACCCATGCCGAGCCAGTGGCCTCGGAGCCTCCGAAGGAGCCTCCGGCTCCGAACCTGCCGGTGAGGTCCTCGGCGCCGGCGCAGGCCGCGACGGATAGAATCAAAGCGATGATCCTGATGATCCTCATGTGAGCCTCCTTGCGGATATGGTGCTGCGGGTCATTCTCGCAAAATCGGCGTGCTTGGCGCAATCAGCCCCCGAGCCCAAGCCGGGCCGCGAGGCCCGAGGGGCCCCCGAGCAAAGCCAGGGCCAGCCCGAGCAGGATGACGAGGCCCAGAAAGAGCCAGCCGTAGAGCGCGGCGCGGCAGGCCTTGGGAGCGAAGGGGTCCTCCAGGGTGCGGGCAGACCCTGGAGGAAGTTGGGCAAGCGCGGTCAAAGAAGCGCCGAACGGGATGTTGATCTTGACGAGGCCGTTGATGGCCCAGCCGTTGGCGTCGAGCAGCGGCCCCAGATTGCGTTGGCGCAGCTTGAACCAGGTGATGACGACCGATGGCCCTGAGATGAGGACGAAGAGGCCGAGCAGGGCGAGCGGCTTCTGCCACCAGAGGAGGGCGGCGAAGGCCTCGACGAGCTTGCCGACCCCGGCTGCGAGCCCCCCGACCGCCAGGCCCACGGCCGCGAGGATGCCGGCGAACTTCGCCACGTCGAACGGCGGGGCCTTCTCCGGAGGCGCGCCGGAGGCCGCGGACGCGGCCGCATGCTCCACGCCCGCCGCCATCTTGTCGGTGACCGCCTTGTCCTGGGCCGCGGCGAGCTTCTGGATCTGTTCGCCGATGAAGCGCGCCATGCGGCGGTACGGGGACCAGACCGCCTGCCGGACGCTGATGTCGTGTTCGATGACCTTGACCACGGTCGCGTCCCAGTCCCGGCCCTGGCGGTCGTAGAAGATGCCGTTGCGGCCGACGAAGATGCCGTCGCCCTCGCCCCCCGTGAGGGCCGCGGCGATGGTCATCTTCTCAGGAGAGTCCTTGCGGGTGCAGTCGCAGTACATGAGGAAGGTGTGGCTCGCTGGAGCCAGCGCCGCGTGCTTGCCCATGTCGGCCACCCTGACGCAGAGGTCGCAGGAACGGCCGTCGATGAAGAGACGGCCGGCCTGGAACACGGCCGGACTGCGGCGGCCGTAGAATTCGGAGAAGGTGACGAAGTTGTCGAGCACCCGGCGCAGATCCCGGTGGTAGCGGACCAGGCGGTCCACGGCCTGGATGGCCTCGAACTCGGGCTTGAGGGCCAGGTCCTGGTCGATGAGGCGCGACACGGTTTCCTCGGCCTTGGCGGAAAGCAGGGCGCGGACCCGGGCCAGGCCCAATCCTTCGACCTTGGGGCCCTTCTTGGCGTCGAGCCACGCGGCGTAGGGCGCGAAGAGGGACTTGACCCGGAGCCAGTCGGTCTCGGAGAGGCCGGGTCCCTTGATGCCGAGCGGCTCGAGCGCGCGCAGGCGCAGTTCGTCCACGGCCGACTGCCAGGCGGGGTTGACCCCGCCGGCCAGGGGGAGGGCGGCGCCGACCTCGACCCGGGCCAGGGGAAGGGCCGCGATCTCAGGGGAGGAAAGGCTCAGGTCCTTGCCGGCCATGGACGCGAAGACATCGACAGGCCCGTTAAGCGGACCGGCTGCGCGCGGGTCGAAGGCGGTCAGCCTGCAGCGGGTGAAGAAATCGTCGGCCTTGGCCCGCACGGCCTCGTACGCGGCCCAGGCGAGCGGCGTGCCCTCTCCCAGGATGAGGACCTTCGGGCTGCCCTTCGGCGGTTCCTCCGCGGCCTTCCACCAGTCCGAGAAGTCCCGGCATTCCGTGAAGAAGAGTTCCGCCTTGGCCTTGGAGACCCCGGTCGATCCCCCGCAGTCAGGCTCGCCGCCCACCGAGAGGATGATCTCCGCGAGGGTTTTGCGGACCGCGGGGTCGTCGACCGAAGCGGGGGGGACGATCCCGTCGCCGTTGAAACGGGTCTGGCTGAAGAGGCGGGCCGTATCCGCGGTCGCCTCAGGGCCGATGGCGGAGGCCTCGGGCTTGCCCAGGTCCCTGAGGATCTGCCGCGCGGAGGACAGGACCCCTTTGCCTTCCGCTGTGCGGTCGTCGATGGCGGCCAGGGGGAGGGAGGCTCCGCCCCGCAGCAGGGCGTCGGGGTCCTTGAGGAGGCTCTTGGCCCAGGCCACGGCCTCGAGGATCTCGGGGACCCGCACGCGGCCGTCGTTGTCCGTGTCGAGGAGCTCCAGGGTGCGGCCGTCGAGCTCCAGGCCCTTGACGGGGCAGCTCAGGGCCACCCAGAGCTTAGGATCGAGGTCCGGGAGCGCGGCCAGGTCCGCACCGGATTGGAGGAGGACCTGGTCCGTGCCTCCGGCGCGGAAGAACTTCCACGGGTGGCGGCTGGAGGACGGGGCGTCGGACATGGGCGTAGCTCCTCTGAGTTCGGGTTCCGGTGCGGGCTTCGCTGTCGTCAGGATTCTACCACTTCGATGGCGCGTCTGTTTAATGGGATGCCGGGCCTGGCGTCAGCTAATGGTATACTTTTACCATGGCAGGGCAGGCCCCCCGCAAGAAAGTGCTCGTCATCGATGACGACGTCGCCATCGCCGAGGCGCTCAGCGCGCGTCTTTCGCAGGACGGGCTCGAGGTCAGGGTCTGCCCCTACGGGGAGCAGGGCATCCCGGACGCGAAGGCCTTCCTGCCCGACCTCATCATCCTCGACGTGATGATGCCCGGAGTCCACGGCATCCACGTCCTCTCCGAACTCCGCCGGGTCCCGGAGCTGGCCGAGACGCATATCCTCGTCATCTCCGGGATGCGCAACCAAGAGATCGAGGAACAGGTCCTGGCGTTGGGGGCCGACTTCGTGCCCAAGACCGGCGAGCCCATGGGCATCATCGCCAAGGCCAAGCGCTGTCTTGGTGTCCTTTAAGGGTGCCTGGCATTGTATTCATTGCATTATATGTCAGCGAGCTGACATATAATGCAAGGCCTGGCACCGGTTACTTGGATTTGACCGCGTCTTCCACGATCAAGGGGTAGCGCAGGCCCATGCCCATGTCACGGTCCCGGCGCGCCGTGCCCTTGAAGACCGCGGTCTCCCCGGCCTCCGGCAGCTCCGTCGTGGTCAGGACGAGGTCGTAATTCTTCTGCTTGGCGCTCCCGGTCCCGTCCTGGAGGTGGACCCAGTTGCGGCCCATGATGGCCTGGGAGACCTTGACGATCGTGCCCCGCACCGCGACCTGCTTGCCGTCGAGCTCCTTGGCCCGGCCGTGGAGGCCGGCCACGGTGACGCCGTCAGGTCCGGGGGCCTTCTCGATCTTCAGTCCCTGCTGGAGCGGCACGGACGAGCCGCCGTGTCCCATGGCGGGCTTCCCGGTCCCATGCTCCGGGCCCATGCCCATCCCGCCGTGGGGGTCGGAGGCGGCTGCCTCGCCGGCCGGCCCGCCGGAGAATATGATGCTCTTGAAGGTGCGCTTGAGCGATGGACTCTTGAAGTTTTTCATCACCATGCCGGGCTGGAGCGACAGCTTCTGGCCGACCTTCACCTTCATCGGAGGCACGGCCGCCCACTGGGAGGACTTGCCCTCCTTCAAAAGCACATAGGTGTAGCCTCCGGAGTCCATGGCCTCGGCCACGACGCCGGCGAGGACCGGCGTTTCGGCCGGGGCTGCGGACAGGCGGGTCGGGGCGCAGAGCAGGGCGGACAGCAGGATGGCGGTCATGAGGTCCTCCTTCGGGGTTGCCGGTGGAGATGATACCATCACAGGGAGAGGCCCGAAAAGGTAAAATCATATCGATGCGGGACAAGTTCACCCCGGCTGAGTGGGAGCAATACAAGCGCCACCGACGCTTCGACCGCTTCTCCAGGCTGGTGGGCGATCCCGCCATGGCCCGCCTGGCCAAGGCCCACGTCATGGTGGTGGGCTTGGGCGGGGTGGGCTCCTGGGCAGCCGAGTCCCTCTGCCGCAGCGGGGTCGGGACCCTGACGATCGTGGATTTCGACAAGGTCTGCGTCACCAACGCCAACCGTCAGCTCCATGCGCTCTCGACCTGCGTTGGCAGGCACAAGACCTCGGTCCTCGCCGAGCGCTTCGAGAAGATCAACCCGGACGCCCGCGTGCGGCCCCTGACGCGCTTCTACAACGCCGATTCCGAGGCCGAGGTCTTTTCCGAACTCCCGGACTTCGTGATCGACGCCATCGACAACGTGACCGCCAAGTGCCGGCTCCTGACCTTCTGTCGTGAGCGGGGCATCCCGTCCGTGTGCTCCACGGGCTCGGGGGGGCGGCTCGACCCTACCCAGGTCCGCGTGGCGGACTTAAGCCGTACCGAGGTCGATCCCCTGGCCTCGGCCGTGCGCAAGATCCTCAGGCAGAAGCATGGCTTTCCGAGGAAGGGGGACTTCGGCCTGCCTGCGGTCTACTCCGCCGAGCCGCCCACGCCGCCCATTGCCCCGGCTTACGACAAGGGCAAGGGTTTCGTCTGCGTCTGTCCCCACGCGGACAACCCTCACCACACCTGCGAGGACCGCAACATCATCATGGGGACCGCCAGCTTCGTGACCGGTGCCATGGGATTTTCCGCCGCGTCCGTGGCTGTGCGGACCTTGATCCAATGCCAGGCGCTGTCGTAATTGTATTTTCTGTCAGGCCACGGACCATTAATACAATTACTACAATGCCAGGCACCGTTCCGCGGCTTCTGCGGCCTTTTTCTTGAATTCGGCCGGGTCTGCGGGACAGGTGAAGGACCCGCGCCTGGGCTTGCGGCCCTCGTCATCGGACCAGAACCAGAGGAATTCGAGGATGCTGCCTGAGATCCTCGCCCAAGCGCCCAGGGGCGTGCGGCAGCCGCCCCCGAGCATGCGCAGGAACGCTCTTTCACACTCCACCTCGAGGCGTGTCGGGGCGTGGTCCGCGGCAGAGAGCAGGTCCATGACCTCACGCCGGTCCTCGCGCGCCTCCACGGCCAGGGCTCCCTGGCCCGGGGCCGGGACGATGATTTCCTCGGAGAGGATCTCATGGGGCACGCTGTCGCGGCCGAGGCGCTTTAAGCCCGCCTTGGCCAGGACGAGGCCGTCAGCCGCGCCCTCCGCGAGTTTGCGCAGTCTGGTGTCCACGTTGCCGCGCATGGTGACGAAGGAGGCTCCCGGGGCCGATCGGCCGAGTTGGATCTGCCGCCTCAGCGCGGCCGTGGCCACGCGGGGACGCGGCCGGCCCGCTCCGCTGCCGGCCTGGACCGTTTTCCAGCAGGGTGCGGCCGGAGTGCCGATGTAGACGTCCCTCGGGTCCTCCCGCGTAGGGAACGCGGCCAGGACCAGTCCCTGCGGCAGGTCGCCTGGCAGATCCTTGCTTGAGTGGACCGCGAAATCGATGGTCCCGGCCAGGAGGGCTTCCTCGAGCTCTTTGACGAACATGGCCTTGACGTTGGGCGCCTCGGTCCCGCCTGGCTCGTCTTCTGGTTGGGCCAGGGAGAACCGGTCACCGCTGGTCTGGATGACGACCTGCTCGACTTCGAGCCCGGGATGCAGGCGGCCGAGCTCCGCCGCGAACCATTCGGATTGGGCGACTGCCAGGGCCGAGCCCCGCGTCCCGTAGCGGATCTTCATGAGCGTCCTCCCTTGGTCCCCGTATCCGGGGTCTGCTCGGTTTTCGTCCTTTCCGGCGAGGGGAGCACCTCGCCGCGACGCAGGCTGCGGCCCGGATGGTGGCGGAGGCTTGCCTGCTCCCCGGCCCTGACCGCGGCCATCCAGGCCGCGAACTCGTCGGCCTTGGCGTCCACGAGCGCCTCGGCCGCGGCGAGCTCCCCGAGCCGGCGCGTCATGTTCTCGTCCACGATCCCCTGGAGGTCGGCGAGGGTGTAGAGGTACACATGGTCGAGCTCGCCGGCGTCGTCCGCCACGTCGCGCGGCATGGCGATGTCGATGAGGAAGAGCGAGCGTCCCATCCGGGCGGGGAGGGCGGCCTCCACCATGGCCCGGGTCAGCACGGGCTCCGGCGCGCCGGTGGAGGCCAGGACCACGTCCACGGTCTCAAGCAGGGCGGGGAAGTCCTCCCACCGCGCCGCCTCGGCGCCGAGCGAGGCCGCGAGCTCCACGCCGCGCTGGTGCGTGCGGTTGGCTATCACGAGCTTGGCGGGCTTGGCGGTGAGCAGGTGCCGGGCCGCGGTCTCGGCCATCGGGCCCGCGCCCAGGATGAGGAGCGAGCTCTCGGTCAGCGTCCCGAAGATGCGCTCGGCCAGGGCCGCGGCCACCGAGGCGACGGAGAGCTGGCCCGAGGATATCCCTGTGTCCGAGCGGATCTGCCGGCCCACGAAGATGGCGCGCTGGAAGATGATGTTCGTGAGCTTGCCCGTAGTCCCGGCGGTGAAGGCCGTCTCGTAGGCGGTCTTCACCTGACCGAGGATCTCGTTCTCGCCGGTCACCAGCGAGTCGAGGCCCGAGGCCACGGCAAAGAGGTGGCGCGCCGCGTCGCGGCCGGAGCGCGTGTAGAGCATGTCGCCCAGGGAGACCCCAGCAGCGGATTCGACGAGCCGTGAGAGGGCGCCGAGACTCGCGCCGGCCGCCTCCGCGTCCTCGACCGCGGCGTAGAGCTCGAGCCGGTTGCAGGTCGAGAGCGCGACCGCTTCCTCCCAGCCCCCTTCCCGCATCCGGCGCAGGAACTCGGGGCCGCCGGTCGCGGCGAGGCGGTCCCGGACCTGGGAAGGGATGCCGCTCTTGTGGTTGAGGCCGGCGAGCAGGAGTTCCATGGCGCGTGGCTCAGGGGGTCGAGAGGTACCCGTGGAGCCGGCTGAGGTAGTTGACGCCGACGAAGGTGAAGACCGCGCAGGCGAAGCCCAGCATGGAGGTGTAGACGGCCTTGCGGCCGCGCCAGCCCGCCACGAGGCGCTGGTGGAGGAAGACCGCGTAGACCAGGGCCGTGATGAGGGACCAGGTCTCCTTGGCGTCCCAGCCCCAGAATCGGCCCCAGGCCGCGTGCGCCCAGATGCCGCCCATGATGATGCCCACGGTCAGCACCGGGAACCCGACGGCGATGAGGCGGTAGTTGAGGCTGTCGAGCTCCTCGATGGAGGGGAGCCGGTAGCAGAGCTCCTGCGGCCGCTTGCTCCGCAGCTGCCGCTCCTGGACCAGCAGGGCCAGACCGACGCCGAAGGCGTTCCCGAAGACCGCGTAGGCGGCCATGATGACCAGGGGGTGGATGTTCATCCACCAGCTTTGCAGGGCCGGGGCCAGGCCGTGGATCTCGGTGCCGCCCACTGCGTGGAGCCGGAGCACGGCTCCGACCGCCGCGACGCACGCCCAGGGCAGGACGAACGCGCCCAGGATGCCCAGGCGGTGGCGGCCCTCCACGACCACGAAGGTCGCGGTGATGGCCAGGGTCATGGCTGAGAGGGCGCCGAAGAAGGAGTTGATGGGCATGTACCAGCGGTTCTCCGGGATGGCCCAGAAATCCCGGAGGCGCACGCCCAGGGATGCCAGATGGAGGACGACTCCGGCCGCGAGGAGGTTGTACATCCACCGGCTGAGGCGCTCATCCCTGCTGTAGAGGAACAAGAACCCCAGCCCCGTGCCGGCCGCGTAGAGCGCGGCCGCGGTCTGAAACAGCGCGGCTTCCATCATGACGAGACCTCCCGCATGCGGGCGACGAGTCTGTTGAAATCATCCTTGAAGGCGCCTGCTCCCCTGGAACTCCAGCCTCCGACGCTCACCCGGGCCGGATGGCCGGGTTCCGCCGGCGCCGCCACGACGAGGATCCTGCGCCGGTGGAGGTGGAAGTTGAGGACCATGCCGGCCAGCCAGGCCAGGGACCCGGCCAGGACCAGGGGATAGCCGGGGTCATGGACGACCTGGAGCCCGGAGAAAAGCACCGGGTCCACGGAAGCGAGGCGGAAGGGGGGGGGCGGAGCCTCTTTCAGGGTCCCGTCCGGGAGTTCGAGGTACGCGGTCCCGGGCGCGTCCCGGAACAGCCACCAGGTCCTTGGCTTGGCCGAGGCCGGCTGCTCGCTCACTCGGAGCGCCGGGTTGCGCAGGTCCGTGGTCAGGTTGTCGGCCCGGCCGTCCGGCGTGATGCCGAAGTCCGAGGCGAAGAGCTCCGCTGAGAACCTGGAGCCGGAGACAGGGTCGGTTCTGGGGACCTCTCCTGTCAGCTGGAGCTCCCGGTCGGGCCACGCGAGGCTGGCGGTCCGCCACATCCCCGTGACCCCCCAGCTCTCCTGGTAGAAGACGAGGCCGCGGACCGAGAGGGGGGCGTTGACCCTGATCTCATCCTCGACAACCAAGCGGCCGTGTTCGTAGACCGCCAGCCTGGTCGCGAACCTCTTGGGACTTCCGTTCTCGTAGCGCTCGACCGTGAAGGCTGCGACGTGGACCGCCCAACCGGGCCGTTTCGTGACCGGCACGCTTCCGTCTTCAGCCGCGAGCACGGATTCGTTGAACCCGAAGAATGCCTTGACCAGGCAGCCTGCCAGGAGCACGATCATCGCGGCATGGCTGACGTACGAGCCCCAAGCCTGCAGGGGGTGGGCCTCGGCGCTCGCGGCCAGGGGCGCGGTTCCGGTAGGGATGCGGCGGACCGCATAGCCGTCATCCCGGAGCAGGGTCGTGATGCCGGAGAACGCCTTGGAAGCGTCCTGGGCCGTGAACTTGACGGCCAAGGGCTGGCCGGCTGCCGCTGTTTCGAGGTCTTCGGGTCTTCCGTCCGGTTCGCGGACCGGCAGCCGGATCAGCCGACAGAGCACGATGTCGAGCACGATCACGGCCCAGAGGCCCAGGAACCAGGGGCTGTGGAACAGGTCGAAGAAGCCCAGGCCGGAAAGGACCTTGCCGAGGCCGGGGTGGCCGACGAGGAAAGCCTCGACCGCGGCCAGGTCCTCAGGGGCCTGCGGCAGGAGGGTCCCGGCCGCGGATGCCAGGATGAGGGCGCAGAGCAGCCCGATGTTGAACCGCAAGGACTTGAACATGACCAATTGAGGTGCCGGGGATTAAGTTATTTAAGTTATTGGCAAGCGGTATGATTGCTATGCTCCAATAACTTAAATAACTTAATCCCCGGCACCTTCATGTGGGCATCAGTTTATCAAATGTTATCATGTACCTCCCATGACACCCATCAGGCTCCGGTGGGCCGCGGCCTTGGTTCTCCTCCTGACGAGCGCCTGCGGCTCCTCCGGGTCCTCGGCTCCGCGCCTTGCCCCTGACTTGAACCTGCCCGATGTCAACGGACGCCCCGCCTCGCTCTCGGATCATAAGGGAAAGGTCGTGCTCCTGGATTTCTGGTCCACGACCTGCGAGACCTGTCTCCATGAGCTTCCCATGCTCAACGAGGTGCAGGAACGTCTGGCGCCCAAGGGGTTCACGGTGCTGGCCGTGTGCGTGGACGCCCTAACGCCGGACGCTGTCCGGGCTTTCGCCAAAGAGCACGGCATGTCCTATCCCGTGCTCGCGTCCGGGGGCAGGACCCTGCCGGGCTACAGCCTCTACGGCCTGCCGCAGGCCTTCCTTGTGGGCCGCGACGGGTTCATCAAGAAGCAGTACATGGGTCCCAAGCTTCGGGACGAGGTCGTTGCGGACGCGGAGAAGGCCCTCAAGTCCGCGCACTAGCCTGCAAACGACCCACAGCGCGACAGGCTGACTTCCGTCATTGGTGGGTTTGGGGAACTTTGCTAGAATCCTTCCCGGCCCGACGACGCTGGGATCGGGCGCGAATCTCTCTGGAGGCTTCCCGAATGGCTGGCACGAGGTCCCGTCGCCTTTTTGCCCGGGCCCAGAAGGTCCTGGTCGGCGGAGTCAATTCGCCGGTGCGGGCGTTCAAGTCCGTGGGCGCAAGCCCCGTGTTCATGCGCTCCGGCGCGGGCCCCATCCTGACGGACGAGGATGGCAAGCGCTACCTCGACTTCTGCCTGTCCTGGGGCCCGCTCATCCTCGGGCACGCCCGGGCCGAGGTCGTGGCCAAGGCCGGGGAAGCCTTGCGGCGGGGCTCGACCTTCGGCGCGGCCACCGAGGCCGAGACCCTCCTCGCCGAAGACATCCGCTCCGCCCTTCCATCCATGGAGCTCGTGCGCCTGACGAGCTCTGGCACCGAGGCCGATATGAGCGCGGTCCGGGTGGCGCGCGCTTTCACGGGCCGGGATCTCATCGTCAAGGCCGCGGGCTGCTACCACGGCCACGTGGACAGCCTGCTCGTGGCCGCCGGGTCGGGCGCCACGACCCTGGGCGTGCCGGATTCGGCGGGCGTGCCCCGGGCCTGGGCCCGCACCACCCTGACCGTGCCCTACAACGATCTGGCGGCCTTCGAATCCGCCTTCTCCAAGTGGGGCAAGCGCATCGCAGGGGTCATCATCGAGCCGGTCGCGGCCAACATGGGCGTGGTGCTCCCGAAGCCCGGCTTCCTGGAGGGCCTGCGCAGGATCACCGCGCGCCACGGCAGTCTGCTGATCTTCGACGAGGTCATCACGGGCTTCCGCCTGGCGTACGGAGGCTGGCAGCGGGTCTGCAGGGTCACGCCCGACCTGACCGTGCTGGGAAAGATCGTGGGCGGGGGCCTGCCCCTGGCGGCTTACGGCGGCCGCCGCGACATCATGCGGCTGGTCGCGCCCTTGGGCCCGGTCTACCAGGCCGGCACCCTGTCGGGCAACCCCGTGGCGGTCGCGGCAGGCAGGGAGACCCTGCGTCTGCTCAAGTCCGAGGACCCCTATCCGGTCCTCGCAAAGCGCACCGAGGCGCTCGTGTCTTGGGTCCGGGAGGCTGCCTCGGCCGCGGGCGTCCCCGTGACCGTCAACTCCGTGGGGTCCATGTTCACCGTATTCTTCACGGACCACCCGGTCACCGACTACGCCTCTGCCCTCCAGGCCGACGCCGCGTCCTACGGCGCCTTCTTCCGGGCCCTGCTGGAGGAGGGTGTCTACTTCCCTCCGGCCCAGTGGGAGGCGGCGTTCCTGTCGAGCAGCCACAAGGCGCGCGACCTCGAGCGCGCTGCCAAGGCGTTCGCCAGGGCCCTGGCCTCCGGCCTGCGGCCGGCAGGGAGGAAGGCGTGAAGCTCGCGTCGGTTCCCGCGCCGGTCAGGCCCGCGGCTCCCGGGAGGGCCCTGCTGGACTTCATGGCCTCGGCGAAGCTCCTCTACGTCCTCCTGCCCCTGCTCATAGCGGCCTCCATCCTCGGAACCCTCATCCCCCAGGGCGAGGGCGCCGAATGGTACGCGGAGCGCTTCGGGTCCTGGGCCGGGCTCGTGAAGGTCTTCCAGGCCGACGACCTTTACCACAGCTTCTGGTTCGTCTTCCTCATGGGCCTGCTGGCCGTCAATCTGACGCTCTGCTCGTGGAAGCGGTTCGCCCTGCTCAAGGTCCGGCTCGACGTCCTGGTCAGCCACCTGGGCATCATCGTCATCCTGGCCGGCGGCATGGTCAGCGGCGTGGCTGGCCGGCGCGGCAACATGCCCCTCTTCCAGGGGGAGGCGCGGGACCTTGTCGAGGCTTCACGGGGAGCTTTCCGGATGCCCTTTGCCGTGCTCCTGGAGCGTTTCGAGGTCGAGTACTACGGCGCGCCCTCCCACCGGCTCGTGGTCCGGCGCAAGGGGGAGGATTGGAGCGAGGTCCTGCCGGTCGAGCCCGGCAAGGAGACCGCCGTGCGCTCGGGCTCGGTCCGGGTGCGCGTCCGGGAGTACTATCCCGATTTCGTGATGGGCGACGAGGGGCCGACGACGCGCTCTCAGTCCCCGGAGAACCCGGCCCTCCGCGTGGAGATCGCCGACGACAAGGGCGTGGAGAAGCAGTGGGCTTTCGCCAAGTTCGAGGGCTTCCACGCGAACAAGGCCAACCGCTACGAACTCCACTACGAGATGGAGCCCGCCCGCATCAAGCAGTTCCGCAGCGACCTCGGGGTGGTGGAGAACGGCGTCGTGGTCTCCCGCAAGAGCATCAACGTCAACAATCCTCTGCGCTGGCGCGGCTACACGGTCTACCAGTCCGGCTGGGACCCCGAGAACCCGCGCTACTCGAACCTCCTCGTGAGCCGCGACCCAGGCACCCCGCTGGTCTACCTGGGCTTCCTCCTCCTGCCCCTGGGCCTCTGCTGGACCTTCGTCCGGTCCATGGGCAAGCCCGGCGCTTAGCCCGGCGCTCCTGGTTCGGGGGCGCTAGGCCGCGCCGGTCTCCCCGAGGATGAGGTGCTTCCAGACGTAGGCCATGAGGGGCACCGCGACCACCAGGCCCCAGACGCCCACGAGGTGCTCGGCCAGGACGAGGCCGAAGAGGACCGCGAGGGGGTTCATCTTCATGTGGTGCCCGTAGATCCTTGGGTTGAGGATGTACGCCTCGACCAGGTGCACCACGGTCACCATGAGGACCACGCCGCCGGCTTTCTGGAGTCCGCCCCCGTCCATGGCCAGGGCGGCCAGGCAGATCGGAGCCGTTGAGATGAAGACCCCTGCCACGGGGATGAAGGAGCAGAGGAAGACGGCCAACGAGAGAAGCCCCAGGTGGGGGATGCCGAGCAGGACCATGCCGAGGGCCGTGATGGCGGTGTTGACCATGGCGATGATGGTCTGGGCCTCGAAGGCCCGGCCCATGAGCCGGGCGAACTGCGCGATGGAGGGCCCGACTTCATGGTAGGCGTCGGAGAGCCGGGAGCCCTCGAGGGCGCGCACCCCGGCGCTGAACGCGGGCACGCTGAGGAGGAAGAGGTAGGAGAAGATGACGGACATGAAGAGGTAGACGATGCCTCTCCAGAGATCCTTCCCCATCCCAGCGAGCGTTCTCAGGTAGGCGCGGCGGTCCTCCTCCGTTACCTGCCCCAGCAGGCCGCGCGTGAGGCTCTTGGGCCCCGCGAGCTCTCCGGGAGGGGGCTCCCCGATCTCTTCGGCGGCCGCGACGTAGGCGCGGGGGCCCAGCGAGGCGCGAAGCTTGGCGTCGAGGAAGTCGTGCCAGCTCGGGTGCTCGGCCACGGCGGCCTGGAAGGTGCGGAACTCGCCGGTGATGCGCGGCACGGTCATCATGCCCAAGCCCGTCAGCAGGCCCGCCAAGAGCATGAAGAACAGGGTCGGCCCCAGCCAGGGCCGCGGCAGACGGGGCTCGAGCTTGCGGGTGACGGTCAGTCCGATGTAGCTGAGCACGAAGGTCATGAAGAAGAGCGGGAAGAAATCCCTCAGGACGTAGAGGATGAGCCCGAACCCGGCCCAGATGGCGGCCTTCTTGGAGGGGAAGCGCAAGGACGGCGAAAACCCGTCGGCCATCAGACGTCCTTCAGGACGAGGTTCGCGGGCGAGGCCTGGACCGCGCGGGCGAGCGCCTCCAGGCCGTCGCGCAGCTTCTTGAGCTCGGGGGACTCCAGGACCGGCAGGTCCGTGGTCCCCTTGTTCTCCAGCATGCCCATGACGTCCCGGATCGTCCAGGTCTCGGCGCTGCGCGAGGGCTGGTAGGCCTTCTCCTCGCCGTCCGGGAGCACGACCACGGAGAAGACGCCCGCGGACACCAGCTCGAAGAGGAGCTGGCGCATGAGGCGGATGGGGATGTCCAGGTCTTGCGCGAGGGCGTCCTCGGTGGACGGCGGCTCGCCCTTGCAGAACCTTTTGACCGCGTGGCTCGCCACCCGCAGGCTCAGGAGCCTCCGGAACGAGTAGCTGTTCAGGATGCTGTCCGGCTCGAACTCGTAGGTCGCCACGTTCTGGTAGGCGAAGGAGATCTCGGCTCCCAGGAGCACGATGAGCCAGCTGACCTGGAGCCAGACCAGGAACATGGGCAGGGCCGCGAAGCTCCCGTAGACCGCGCCGTACTCGGTCACTCCGATCTGGAAGGTGATGTAGATCCACTGGGTCAGCTCGTAGATGGTCCCGGCCGCGACCCCGCCGCAGATCGCCGCCGGGAGCTTGACGTGGGTGTTGGGCATGAAGGCGTAGACGAACGAGAACAGCACCCAGACCACGACGAAGGGAAGGAACTTGAGGAGCATCAGGATCAGCGGGGCCAGCGGCCCGAGGAAGGAGAGGGTCTTGAGCAGGAGCTCCACCTGGGAGGCGATGAAGATGGTCGTGCTGCTCGACAGGATCAGGAGGACGGGGCAGATCAGCATGATGGACAGGTAGTCCGCGAGCTTGCGCATCAGGGTCCGCGGCTGGCGGACCCCCCAGATGTCGTTGAAGGACGCCTCGATGTTCCCGAGGACCTTCACCACGGTCCAGAACAGGACCGCCACCCCGACGCCCGCGATGATGCCCCCGTTCGTGTTCTCGAGGAACCTGTTGGCGAAGGCGATGACCTGCCCCGCGATCTTCTCCTGGCCCTGGAGCCTCTCCAGGATATGCCTCTCCAGAAGCTTCTCGAAGCCGAAGCCCTTGGCCACGCCGAACGCCATGGCCGCCACCGGCACCATGGAGAGGAGGGAATAGAAGGTCAGGGCCGAGGCGCGGAGCTGGCACTTGTCCTCGTCGAAGCCCCGCCAGGCCCGCAGCACCACCCGAAGGGGGTGGATGACCAGGGACTTGGAGCGCGGCAGGTCCTTGGCCCGGATGCGCCAGAGGTCCTGCGTCAGGAAATTGACGAGCCTGTCGGGATCGGGGAGTTTCATCAATGGTTAGATTAGTAAATTTCGTCCTGTGCTGTTCAAGGGCCTGGCCGGGACCCGGGCCGGCGCGGAGGTCCTTGTCCGTCGACAGGCGCAAGGGGCTCTTGCTATGATGTCCATCATGACACGGATCCTATTCCTGACGCTGGCCGTCGCGCTCGCTTTCCCCGCCCTCTGCTCCGCGGCACCGGATAAGAAAGGATGCAAGGGCGACGCCCTGTTCACGCGCATGCCGGGGACCTTCGTCAAGGACTGCAAGGCCAGCGATTTCGACGCCCAGCCCTTCCACTGCGGGCCGGGCAAGCCCGTCAACCTCGAGGGACGCTATCTGATGACCCGCTACGAGTCCGAGGCCGGGGCCGCGGCGGCGACGGCCGTGCAGGTCCTGCGCAACCACAAGCAGGCCGCGTCCGACATCGGCGCCGCGACCGTGTCTGAGGACAAGCGCTACGCCTGCTTCAGGCTGACCAAGGACGGCAAGGAGGTCACGGCCGAGGTGGACACGGCCTGGAACCGCGGCTACGTGGTCCGCGTGATCGAGAAGGCGGCCATGAAGCAGGAGGTGGCCGGCAACGCCGACATCTTCCTCAAGTCCATCCGCGACACCGGCCACGCGGCCGTTTACGGCATCTATTTCGACACCGGGCTGGCCGCGCTCAAGCCCGAGTCCGGGGCCGCGCTCCACGAGATCGCCGGCCTGCTCAAGCAGGACCCCAAGCTCATGGTCTTCGTGGTCGGCCACACCGACAACGTCGGGGCCATGGCGGGCAACATGAAGCTCTCCGAGGACCGCGCCGGGGCCGTGGTGAAGGCCCTCGCGCAGGAATACGGCGTGGACGCCGGTCGGCTCAAGGCCGCCGGCGTGGGGCCCCTGGTCCCCGTGTCCACCAACCGCACAGAGGACGGCCGCGCGAAGAACCGCCGCGTCGAGCTCGTGGAGCGGTAGCGCAGGCGGCCCGGGATGGATGAGACAGGCGTGGTGCGGGCCGTGTCCCGAGGCAGGGCCGAGGTCGAGTTCCGGCGCTCCCCGGCCTGCGAGCGCTGCGGGGCCTGCGCGCCGAGCGGCCAAGGGGTCCTGACGGCCGAGCTCGAGGCTCCTGAGGGGCTGGTCCCGGGAGACCGGGTCCGCGTCGCGGTGGAGCCCGGCGCCGTGCTGGGTTCCGCGGCCTGGCTCTGCCTCCTGCCCCTGGCCGCGCTCCTCTGCGGCGTGGGCTGGGCGCACCTCCTCAAGGCCGGGCCCGCGGTCCAGCTTGCCTGCGGACTCGCGGGCGTGGCGGCCTCAGGGCTCCTCCTGCGGCTTCTGGACCGGCGCCTGGCGGCCCGGCCAGGCTGGACCCCGAGGATCGTGGAGGTCCGGCGGTGAGGCTGACCTTCCGCGGCGGCATCCATCCTCCGACATTCAAGTCCCTGACGTCGGACAAGCCTATCGCCCCGGCCCCGGCCCCTTCCAAGGTCCACCTGCTCCTGCTCCAGCACGCGGGCGCGGTCCTCGACCCCCTGGTCAAGCCCGGGGACCGGGTCCTGATGGGGCAGAAGGTCGGCGACTCGGCCGAGCGCGTCTGCGCTCCGGTGCACTCCTCGGTCTCCGGCAAGGTCCTCGAGGTCAAGCCCTACGGCCACCCCCTGGGCCGGAGCGTCATGTGCGTGACGGTCGAGAACGACGGACTTGACGAGCCCGATCCGTCCATCCAGCCCCGCAAGGACTGGCCCTCCCTTGCTCCCAAAGAGCTCCTCGCCATCGTGCGCGAGGCCGGCATCGTGGGCATGGGAGGGGCGGCCTTCCCCACGCATGTGAAGCTCTCTCCTCCCCCGGGCAAGGCCATCGACACCCTCATCGTCAACGGCGTGGAGTGCGAGCCGTACCTGACGTCGGACCACCGCCTCATGCTCGAGAGGCCCGAGGGCGTGATCGCGGGCGTCCGGATGATGATGACCGTCCTCGGGGTCCCTCGGGCGCGGGTCGCGGTCGAGGATAACAAGCCCGACGCGGCCGAGGCGCTGTCCGCGGCCGCGTCCCGGGCGGAAGGGGTGGAGGTGGCGCTGGTCCGGACAAAGTACCCGCAGGGCTCGGAGAAGCAGCTCATCTCCGCGCTCACTGGCCGGCAGGTCCCGATGGGGGGCCTGCCCCTGGACGTCGGGGTCGTGGTGCAGAACGCGGCCACCTGCTTCGCGGTCCACGAGGCCGTGTCCCTCGGCCGCCCCCTCTACAGGCGCGTGCTCACCGTGACCGGCCGCAACATCGCCTCCCCCGCCAATCTCGAGGTCCGCATCGGCACGCCGTTCGCCGACCTGCTCGCCCACTGCGGGGGGCTCGTGCGCCCCGGCGGCAAGCTCATCATGGGCGGGCCCCTCATGGGCCTGGCCGTGTCGAACGACGCGGTCCCGGTGCTCAAGGGCACGAGCGGCATCCTGGCCCTGACCCCGGAGGAGTCCGTCCTGCCTCCTGAGAGGGATTGCCTGCGCTGCGGCCGGTGCGTGGACATCTGCCCCATGGCCCTGGCCCCGTCCCTTCTGGCCGGGGCCATCGAGCGCAAGGACCTCGATGCGGCCGAGTCTCTGTCCCTGGCCAACTGCATGGAGTGCGGGTCCTGCACCGCCCTGTGCCCCGCACGCCGGCCCATGCTGCAGTGGTTCCGGACGGGCAAGTTCGAGCTCGCCAAGCGCAAGAAGAGGAGGAGCGGTGGCGCCCGACCGTAGCCGCTTCATCGTCACCTCCTCGCCCCACCTCTTCATGGGGGATGACACGCGGGGCGTCATGCGCGACGCGCTCCTGGCCCTCCTGCCCGCTCTCGCGGCTTCGGCGTACTTCTTCGGCTGGCGGGCCCTGTGGGTGACGGGAGTCTGCGTCGGCTCCTGCGTGGGGGCCGAGTGGGCCTTCCAGAGGCTCGCGTCGAGGACCGTGCGCACGGGCGACCTGAGCGCCGCGGTCACCGGGATCCTGCTGGCCTTCTGCCTGCCTCCGGGCACCCCGTGGTGGGCGGCCGCTGTCGGGGGCGTGGTCTCCATCGTCCTGGGCAAGGAGGTCTTCGGCGGCCTCGGTCACAACATCTTCAACCCCGCTCTGGTCGGCCGGGCGGTCCTGCTCGCTTCCTTCCCCGTGCAGATGACGACCTGGACCTTTCCCGCCCGCTCCATCCCCTCGCCCTTCGCCGGGGTGGACGCCGTGGCCTCAGCCACGCCCCTGGCCGCGGCCAAGGGCATGGCGGCCGCCTTCCCCCACTGGGACCTCTTCGTCGGTCAGGTCGGCGGCTCCATCGGCGAGACCTCGGCCCTGGCCCTGCTCCTCGGCGGCGGATTCCTGCTCCTGCGCGGGGTCATCGATTGGACCATCCCCGCGGCCTTCATCGTCTCCACCGCGGCCCTCTGCGGCCTCCTCGGTGCGGACCCGCTGGGTCACCTGCTGGCGGGCGGCCTGCTCCTGGGCGCCTTCTTCATGGCCACGGATTACGTGACCTCTCCGCTGAGCCGCAGGGGACGGCTCCTCTTCGGCGCGGGCTGCGGCCTGCTCACCGTGCTCATCCGCCTCTACGGGGGATTCCCCGAGGGCGTGTGCTACGCCATCCTCATCATGAACAGCCTCGTGCCGCTCATCGACCGCTTCACCCTGCCTGTGCCGTTCGGAGGCCGCAGGCCGTGAAGACCATCCTGGACGCGGCCCTGCGCCTTTTCCTGGTCTGTGCCATTGCCGCGGGCACGCTCGCCTTCGTCTACCGCGGGACGCAGGCGCGCATCGCGGAGAACAAGGCCCTGGAGAGGACCAGCCGTCTGCGCTGGGTCCTGCCGGACTGCACGGAGATCGAGTCCCGCGGCACGGACGGGGAGGAATGGTTCGCGGGCTTCTCCGAAGGACGCGCCTGCGGCTACGCCGTGGAGACCCGGACCAAGGGCTACGGCGGGGTCATGACGCTCCTGGTGGGCGTGGACCTCGAAGGCCGCGTCGCGGGCTTTTCCATCCTTTCCCACAAGGAGACCCCGGGCCTCGGCGACAAGGCGGGCAAGCCTGCCTTCGGGGAGCAGTTCAAGGGCAAGGATGCCGCCGGGCTCGTCCTCAAGAAGGACTCCGTTGACGGGGGCATCGACGCCCTGACCGCGGCGACCGTCACCTCGCGGGCCGTGACCCGCGGCATCCGCGAGGGACTCGAAAGGGTGGCATCCCTGCGCGCGAAGGAGGGCCACGGCCGGTGACGACCTCGGATTGGAAGGATTTCACCAACGGCATCCTCAGGGAGAACCCCATCTTCCGCCTGCTCATCGGGCTCTGCCCGGCGCTCGCGGTCTCGACCTCCCTGGTGGACGCCCTCGGCATGGGGCTGGCCACGACTTTCGTGCTCGCGGCCTCCAACGTCGTCGTCTCGCTCCTGCGCACCCTCATCCCGCCCAACGTCCGCATCCCGGTCTTCATCGTGATCGTGTCCACTTTCGTGACCGCGGTCGACTACCTCATGCTGGCTTTCTTCCCGGCCGTCCACCGGTCCCTCGGGGTCTTCGTCCCGCTCATCGTGGTCAACTGCATCGTGCTCGGCAGGGCCGAGGCCTTCGCCTACCGCAACGGGGTGCGGGCCTCCCTGCTCGACGGCCTGGGCATGGGGCTCGGGTTCTCTCTGGCGCTCGGCCTTCTCGGCGGCCTGCGCGAGGCCATCGGCGCCGGGACCCTGCTCGGGCACGCCGTTCTCCCGGCCTCCTATCAGCCCCTTTTGCTCATGGTCCTGCCGCCCGGGGCCTTCCTGCTCATCGGCCTGCTCATCGCCGGCCTCAACAGGTTCACACGGAGGGCGCCGTGAAGCTCTTCGCCATCTTCTTCGGGGCCATGCTGGTCAACAACATCCTGCTCATGCGCTTCCTGGGCCTGTGCTCCTTCTTCGGCATCTCGAACAAGCTCGAGAACGCGGTGAGCATGACCTGGGCCGTCACCTTCGTCATGCCCATCGACTCATTGGTGA
>JBAZSR010000003.1:13469-57726 GCA_041662295.1 Elusimicrobiota bacterium | reverse complement strand
CTTGTAGGCCTTGCAGTCAAGCTCCCTTCTGCCGTTGCACTCGACGGGCGATTGCTATTCGCCCTGAGGGAACCTTTGGGCGCCTCCGTTACTCTTTGGGAGGCGACCGCCCCAGTCAAACTGCCCGCCTGACACTGTCCCCCTCCCCGTTGTAGGGGATTGGGTTAGTGTCACAGTGACGGAAGGGTGGTATTTCACTTGTTGCCTCCGCCCCAGCCGCAACCAGGGCCTCAAAGGCTCCCACCTATGCTACGCATCCATAACCATAACACAATGTCAAGTTACAGTAAAGCTCCACGGGGTCTTTTCGTCTAACCACGCGTAACGAGCGTCTTCACTCGCACCACAATTTCGCCGAGCACCACGTTGAGACAGCGGCACCTTTGTTACTCCATTCGTGCAGGTCGGAACTTACCCGACAAGGAATTTCGCTACCTTAGGACCGTTATAGTTACGGCCGCCGTTTACTGGGGCTTGAGTTCGCCGCTTCGCCCTTGCGGACTAACAGCTCCCCTTAACCTTCCAGCACCGGGCAGGAGTCAGACCCTATACCTCATCTTGCGATTTCAGCAGAGTCCTGTGTTTTTGTTAAACAGTCACGGTGCCCCTTTCACTGCGACCTGCCTTGCGGCAGGTATCCCTTCTTCCGAAGTTACGGGATTATTTTGCCTAGTTCCTTAACGTGGTCTCACTCGCGCGCCTTAGCATTTTCAGCCCGCCTACCTGTGTCGGTTTACGGTACGGTTAAACTGCGGACAATGTACGAGGTTTTTCTTGACAGCGTGGTTGGGCGACTTCCCGCGGGTTTCCCCGCAGTCCCCATAGGCTTTCAGGTTAACGCTCTTCCGGATTTGCCTGGAAAAGCACCCCTACGGCTTTGGCCCGCGACAACCATTACACGGGACCGCTTACCCTTCTGTGTCTCCCCTTACATTGACGCCCGCAGCCTAGTTCCGGAATATTAACCGGATGCCCATCGTCTACGCCTTTCGGCCTCGACTTAGGACCGACTAACCCTGAGCCGACGAACGTTGCTCAAGGAAACCTTAGGCTTTCGGCGACAAGGATTCTCACCTTGTTTATCGCTACTTATTCCGACATCCTCACTTCATGACGCTCCAGCACTCCTCACGGTATGCCTTCACTGCTGTCATGAACGCTCTCCTACCCCGCCCCAGGAACCGCAGTTCCCGAGACAGACGCGATGGCGGTGGTATGCTTGAGCCCCGAGTCATTTTCCGCGCAGATTCGCTAGACTAGTGAGCTGTTACGCACTCTTTGAAGGGTGGCTGCTTCTAAGCCAACCTCCTAGCTGTTTATGCAAATCCACAGCGTTTGCCACTTAGCATACACTTTGGGACCTAGATCGACGCTCTGGGGTGTTCCCCTCTTGCATGTGGAGCTTATCCCCCACAAACTGACTGCCGAGTAGTTCGCCGCGGTATTCGGAGTTTGACAGAATTCGGACCGAGGGTTGCTCAGCCTACATCTACCAGTGCTCTACCCCCGCGGGTTAACACTCGACGCTAGCCCTAAAGCTATTTCGGAGAGAACCAGCTATCACCAAGTTCGATTAGCCTTTCACCCCTAACCACAACTCATGTAGAACCTTTTCAACGGTTAACACTCCGAGCCTCCATCCGGAATTACCCGGACTTCACTCTGGCCATGGTTAGATCACTTGGCTTCGGGTCTAATGGATCGTACTCAATCGCCCTATTCAGACTCGCTTTCGCTACGGCTCCGGACTGAGCTTTCACCCAGCCCTTAACCTTGCACGACCCATTAACTCGCCGGATCATTCTTCAACAGGCACACGGTCAGCCGTTGCCCTCTCTTGCGAGAGGACCATAGGCCTTCCGCAGCTTGTATGTGTACGGTTTCAGGTACTATTTCACTCCCCTTCCGGGGTTCTTTTCACCTTTCCCTCGCGGTACTAGTTCACTATCGGTCGCCAGAGAGTATTTAGCCTTGGAGAGTGGTCTCCCCAGTTTCCCACGGGATTACACGTGACCCGTGGTACTCAGGAACTCGTCAAGAGCCGGCTGGATTTCGCATACGGGGCTATTACCCGCTATGGCCGAACTTTCCAGAACTGTTCTGCTATCCGCCGGTTGGTAACTCTTTGGTTCTGCACCGGACGAGCCCTACAACCCCGCCCCGACAAGTCAGGGCGGTTTGGGCTATTCCCCGTTCGCTCGCCACTACTAGGGGAATCTCTTTTGATTTCTTTTCCTCCAGGTACTATGATGTTTCACTTCCCTGGGTTGTCTCAATCAGACTATCCCCTGAACTGATGTCCAGGTCTTTGTCTGAAGGTGTCCTTGCGGACCGGTTTCCCGATTCGGAAATCCCCGGATCAAAGCTTATTTGCAGCTCCCCGAGGCTTATCGCAGCTTGTCACGTCCTTCTTCGGCTTCTGGCACCAAGGCATCCACCATACACACTTTGTAGCTTGGCCGTATTCTTCCATCGCACTCTGCAATGCAGAATACGGCAGTGAGACGCTTCTATGTTCTCCTTCCCTCCGCTCGCCGCTCCCCGCCCCCTTTCGGGGTCTTTACAGGATACGGTGCATCGAGGTGTTGGAACGCCGATTGTCAATGAACGAAAATCTGTCGTGCCGCTCCGTGGACCCAGCCGGATTCGAACCGGCGACCTCCTGCTTGCAAAGCAGGCGCTCTCCCAGCTGAGCTATGAGCCCTGAAATCGGCTGCCCAGCCTCCGGAACCGCTGAAAAACATGGGCCCGGGAGGTCTCGAACCTCCGACCCCACGCTTATCAAGCGTGTGCTCTACCCCTGAGCTACGAGCCCTAGGTCTCGCCCAGGACTGCAGGGCGGAAAAGGGACCTTCCTCATATAATGAGGAGCGGACGATGATTGGAAGAGCCTTGACTCTTCCGTAGCATTTGCGTGCCAACAGGCATCCCGCTAAGCGGGGTCGACAGGCTCCCCTAGTCGTGAGACTAAGGAAGTGTTTAAGGAGGTGATCCAGCCGCACGTTCCCGTACGGCTACCTTGTTACGACTTCACCCCAATCACTTATCACAATTTCATTGCCTGCTAGAGGCAATTTCGGCTGCAATAAGCTTTCGTGGTGTGACGGGCGGTGTGTACAAGGCCCGGGAACGTATTCACCGCGGCCGTGCTGATCCGCGATTACTAGCGATTCCACCTTCATGAGGGCGAGTTGCAGCCCTCAATCCGAACTGAGGCGCGCTTTGAAGGATTTGCTCCACCTTACGGTATTGCTTCCCGTTGTACGCGCCATTGTAGCACGTGTGTAGCCCTGGACATAAAGGCCATGATGACTTGACGTCATCCCCACCTTCCTCCACGTTATCCGCGGCAGTCTCCTGAGAGTCCTCCCTTGCGGGTAGCAACACAGGATAAGGGTTGCGCTCGTTGCGGGACTTAACCCAACATCTCACGACACGAGCTGACGACAGCCATGCAGCACCTCGACTAGCTCCCTTGCGGGTCGCTCATCCTTTCGGACGAACTACTACTAGCCGTTCGAGCCCAGGTAAGGTTCTTCGCGTAGCGTCGAATTGAACCACATGCTCCACCGCTTGTGCGGGCCCCCGTCAATTCCTTTGAGTTTTAACCTTGCGGCCGTACTCCCCAGGCGGTTGACTTAATGCGTTAGCGGCGGCACGGAAGGAGTCGATACCTCCCACGCCTAGTCAACATAGTTTACGGCTAGGATTACCAGGGTATCTAATCCTGTTTACTCCCCTAGCTTTCGAGTCTCAGCGTCAGTAAGGGCCCAGGTAGCTGCTTTCGCCTTTGGTGTTCCTCCCGATATCTACGCATTTCACCGCTACACCGGGAATTCCACTACCCCCTGCCCCACTCAAGACGCCCAGTATCCGCTGGCCTATCCCCGTTGAGCAGGGAGATTTCACAGCAGACTTAAGCACCCGCCTACACTCGCTTTACGCCTAGTAATTCCGAATAACGCTCGCCACCTACGTCTTACCGCGGCTGCTGGCACGTAGTTAGCCGTGGCTTATTCGCCGGGTACCGTCAAGCCTTTTAAGGGGCGTTCGTCCCCGACAAAAGAGGTTTACATCCCGAAAGACTTCATCCCTCACGCAGAGTTGCTGGATCAGGCTTTCGCCCATTGTCCAAAATTCCCCACTGCTGCCTCCCGTAGGAGTAAGGCCCGTGTCTCAGTGCCTTCGTGCCCGGTCACCCTTTCAGGTCGGGTACCCGTCATAGCCTTGGTGGGCCATTACCCCGCCAACTAGCTGATGGGCCGCAAGACCCTCCCCGAGCGACCCTTGCGGGCCTTTCGCCCCAAAAAGATGCCTTTTCGGGGCCGTACGGTGTATTAGCGCACCTTTCGACGCGTTATTCACCGCTCGGAGGCAGGTTTCTTACGTGTTGCTCACTCGTCTGCCGCTAAACTGCCCTTGATATAATCTCAAACAGTCCCGCTCGACTTGCATGTGTTATGCACTCTGCCAGCGTTAATTCTGAGCCAGGATCAAACTCTCCATTAAAGGGTTTGGTCGTTTTCCCTGCCTAAGGAAGCAGGTACTTCCGATTTGCTCCCAAATGGATGAATTGATTCTACTCGAACTTTACTTCGACATCACACCGATGTCCTTAAGCACCCTCTCCGAGATCCTCTTTCCGCTTGCGCGGTCCGATTCACTTGGGCAGGATGCCCGTTCGCACGCAACGCTTGTCAAAGAACGAAAGTTCCCCTCTCACTTCCCGCATCCGCCGGAAGTAAGCGGACAACTTGTTGTTTCCGCAGGCTTTTCAGCCTGACCAGTACATCATATCACAACCCTGTTTTTTTGTCAAGCAAATAATTTTTTCTCGTCGAGAAATCGCGTATTTCTCCGCGCGGACACCGCGCGCGAAAACAGCGATTTGCCGACAGAATCCCGGCTCGTGGTTTTTCGCGCTCGCGCGGCATCAGCCTCGATTCTCGTCGAGATGCGCGCGTCTCCAGAGGCTCCCGCCCCGTCCTCTCGTCGAGGAAAACGATCCGCGGCCGTCAGACTTCCTTGCGGCCGCGCTGGCCGCCGGGACGGCGCAGGCCGGCGACCTGGAGCCGCACTTGGGCGCGCCTCATGGCGGACTCGGCTTCGGCGAGCGTCAGGAGATCGCCCCCTTGCTGCCGGGAATGCGCCGCGGCCCGGGCACGCTCCAAGGCCTGCCGGGCGCGCTCAGTGTCGATGGCGTCGGCCATCTCCGCTGTCTCGACGAACAGGGAGACGCGGTCCGGCTCGACCTCGGCGAAGCCGCCGGACACGGCGAAGAACACGACGTCGCCGTTGATGGTCGCGCGGACCCCGCCGGTCGTCAATTGCACGAGGAAAGGAGCGTGCCCCGGAAGCACTCCCATCTCGCCCTCGAGGCCGGGCAGAACCACGAACTCCGCCTCGCAGGAGAGCACGGGGTGTTCCGGCGAGACCATCTCGAGACGTAGCTTCTTCATGGTCCGCGGTTAAAGCGTCTTCGCCTTCTCCACGGCCTCCTCGATGCCGCCGACCATGTAGAACGCCTGCTCAGGCAGGCTGTCGTGCTTGCCTTCGATGAGGCTCTTGAACCCGGCGATGGTCTCCTTGAGCGGCACGTATTTCCCGGGCCGGCCCGTGAACTGCTGGGCCACGAAGAACGGCTGGGACAGGAACCGCTGGATCTTGCGGGCCCGGGCCACGACGAGCTTGTCCTCGTCCGAGAGCTCGTCGATGCCGAGGATGGCAATGATGTCCTGCAGGTCCCGGTAGCGCTGGAGGACCTTCTGCACGGCCCGCGCCACGCCGTAGTGCTCGGCGCCGACGATGTGCGGGTCGAGGATGCGGGAGGTCGAGTCGAGCGGGTCGACCGCGGGGTAGATGCCCAGCTCCGTCAGCGACCGCGAGAGCACGGTCGTGGCGTCGAGGTGGGTGAAGGTCGTGGCCACGCCGGGGTCGGTCAGGTCGTCCGCCGGCACGTAGATGGCCTGGATGGAGGTGATGGCCCCCTTCTTGGTCGAGGTGATGCGCTCCTGCAGCGCGCCCACCTCGGTCGTCAGGGTCGGCTGGTAGCCCACCGCAGAGGGCATCCGGCCCAGCAGGGCCGAGACCTCGCAATTGGCCAGCACGTAGCGAAACACGTTGTCGATGAAGAGCAGGACGTCGGTGCCCTCCGTGTCGCGGAAGTACTCCGCCTGGGTCAGGGCCGAGAGGCCGACGCGGGCGCGCGCCCCCGGAGGCTCGTTCATCTGCCCGTAGACCAGCACGGTCCGCGAGAGGACGGTACTCCCGTCCGAGAGCTTGGACTCGGACATGTCGCGCCAGAGGTCGTTGCCCTCGCGGCTCCGCTCTCCGACGCCGCCGAAGACGGAGACTCCGCCGTGCTGCTTGGCGACGTTGTTGATGAGCTCCATGATGACCACGGTCTTTCCGACCCCGGCGCCGCCGAAGAGGCCGACCTTGCCGCCCTTCATGTAGGGCGCGAGCAGGTCGACGACCTTGATGCCGGTCTCGAAGACCTGAGGGGTCGTCACCTGGTCGATCAGCGGGGGAGGAGCCCGGTGGATGGGGAGGCGCTCCTTGGCTTCGATGGGACCGCGGTAGTCCTTGGGCTCGCCGAGCACGTCCATGAGCCGGCCGAGGCACCCGCGCCCCACGGGGACCGTGATGGGCGCGCCCGTGTCCGAAACCTCCATGCCGCGCGTGAGACCCTCCGTGGGCCCCATGGCGATGGCCCGGACGGCGTTGTCGCCGAGATGGGACGCGACCTCGCAGACGAGGTCCGCGCCTCCGCTCTGGGCGGAGGCCCGCACGCGGACGGCGTTGTAGATCTCCGGGAGCTGGCCGGAGGGGAACTCGACGTCGATGACGGCCCCCATCACCTGGACGACCTTTCCCACGCTCATGACGCTTTCTGGAACTTCGCCGCGATGAAATGCTCCGGCTTGTTCGCCTCGGGGTCCGTGAAGCCGATCTTGTGGAACCGCACGCCGTAGCGGTGCAGCCCGCCGGTCAGAGAGCCCTTGGAGTGCCTCACCTCGCCGCGGATCTCGAGCGGGATGTTCACCTTGAGGTAGATCGTCATGCCTTCCTCGAGGGCCGCGTTGGTCTTGAGGGCCATGCCTCCCATCGAGAGGTCCGTGATGCTGCCCTTGCAGGAACCGACGACCTCCCCGTGGGCGCGGATGTCCATCGTGATCCCCATGGGGAACCGGGGGTGCTTGCGTTTCTCCTTCATCATCAACTCCTTCCCTGTCCCTCCCCCTTTGCTCCCGGGAAGGGACGCGACGTCTCCCGCTACGAAACCAGCGCCTCCGCCCCGCCGACGAGCTCGGCGATCTCATTGGTGATGCCCGCCTGCCTCCTGCGGTTGAGGTCCAGGTTCAGGGCCTCCCGGAGCTCCTTGGCGTTCTTCGACGCCGAGTCCATGGCGTTCATCCTGGCCGCGAGCTCCGCGGCCTGAGACTCCAGCAGGATCCGGTAGACCTGCGCCTTGACGTAGCGCGGCAGGAGCGCGGCCAGCAGCTCCCCCCGGTCCGGCTCGTAGGAGAAATCCCTGAAGCAGCATGAGGGGCCCGGCTCGAGCGGCGGAATCGGCAGCAGGGGGCGGCACACGACCTTCTGCTGCGCCACGCTCTTGAATTCGTTGTAGATCACGGTCACGCCCGCCAGCTTCTTCTCGAGGTAGGCGTCCATGAGGACCTTGCCGAGGAGCTCGGCGTGGGCATAGCTCACGCGCGGGAAGATGCCGGTCAGCTCGCCGAGGATCGAGAGCCCCGGGCTCTTGACGCGGCGCAGGAAATCCCGCCCCTTGCGGCCCACCACAGCCACATAGACCTCGGACCCGGCGCGCTCCCGGAGCCAGCCCAGGGTCTGGCGCACGAGGTTCGTGTTGAAGGCCCCGCACAGGCCCTTGTCCCCGGTCACGAGCGCCAGGCCGTACCGGCCCGCCGGCCGTCCGTGGTCGAGAAAGGGGTGCGCGACGGCCTCCGGCCCCGCCGCCAGCGCGGCATCCTCCTGGAGGTCGGCGAGGGTGCGGGCCAGCTCCTCCATCTTGACCGCGAATGGCCGCGCCGCCAGGATGGTCGCCTGCGACCGGCGCATGCGCGCCGCGGCCACCATCTTCATGGCCCGGGTGATCTGCTCGGTGGCCTTCACCGACTTGATCTTGCGGCGGATGTCCATCAAGGAGGCCATGGGATCACGCCCGCTTCGCGAGCCCGACCTCCTTCATGTAGTCCCCGATCCCGGCGCTCGACGAGAACGCCGCCTTGAAGCCGAAGGCTTTTTCGGCGGCGGAGGGGTCGCCCAGGGTCTCGTTCTGATAGAACGAGTAGGGGTTCTTGAAATACTCCGTCTTCAATGCCGTCCCGAGGACGGAATTGAGCGCGGCGATGATCTCGTTGAACGTGGTCCTGCGGCCTGTGCACGCGTTGTAGACCCCGCTGGGCGCGGACTCGAGCGCCTTGAGGTTGGCGGCCACCACGTCCTTGACGTAGATGAAGTCGCGGCTCTGCTCGCCGGATTCGAAGACGCGGGGGTTCTTGCCCGCGAGCATCTGCTGGGCCAACTGCCAGGTCATGCTCGCCGCGGCGCCCTTGAACCGCTCCCGCGGCCCGTAAACGTTGAAGTAGCGCAGGCCGACGATCCGCATTTCCGGGTGCCTCTTCTGAGCCCCCGCGGCCACGGCCTCCATGACGACCTTCGAATAGGCGTATATGTTGAGGGGCTTGGGCTGGGCATCCTCCCTCATGGGGGTCGGGCCGTCGCCGTAGGTCGCGGCGCTCGTGGCGTAGACCACGGTCTTGACCCGGCTCTGTGCGGCCCACTCGAGAAGATCGCGGAAGGCCTCGACGTTGACCCGCATCATCCTCATCTGGTCGGACACGGTCGTGTCCGTGATCGCGGCCTCGTGGAAGACGGCCTCCACCGGGCCCGCGCGGCGGCCCCAGTCCTCGGGCCGGCTGACGTCCGCGGCGACCATGTCGCCGGAAAACCCCGCCAGATTCTCGAAATTCCCGACGGAGAAGTCGTCGAGTCCCACCACGGCATGGCCCGCCTTGGCCAGCGCCGCCGCGATGTTCGACCCGATGAAGCCCGCCGCTCCGGTGACCAGGATCCTCATCGCTTCCTCCGTGCGTTCAACTCGGCCAGGGTCAGGGTCGGCGCCAGGCCCAGCGTGTTGAGGCGGTCCCGGGTCGTGGGGTCGAGCTTTTCGAGCATCGCGGCCAGAGGAGAGGCGTGGATGCCCAGGATGTGCAGGACCACTGCGTGGTCCCAGGTCGCGATGCCGTCGGCCTGGGCATGGTCCTTCATGAGCTTGGCCACGTACTTGCGCCGCATGGCCTTGTGCCGCGCCATCATGTCCGCGAAGGCGAGCGCGCTGTCGGACTCGGGCACGAACGAGAAGACGCCGGTGAGCCAGACCACGTCCACGGCCTTGAGGGCCTCCATGCAGCTGAGGTTGAGCACCCCGCCGCCGGAAGGATCCTGCGCCCGGACCGCCGGCGCCGCGGCCAGGACCAGAGCGACGGCCAAGACCCGCATCATGACGCGGCCTCCTTCTTGAGCCCGCCCGCGAACCCGGCCTTGAACTCGGCCGCGGCCGAGCCCAGCCTCGCGCCGAGGTCGTCGGTGAGGACCTTCCCCTCCGCGATCGCCTTGAGGAGGTCCGGGTGCTTGGCCCGCAGCCAGGCGCGGAGCTCCGCGTCGAAGCGCCGGACCTCGGCGACCGGCAGGTCGTCGAGGACCCCGTTGACCCCCGCGTAGATGGAGACCACCTGGTCCTCCAGCGGCAGGGGCAGGTACTGGTCCTGCTTGAGGAGTTCGACCATCCTCTCCCCGCGGGCCAGCTGGGACTGCGAGGCCTTGTCCATGTCCGAGCCGAACTGGGCGAAGGCCGCGAGCTCGTTGTACTGCGCGAGGTCGAGCCGCAGACGGCCCGCCACCTGCTTCATGGCCTTGGTCTGGGCCGCGCCGCCCACGCGCGAGACCGAGATGCCGATGTTGACCGCGGGCCGGACGCCCGAGTAGAAGAGCCCGGACTCCAGGTAGATCTGGCCGTCCGTGATGGAGATCACGTTCGTGGGAATGTAGGCGGACACGTCGCCGGCCTGCGTCTCGATGACGGGCAGTGCCGTGAGCGACCCCCCGCCGTTCTTCGAGCTCAGCTTGCACGCGCGCTCGAGCAGGCGGGAATGGAGGTAGAACACGTCGCCGGGATAGGCCTCGCGTCCCGGCGGCCGGCGCAGGAGAAGCGAGAGCTGCCGATAGGCCTGCGCGTGCTTGGAGAGGTCGTCGTAGATGACCAGCACGTCCTTGCCCTTCCACAGGAACTCCTCGCCGATAGAGCACCCCGCGTAGGGAGCCATATAGAGGAGGGGCGCCGGATCGGAGGCCGTGGCCGAGACGATGATGGAGTAGGACAGAGCGCCGAAATCCTCCAGGATCTTGGCGACCTTGGCCACCGTGGACTGCTTCTGGCCGATGGCCACGTAGATGCAGATCGGCCGATTGGGAGCGTCCTTCTGGTTGATGATGGTGTCGATGGCGATGGCCGTCTTGCCGGTCTGGCGGTCGCCGATGATGAGCTCGCGCTGGCCGCGGCCGATGGGGATCATGGAGTCGATGGCCTTGAGGCCCGTCTGCAGGGGCACATTGACGGGATCGCGCTCCACCACGCCGGGGGCCACGACCTCGATGGGCCGGGAGCCCGAGGCCACGATGGGGCCCTTGCCGTCGATGGGCCGGCCCAGCGGGTCGACCACGCGGCCGATCATGGCCTCCCCGACCGGGACCTCCATGACCCGCCCGGTGCGCTTGACCGGATCGCCCTCCTGGATGAGCCGGTCGGGGCCCAGCAGCACGCACCCGACGTTCTCCTTCTCCAGGTTGAGGACCATGCCCATGACGCCCTTGGGGAACTCGAGGAGCTCGCCCGCCATGGCCCGCTCGAGGCCGAACACGCGCGCGATGCCGTCGCCGACCTGGAGGACGGTCCCCTCCTCGCGAAGCTCCATTCCGCCCGAGAAGCCCTCGAGCTGCTTGCGGATGACTCCCGTGATCTCTTCAGGCCTGATCGCCATCTATGAAATTCTCCTCTTCAGCCTATCAAGCTCGCCTCGAAGGCTCGAGTCCAGCACCCAGTCGCCCAGCCGCACGACGGCCCCGGCGAGCAGGGCAGGGTCCTCGCGCACCGCCAGCTCCACCTTGAGCCCGACAAACGCCTCCAAGCGCCTACGGACACACGCCAGGTCCTCCTCGGACGGCCGGCGCGCGGCAGCCATCGCGGCGCGGGCGACCCCGCGCCCTCGGGATAGGAGCGCCGCGTACGCCTTCGCGGCGGACCCGATGAGGTCGAGCCGCTTCCTTTCCAGGAGCAGGTCCGTGAAGCGCAGGGTCAGGGCCAAGGCCCGCCCCCCGAGGATGTCCCGAAAGAGCTTCTTCTTCTGCGCCGTCCCGAGCCTCGGCGTCCTGAACGCCGCGGCTCCGTCCGGATGCTCCGCCACCTCCCGCGCCAGCTCAAGCTCTCCCATGACGGCGTCGGCCGTCTTCGAGGCGGATGCCGCCTCGAAGAGCGCCCGCGCGTACCGGGAAGCCAGGATCTGGTCGGAGGAGCGCATCAGGACTTCCTCTTGTCCATGTCCGCAAGGAAGGAGTCCAGAACCGCCTTCTCCACCCCGGGATCGACCGAGCGGCGCAGCAGCTTCTCCGCCGCCAGCACCGAGAGCTCGGCCACCTCGCCGCGGAGCTCGCCAATGAGCCGCCTCTTCTCCTCGGCCAGCTCCGTCAGGGCCGCCTCCTTGGCCTTCTGCGCCTGGGCCTGGGCCTCGGCCCGGATCCTGGCGGCCGCGGCCTCGGCGTCCTTGGCCGCCTGTGCCAGGAGCTCCCGGCCCTGGGCGCCCGCGCGCGAAAGCTGCGCGTCGAACTCGGCCTTGACCCTCTCCGCCGCCTCCCGGGCCTCCCGGGCGGCGTCGGCGTCGGCCTTCACCCGCGCGTCGCGCTCATCGAGCGCCGCGATGAGCGGCCCCCAGCCGTATTTCCCAAGGATGGCCACCAGCAGCAGGAAGGTGGTCACCGTCCAGGCCATCAGCCCGAAATCGACGCTGAACAGCTTGTCCATCTAGGTCAGTGGGGCAGGACCTTCAGGCCGAGGTTGAGGGCGATGACGTACGCCGCGCCCAGGCCGATGATGCCGAGTCCCTCGATCAGGAAGATGAAGAGCTGCATGTTGTTCCTGATCTTCTCGTCCGCCTCGGGCTGGCGGGCGATGCCCTCCACGGCCGCGGCAACCACCTTGCCGATCCCCAGGGATGCTCCGATCACGGACAGGCCCGCGCCAAGGCCCGCCCCGATGTACCCGAGTCCCAGATACAGATGTTCTCCCATGATTCCTCCTCTCTCAATGTTCCGGATGCAAAGCCCCGCCCACGAAGATGGCGGTCAACATCGTGAAGACGTACGCCTGAATCAAAGCGACAATGAGCTCGAGCGCGTAGAGACCCACGGCCAGAGCCACGGTGACGGGGGCCACCAGCGCGCCCGCGGCCAGGTGCGTCTGCCCGGCGAGCAGGATGAGGCCCAGGAAGAGCAGGATGACCATGTGCCCGGCGGTCATGTTCGCGAAGAGACGGATGCAGAGCGCGATGCCCTTGGTCAGGAAACCCATGGCCTCGATGCACCAGACCAGGGGCCACACCGCCCAGGGCACCCCGTGCGGAACGAAGTTCTTAAGGTGCTTGACGGGGCCGTGCCGGAACATCCCGGCGGCGTGGATGAGGATGAAGGTGGTCAGGCTCAGAGTCGCGGTCACGGAGAGGTTGCCCGTCGGAGAGGAGCCGCCCGGGATGAGGCCCAGCAGGTTCATCATCAGGATGAAGACGAAGAGCGTCAGCAGGTAGGGAAGGTAGCGGTCCGCGTCGTCGCCCATGGCGGGCGCCACGATGTCCTTGCGGATGAAGAGGATGAGGGCCTCCACCGCGGTCCGCAGGCGGCCCGTGGCGCGGGCCGCGGCGATGACCACCGCGGCCGCCAGGACGGCCGCGACGAGGATCATCATCGCGTGCTTGGTGAACCCGAAGCGGTCGCTGATGGAGAAGATCCGGTGGTCCGTCAGGTGATGGGCCAGGATCTCGGAGAAGTCCAGGGCCCCGCCGTGCCCCCCCTCAGTCATGCCGCCGTCTCCCGTCCGGAGCGCCGGCGCAGGGGAGCTTCTCCGAGCCAGAGCTGGCCGACGAGTTGCAGGATCCCTGCCACAAGGATGTAGCCCGCGACCTCGCGGGGGTCGCGGCCGGCGAGCCAGAGTAGATGCGCCGTGCCGAAGAGGACCCCGGCCCGGACGAGGAAGCCCAAGCCCTGGGCAGCGCCTTCGGCGAGGCTGGGCTTGACGAACGCTCCCAGCCCCAGCCAGCGGCCGAGCAGGACATTGGCGGCCGCCACCGCGGACGCGAGCATCAAGGCCCTCATTTCTTCAGTTCCCTCACGAGAACGACCATGCCGACCACCGCTCCTCCGAACAGCCCGCCCAGCGTGCCCACGGGCGCGGGCAGAACCCTGCCGTCGAGCCAGTGTCCGACGGCCAGCCCCACGATGGCCGTGAGGCCGAACTGCAGCCCGTAGTGCAGCCCGTGCATGCGGCCGAAAGGCCGCGCGGGCGGCTTGACGCGATCCGGAGGCTTGTCCAAAAGCGCTTGTTCCGCAAAGGCAAAAAACGCCATTTTGCGGAAGCACGCCATCTTAGCAAACCGCTTCCTCCGGCCGCAAGGATACTGGACATGTCCCGCCCAATGAGGTATCTTCACCCTCCATGACAGAGGCCTCCGGCCAGCAGAAGACGCGCATCGTCGTGGCCGACGACGAGCCGGACCTCCTGTCCCTGCTCGCGACAGCCCTGGCCGAACAGGGATTCTCGGTGGAGGCCGTCTGCAACGGCAAGGAGGCCCTCGACGCCATCCGCTCCAACCCTCCCGACCTCGCGGTGCTCGACCTCAACATGCCCATCATGACGGGCTTCGAGGTCTGCACCGCGCTCCGCAAGGACCCCCTGCTCGAGCACCTGCCCATCATCATCCTGTCGGCCCAGAGCGGCGGCCCGACCAAGGTGGAGGGCCTGAACCTAGGCGCCGACGACTTCATCTCCAAGCCCCTGACGGACATGAGCGAGCTCCTCGCCCGCGTCAAGATGATCATCCGCCGCACCCGGCAGGGCCTCGACGCCAACCCCCTTTCCCACCTGCCGGGCAACGTCTCCATCGAGCGCCACATCGAGGAAGCCGTGGCCTCGGAGCGGCCCCTGGCCGTCCTCTACGTGGACATCAATCAGTTCAAGGCCTATAACGACGCCTACGGCTACGACTCCGGCGACCATGTCATCAAGGCCACCAGCCGCCTGCTGATCAAGGTCGCGACCGAGGCCGTGCCGCCATGCTTCGTGGGACACATCGGCGGCGACGACTTCATCGTCATCGCCACGCCCGAACAGATGGAGCCCCTGGCCCAGCGCATCATCCGGGAGTTCGACGCGATGTCGCTCTCGTTCTACAACGAGACCGACCGCGAGAAGCGCCGCATCGTCTCGACCGACCGGCGCGGGATGACCAAGGAGTATCCCCTACTCTCCATCGCCATCGGGATCTGCCACAACAGCGGCAAGAAGCTGACCTCCTACGCGCAGATCTCCCAGTACGGCGCCGAGCTCAAGAAGCACGCCAAAGCGCGCGAGGGCAGCGCCTACGTGATCGACCGCCGCCACGATTAATCAGGGTGTCACACCTGAACTTTCGGAACTTATTCCTGGAATAAGTTCCGAAAGTTCAGGTGTGACACCCGTTTTATTCTGCCCAGAGGGTGGCCAATCCCTGGCCCACGCCAACGCAGAGGCTGGCTAAGCCCTTCTTGGCCCCGCGCCTGCCCATCTCGTGCAGGAGCGTGACCGTGATGCGCGCGCCGCTCGAGCCGAGCGGGTGTCCCAGCGCGATGGCCCCGCCGTTGACGTTGAGCTTGGCGCGGTCGAGCCCCAGTTCCCTGACGCAGGCCAGGGTCTGGGCCGCGAACGCCTCGTTGATCTCCACCAGGTCCACGTCCTTGAGGTCCACTCCCAGCCTCTTGAGGAGCTTCTGCACGGCCGGCACCGGCCCGATACCCATCTGGCTGGGGTCCACGCCGGCTGACGCGGACCCGGCCCAGCGGGCCAGGGGCTTCAAGCCCGCCTTCTGCGCGGCCGAGGCCTCCATCATGAGGACCGCGGACGCCCCGTCGTTCAAGGTCGAGCTGTTCCCGGCAGTCACCGTGCCCCCGTCCTTGCGGAAGGCAGGCTTGAGCTTGGCCAGGCGCTCCAGGGTCGAGTCCTCCCGGATGGTCTCATCGGCCGTCACCTCATGCCCGCCCTCCTTGGAGGGCGTCGGGATCGGCACGATCTCCTCCCTGAACTTCTCGCGGCTGGCCGCGGCCTTCTGGTGGCTCTCCAGGGCGAAAGCGTCCTGTTCCTCCCGGAGGATGCCATGCTTCTGCGCCAGGTTCTCGGCAGTCTCGCCCATGCTCAGCAGAGGGAAGAGCTTGGACAGCTTCGGGTTGGGATACCGCCAGCCCAAGGCCGTGTCGTAGGCCGTGAGGTTGCCGAAGGGAAACGCCGTCTCGGACTTGGGCAGGGACCAGGGCGCGCGGCTCATGCTCTCGACCCCTCCCGCGACATAGACGTCCCCTTCCCCGGCCAGGATGGCGCGGGCCGCGGCATTGACAGCCTCAAGGCCCGAAGCGCAGAGCCGGTTGACCGTGCACCCGGGCACGGACTGGGGCAGACCCGCCAGGAGCAGAGCCATGCGCGCCACATTGCGGTTGTCCTCACCAGCGCCGTTGGCGCAGCCGAAGTAGACGTCCGCGACGGAAGCCGGGTCCAGTCCCGGCGCCTTTTTCAAGAGCGCGGAGATGACCGCGGCCGCCAGGTCGTCCGGCCGCACCATGGCCAGGGCCCCGCCGAGCCGTCCCACCGGAGAACGCACCGCCGCCACCGCCACCGCTTCACGATTCGCCATTCACGCTCCTCCCTAGTCCGATGAAAAATTCACTGAAGCATACCCAATTCGCGAGGCTGAAGGGAACTCAGGGTCATTGAGACAGCCAATCCTCGATGAGGAACCGGAGCTCGCCCTTGGCGTTGTCTCCAGGAGCGCCCTTCTTCCACGAGCGTTCCTTGCCCCTGATGAGGGCGAGCATGGGGACCGCGGAGACCTCTTTGGGCCGCTTGCCTGCTGACTCCGCTGCCGTGACATTGATCCTGAAGAACAGGACGCGGCCCCTGTATTCGGCCGCGATGCTCTCCATGTCAGCCATGAAGAACCTGTCCGGCGGGGTCCGGTTGAGATAATAGTACACGATCGCGGGCTTGCCCCCGGCGGACACCTTGGGGTCGTCGATGTCGATGATCTCCTTCATGGCGGGCTCAGCCGCGGCCGCGACCTTGCGGCCCGCCTCCACGCCTCCTGAAGGGACCTTCCCGGCCTGGGCCTCCGGCTGGACAGGGGCGAAAGGAGGAGCGGCCTGCCCCGTCGAAGAGGCTGCCTGGGCCGCTCCAGCGGCCGAGGAGGAAGGCGGCGCGGCCGCGGGGCCTGCCTTGGGCTCGGTCTTTCCGCAGCCCGCCAGCGCAGCCAAGCCCAGGACCAGGATGGGGACGGGGGAGAGTCGGGTCATGATGGAACGCTCCTTATGGTCACCTGCTCACCAGAACGAAGGCCGACCAATAGAACGGATGCTCGTAGCCCTGGCGCCGGATGTCGGCGCGAGCAAGGCGCAGGGCCTCGCCGGAGGGCTTCCCGTCTTTCACGTGCCTGAAGAAGGCGCCTGTCAGGGCCACGGTGGCGCCCTCCTCCACGGACCACAGGCTCATCAGCACATTGGCCGCGCCCGCATGCTGGAAGGCCCGCCCCATGCCGAGCACGCCCTCGCCGCTGAGCCTGCGCCCCACGCCCGTGCGGCAGGCGGTCAGGGCCACGACCTCCGCGGGGATCTTGAGCCCCATCACCTCGGACATGGTCAGGAACCCGTCCTTGCCGGCCGGGTTCCCGGCCTGGGCGAGCACGAGGGCAGGTTCCCTGATGTAGGGGATGTCGTTGTCGAGGATGCCGTGCGTGCCGAAGACGACGTACCTCTGGTCCGAGAACGGGAAGGACGCGACGCGGTCCTCGGCCGCCTCAGCACCCTCGAGCACGGTGGCTGCGCCGCCGAAGAGCCTGCGGAACTCCGCGCCGATCTCCGCTGTCTTGGCAAGACGCGGGAAGACTTCCTCCCCTGCCGGTTCCGGCGCTGACCCCGCAGGACGAGCAGCACCCCGTTGACGCGTGCCGGCCGCGCCCATGCGCTCCCAACCGCGTATGACTCCCATCAAGCGCATCGGCTCATTTTCGGCCTTCGGCGCGGACGCGGCCCTGGCATCCGCAAGAGAGAACACCGGATCGACCACGGCCAGAGCCCCGGAGCCGGCCGGAACGGCCTTGGCCAAAGAGCGCAGGAAGGTCAACGACGCGGCCGATTGGGCGTAGCTCACCGGGAAGAGGTCGCCGACGTAGCTGATCCCGATCGGGAAGGGTCCATGCTCGCCGTCGCCCGCCTTCTCCACCTCCGGCAGGGTGACGGGGAGCGACTCGAAGGGGAGCAGGCCGAGCGTCTCGTCCGGGACGATGATGACCGAGGCGTCCCGGGGAAGGCTCTTAAGGACGTCTCCAAAGAGGATCTCATGGAGCCGCTGCCCTTCCTTGGCCTTGAACCGCAGGAGGTCTGCCGCTGAAGCCACACCCTCGAAGGAGTCCCGGTAGCGGAGCACCAGGCGCTCGACCTCCCGGCCCGGCAGGGGGAGCTCCCGCGCCCGCAAGGTCATGCTGGCGCCCTCCAGGACGAACAGGAAGGACTTGTCGTCCGTCATCTCAAAGGCGAGCAGGACCTCGCGGTTCGAGAGCTTGACCTCCCCGGGCCGCAGCGGCGCGGGGTAGCGGATGGCGGCGTACTCGGGGTGGGTCTTCCGCAGGCCGGAGACGAACCGATCAAGTTCCCCCTTCGCCTCCCTGAGCTCGGACTCGCGCAGGCCATGGAGCTCCATCTGGCCGCCGCGGAAAAGCGCCTCCATCTCGGTGCGCAGGCCGCGGATCCTCGACTCCAGGGACTCCTGCTGCGCCGCCAGCTCGGCGGGAAGGGAGAAGCCGGAGCCCTTCCCTGCCTGGGCGATGGCCTCGGCCAGCAGTCTCCCCTTGAGGCTCTCCGACCAGTAGAAGGCCCCGGCTGCGTCTCCCTGCGCCGCGAGACAGCGCGCCAGGCCCTCGTATGGCTCGGTCCGGCCGAATCCCGAGACCTTGGCGGAGAAGAAGAGCGCCCGCTCCGCTGGACCAAGGCCCTCGCGCTGGGTCTCGCTGAGCTCGAGCGCTTTGCGATAGCTCGCCGCGGCCGCAGGGAAGTCCTTGAGGCCCGCTACAGCGTGGCCCAGGCCCACGTTCGCGGCGAAGAGGGCACGGGCCTCGCGCGTGCCCTCCGCGGACCGAAGGGCCCGCTCGAAGGCCGCGCGTGCCGCGGCGAAGTCCCTCTTCTCCAGCAGGAGCCTGCCCAGGCCGAGGGAATCGTCGAACTTCCTGTAGGCCGCTTCAGCGGCAGGAAGCCGGCCCTGGGCGAGCATGGCGTCGGCGATGCGCAGCTCGGTCTCCCTCGTCGGCAGTCCCAGCAGTCCCTCGGCCTTGAGCGCCTTCCCGAGGAACTCGCGCGCCTTGTCGAAAGCGCCGGCCTCGTAATGGATGCTCCCGAGGCCGCGGTACGCCTTGGTCATGCCCTCTCCGGCCCATTGGCTCCCCCGGGCGAAGCGGACAGCCTCCTCATGGTAGGCGGCGGCCTTCTGGTAGTCGCCGAGCTCGGCGAAGAGCTGGCCGAGGCTCAGGGAGTTCTCGACCAGATACTTGGCGTCGAACATCTCCTTGGCCTTGGCTTCGCCGAAGAGCTTGAACTGGTCCCGTATCCAGGAGTCGAACTCCGTCACCGAGGCGACGGCCTTCCCGTATTCGCCAAGGCGGGAATAGACGCGGGCCAGCTTCAAGGGCTTCGTGTACTTGTCGAACTTTTCCGCGTATTCCAGGGCCTTGCGGTAATCCCGGAGGTCGAGGTAGAGCTCCCCCAACCTGCTGTCGACAAGGCCCTGGTTGTAGCGGCTCTGGATCCTGGCCTTCTCATTCTTGCCGTCCGTGTCGTAACGGACCTGCTCCAGGAAGCCGGCGGCACCGCGCAGGTCCCCCGACCGAAGACGGATGTCGGCGAGCTGCTTGAGGATGTCCGGAATGGACCCCTTCCACCAGCCGCGCTCCCTGAGGTCCGCCAGCAGACGCTCGAAGTGCTCCTGGGCCTTGGGCAGGTCGCCCTGGCCGAGATAGGCGTTCCCGAGGTCGAGGTGGAGGGCCGTCCTGGCGCCCTCCTTCGCGGCCGCCGCGTCGCTGGCGTAGGCCTCCTCGCCGTATCGGACGGCCTTGCGGAAATCCCTGGTGATCATCAGGATCTTCGGAAGGCTCATCAGCACCCGCTGGGCGCCTTCCGTGTCCTTGGCCACGCGATAGGAGTCCAGCGCCTCTTCGGCCAGAGCCGCAGCCTTGGCCGGCTGGGTCGCGTCCCAGTAGGTGCGCAGGCCCAGCTTCTCCAAGGCCCGGCCCAGGAGCCCGCGGTCGCCTGTCTTGCGAGCCAGGGCCGCCGCCTCCTCGCAAAGACGCACGGATTTGCGCTGAAGGTCGAGGTCGACCTCGGCGAGGCTGGCGCCCCGCTCCTTGGCGAGCCTCTCCCGGTCGGCCCTGGGCAGCTTGGAGACTGCTTCGGCCTCTGCGAGCCTGCCGAGGACCTGATCCCTGGGAGAGGCTGCGCCAGCGAGCGGAGCAGCTGCGCAGAGCAGCGGCCAAAGGAGCGCGAAAACCACGGTCCGCATCACCGATCCTCCCGGCAGGCTACCCCCGCCACTCTTCACGCAGCAATCCCCAGCATTCTTGGTCCACCCACCGCCCGTTCAAGCGCTTCTCGCGCCTCAGGCGGCCCTCGTACTTGAAGCCGAGCTTGCGCACAAGGCCCCGGGCCTCGGGGTTGGCGGGTTCGAGCCTGACGTAGAGCCGGCGCACTCCCGCCTTCCTGAAGAAATGGGTGATGAAGGCCTTGCCAGCGGCAAAGGCCTTGCCGCGCCGCCGCTTGTCAGCCCGGATCCAGACCGAGAACTCGGCCACCGCCCCGTCCTCGGCCGGGTTCTGGAGCGCGGCGACCCCGGCGAGCCGTCCTTTCCCCTCGAACACGCCGACCACGAACTCAGTCATCTCAGGCGCGGGCCGGCTCCGGGCGATGAAACCAGCGCAATCCTCCGGGGTCTGGACGGAATCCACCCATCGCAGGCGGCGCCGAAGCTCTGGCCGCGAGCACGCGACGGCTTCGAAGAGCGCGGGTGTATCCTGGGCCTCGAGACAGCGGAGCCTCAAGGCTCCGGCTTTGAGCGCCTTGGGGACCGAGAACGCCATCAGCCCCCCCGGACGAGGGCTAAGCCGGCCTCGAGGACTTTGACCGCCGCGTCCTTGAAGGGCATGCGCGAGGCCGCTTCCGCGGCCTGGCGTCCCATCTCGCGGAGGCGCTCCGGGTCTTCGAGAAGCTCCATGAGCGCCCCGGCCAGCCGCTCCGGGGCCTTGGCCGGGGAGGGGTAGTGCACGACCCGGCCGAACGAGGGGTCCACCACGTCGCGCACGCCATAGTGGTCGCTGGCCAGGATGGCCATGCCGGCCTGCATGGCCTCGACCACGTTCAAGCCGTAGCTCTCGTGCACGGACGGGGAGACGAAGATGTCCGCGATCTTGAAGAAGGCGGCCTTCTCGGGCGCCGCCAGATACCCTGGGAAAAAGACACGCACGGACCTCAGGGCCGCGGCGTCGGCCTGGACCTGGCGCATATAGGCCGCGCCCTGCATGAAGGCGGGCTCGCCGGCCATGATGAGGCAGACGTCCCTGCCCGCGATGCGGCCGTCGTCCTCGAGCACCTTGAGCGCCCTCAGGAGGTGGTGCAGGCCTTTCTCCGGCGCGATGCGGCTCAAGGTCATGAGCACCGCGGTCTCGGGCTTGACCTGGTAGTGCTTCCTCAAGGCTGCCGCAGCCTCATCCGAGGCCGACTCCGGCACCCCGTGCTCCCACATGCCCCAAGGTATGACCGCGATGCGGGACCTGACCTCGTCCTCGTCTTTGCCAAGGTAGCCGTAGCACCGGGCCACGGTCGCGGCCATGGTGCTCGAGGGCATGATCATGAGGTCGGAGAAGTGCACGGTGTTGCGCTGCTTCTCGAACACGATCTGGAGCATGTCCGGGATGACCCAGCGCATCCCGAGCCTGCGCGAGCGCTCGTAGAGCATGGTGAGCCGCTCGGGCCGGACGATGCTGCGCAGGTAGAGCTTGTTGAAGTAGTCCACCACGTCCACATGCCAGAGGGACGCCAGCGGGTAGCCCGCAGTCTTGATGCGCTCCACATCCGGGCCCTCGGCCACGTCGTTGACCATGACGCAGGTCCGGTCCGGGGGCAGGCGGTCCTTCTGGGAAAGGAGCCACTCCGTGGCGCTCCTCTCGAAGTCCCGGCTGAAGGCCGCGTATTCCATCTCCGAAAGCTTGATGGGCGCGGCCTGGGGCCCGGGCGCCGGGAGCTGGACGTATTCCACGCCCCCCACAGGGGCCTCGGGGCCGGAGCCAAGGACCACGAGCTTGAAGCTCCCATCTTGCGGCCAGTGCCTGACCAGCTGAAGCCCGACCATGGCGCCTCCGCCCAAGGGTGTTTTCTCCATGGGGTAGCCGAGGTGGGCGGCGATGAACACGAGATTCTTCATGGTCGGGGAACCTATTATACACGACTTGGTATAATGCCGGCTCCCATGGAGACCCTCCCGCCCCGCCGGCTGGCCCTTGCGGCCATCTTGCTTGCGTCGTGCCTCGTCCACCTCAAGGGCATCACGGCCCCGACACGGGATTTCCACTCCCACCGACAGAGCAACACCATCTCCATCGCCAGGAACTACCACGAGAACGGCCTGCGGTTCTCCTGCCCGCAGATCGACTGGGAGGGAGACGACCAGGGCTGCGCCGCCACGGAGTTCCCCCTCTATATGTGGCTCGTGGGCCTTTTCTGGTCCCTGGCCGGCCTGGGGGAGATCTGGGGCAGGGTCCTGGCCGCGGCGTTCTCGGCCCTGACCGCGGTCTACCTGTTCCGCTTCCTCGAACGGAGACTGGGGTTCGAGCCGGCGTTCTATTCAGGGGTCTTGTTCTCGTTCATCCCCCTGGAAGTCTACTTCGGCCGCTCGGTCCAGCCCGAGGCCCTAGCCCTCCTGGCCACGATCGGAGCCCTCTTCCACTGGGACCGCTCGCTCGATGAGGGCAGGCCCTGGGGGCACTGGCTGGCCGCGGCCGCCTGGACCGTGGTCGCCGTGGGCTCCAAGCTCCCGTACGCCTACATCCTGGGCGTGCTCCTGGTCCTGAGCTGGGAGAGGCTCGGCCGCAAGGCCCTTTGGGACTGGAGGGGTTTCGGCGCAGCTGGCCTGGCGTGCGGCCTTGTCTGGGCCTGGTACAAGCACGCGAGCACAGGCGCCTACGTGGTGCCCACGAGCAGCAGGGACTTCCTGGCCTTGCTGGACTACCAGGGGATGCCCCTCTACCTCAAGCGCCAGTTCCTGTCGCGCTTCCCGGAGCTCGCCGCCACCTACGGCGGGCTCGCGCTCATGGCCCTGGGCGCCCGAGAATGGTGCCGCTCAGGCTCCGGCCTGCTCCTGCCCCTGTGGTGGCTGGCCGTAGCCGTGCACCTGGCCTTGGGCGGCTACTACACCTTCCAGCACGAGTACACCTCGCTGCCCTTCGCGCCTGTCAACGCGGCGTTCATGGGCCTGGGCCTAGCGTTCCTCAGGCTCAAGACCGAGATGCTGACCGGGACGGCCAAGGCCTGGGCGCGGGCCGGCATCTGCCTTCTGGTCCTGTCGGTCCCCCTGCACGCGGCCTTCAGGATCAAGCACTGGTACAAACTGGACTTTCCCTTCCTGGCCGCCGCGGAACAGGCAGCTGACAGCGTGAGCGGCCGCGAAGACCTTTTCTTCTGCAACAGCTGGGGACCTTCGGTCTACCTGTATTTCCTGAACCGACGCGGCTGGGCCTGGTCCGTGTCCATGGCCGGCGAGGGCCGCATCAACGAGGTGGAGGACAGGATCCAGCGCGGCGCCAAGTTCTACATGACGGACAAGAACCAGGAATATCTGGACCCGGGGAACTTCTTCCACAAGTATTTCTACTCCAGGTACCCGGTGGTCTACGACAAGGACGGCATGCTTATCTTCCGGGTCACGCCGGGCGCCAAGCCAGGGCCGCTCCCCATTCCGAACGGAAGCGGCACGCCCGCACCAGCAACAGCGGGCGCGGGCAGTGACGCGGTCAAGGCTCGGCAGTAAAAACGCCCTCGGGATGCCGGTATCGGTATCGCGCCTTGATCTCCGGGTAGGACCGCTCGGCCCGGCCTCCGACCATGATGCTCCCCTTGAGGTCGCGCCTTCCCGTGAACAGCCTCAGGGCGGAGTCGAAAGTGAAGGTCTCGTTGAACACAGGCACGGTCTTATACTCCGCAGGGGCGCCTTCCAAGAAGATGGCTGCCGGACCCGGCGGAAGGGCATCAACGTTTCTCTTGAGGCCGGTCAGGACCGAGACCTGCAGCCGATACGCCTCCTTCCACTGACGGGCGTTCTCCCAGTTGACGACCGTGAAGACCGCGACGAGCCCTGCCAGGACCCAGGTCCTGGCCCGGCCCGGGAGCGCCGTCAGACCAAAGCCCAGGGCCATGACAGCGGCCAACGAAGGCGGGACATTGAGCCTGTTCTGCGGGTCGAAGATGTGCGGGATGTACCGGTCGGCGGAGAGCGCATAAGGCGCGTACGCTCCGACGAACAGGACGCCGCTGGCGACGAGCCAGGAGCGGCTGCCCACAGGCCCGGGTTCGTCCGGGTACGCCCTGCTCATCCACCGGGCCAGGAGCGCGCCGACAAGAGCGGCCAGGGGCCAGCGCCACCATTCGAGCTCCTTGAGCCCGCTGAGCGTGAAGACCCAGCACAGGTGGAGGACGGCGGTGGTGTTGCACTCGAAGCCCCGGCCCAGGGCCTTGAGGCTGAAGCCCGGATCGAAGGACATCTTGCGCGAGATGGTGGCTGGCCCCAGATGCTGGATGCCCACGTGGTAGGCGGCCAGGGCAGCGACGCAGAGTCCCGGCCACAGGCTGTCTCGGACCGCCTTGGCCCGGGCCCCCTCCGAGCTCAACCCCTGCCTCAGCCCGTGCCAGTAGCTTAAAAAAGGCATGAGCACGGCCGCCGGCAGGACGGCCTCGTACGTGAGCGACCCGGCCGCCAGCAGAATCAGGCTTGCGGCCAGGAACGCCGCGCGCCCCTTGTCCAGCCAGCAAACCCAGCACCACAACCCGGCTGAAGCCAACGCCATGGCAGGAGTGACCGCGGCCGTGAACCAGTGCCGGGTCGCGCCGTGGTTCGGGAACACGGTGAACAGGGCCGCGGTCAGGAAGGCCAGACCGGGCCGGCCCGTGGCCTTGAGGAACGCCAGGAAAAGGAACACGCTGGAGGCGGTCTCCATGACGCGGTAGGCGAGCTGGTACTTCCAGAAGGAGAGCCCGGCCAGCCAGTACAGCCCGGGGTGGTAGACGATGTCCATGGGCCGCAGGAGCCAGGAGGTGTTGAAGGCGAGCCCGGCGTTGTAGAACTCCTTCATCATGCCCCAGAGGCTCTGGTCGGCCGCGCGCCAACCAGGCTCGGCCAGGGACCAGTCGTCGAGGTAGAAGCCCATGCCCCCCGCGTCCAGGCCGAACGAGACCAGGTTCAGGAGCGCCAGGACCAGAGCAGGCCCCCAGAGAGCCCAACGGCCCTTCATGGGTCGCGGAGCGCTCCCAGGGTGAGGAGCCAGCGCCCCTCCCTATCGAGGTTTGCCAGGCTGTCGTAGCCCATGGCGGAAACAGGCGCGTTCTTGAGCAGGACCCGGCTGCCCCGGTTGAGCGCGGCCCTGCCCGCGTTGGAGAAGATCATCTCCACCAGGGAGCGGAAGTTGTCCGTGGCAGCGTAGGTCATGCGCACGCCCAGGCAGGCGTAGTTGAACTCCTGGGCGTCCACCCGGAAGCGGCGGCACGGCTTGCGCTCGTAGAGGTCGAGATGATAGACGAGCTCCGAGGTCTCCACGACCTTCTCGGTCTCTGCCTTCTTGCCGCCGACGCGGAAGGGGATGCCGGCCGCCATGAGGCCCAAGGTCGCGGCTTTCTGGATGAGGCTCGGACCGGACGATGTCTTGATCCTCTTGGCGGTGACCTCCTTGAAGCAGGCCGCGGCCAGGATGGCCAGGCGGCTCCACAGCACCAAGGTCCGCCCCCCTGCCTTGTCGACCAGGCCCAACCCGTCCGCCTCGAACTCCATGGCCGCGACAGGCACGGGGGCAGGCAGTTCTTCGACCAGATTGCCGGGAAGGACCACGCCCGGGAAGCCCCCTGCCTCGAGCCCCGCAACCAGGGCCTTGGCAGACTCCTCCTCGAGATCCTCGGCAATGATGCCCCAAGCATCCCGACCCAGCTTGGCCGCCTCATAGAGAGGGAGCTTGCGCTGTTTGGCCAGGACCGGGGCCAACTGAGCCGGTTCCGGGAGTTCGGGACCGCGCAGGAGAACGCTGTAACGCATGGTGTCACACCTCAACTTACGGAACTTATTCTAAGAATAAGTTCCGTAAGTTGAGGTGTGACACCCATTGTATAATATCGCCATGTTCGCCCAAGCCAGGAAGATCGTGCTGTGCGGAGGCCGCCGCACCCCCATCGGCCACATCTCCAGGTCCCTCTCCGGGGTCAAGCCCGAGGACCTCATGGCCGCGGCCGTGGAGTCCGCGGTCAAAGCCGCGGGATTGGCCAAGGAAGCCGTCGACGGCCTCATCGCGGGCTGGGTCGGCCAATCCTTCTCCGCGCCCAACCTCGCGCGCGTGACGGCCCTGCGGACCGGACTGCCTGACAAAGTCCAGGCCGTCACGGTGCAGAACAACTGCGTCTCCTCCATCGAGGCCGTGGCCGCGGCCTGCCGCGCCATCCTCGCGGGCGAGGGGGAGCTCTACCTCGCGGGCGGCACGGAGTGCATGTCCCGGATGCCCTTCACCATCGAGGGCAGCCGGAGCGCCAAGGAACTGCGCAGTCTCGACGTGGTCAAGGCCAAGTGGGCCGGCCTGCTGGAGAGCTCCCAGGTCCGCGTGGTGGACTCCATGGAGGAAGGCCTCACCGACCCGGTCAAGAAGATCAACATGGCCGCCACGGCCGAGGTCTGCGCCCAGATGCTCGGCATCGGCCGCATCGAGCAGGACAAGTACGCGCACGAGAGCTTCCGCCGCTCCGTGGAGGCCTGGAGCGCCGGGTTCTACGCCGAGCACGTCGTGCCCTTCACGCTCGAAGGCGGCGCTGTCCTCGACAAGGACGAATACCCCTTCCTCCGGGAAGACCTCATCGCCAAGCCGCAGATGTTCGCCAAGGCTCCGGCCCTGTTCGACAACTCCTCCTACCCCATCAAGAAGTTCTACGAGGACTTCGGAAGCCTCATCGAGGGCGCGTCCTTCCAGGAAGGCGTCACCAAGGGCTCGGTCACGCTCTTCAACTCCTGCGGCCGCTCCGACGGCGCCGCCTGCCTCGTCGTGGCCACGGAGGAGAAGGCCGCGGCCCTCAAGCTCCCGATCCTGGCCGAGATCAAGGGTTGGGGCTTCCACGGCAACAACCCGGCCTACATGGGCCTCTCCCCCGCTCTCGCCGCGCCCCTGGCCCTCGGACGCGCCGGAGTCGGCTTCGACCAGCTCGACTGCGTGGAGCTCCACGAGCCCTTCGCGGCCACGGTCCTGGGCATCTTCAAGGTCGGCAAGGAGCGCTTCGCCTGCGACTGGGAGACCAAGTTCCGCGAAGGCAAGCTCAACCGCAACGGCGGCTCCATCGCGCTCGGCCACCCCCTGGGCGCCACCGGAGCCCGCCTCCTGCTCAACCTCCTCGCCGCGCTCAAAGCCGACCCCAAAGCCCGCTACGGCATGATCGCGGCCTGCGCCGGCGGCGGCATGGGCGGCGCCATGGTGCTCGAGAAGCGCGCTCCCTAAACAGCGCGGGCCGGGCGCCGAAGCGCCCGGCCCGCGTTTCTGACGATCCGTTCTACTTAAAAGCGCCCGCCGCGTCCGCCGCCGTGTCCGCCTCCGCCCCGGCCGCCATGTCCGCCGTGCCCGCCATGACCACCGCGACCGCCGAACCCGCCGCGTCCGCCGCCGCCCCCGCCCCCGCCGAACCCGCCGCCAGGAGCCCGGGGCTCCATGGGCTTGGCCTCGTTGACAGTGAGCGTACGGTTGCCGAGCGGACTGCCGTGGAGCTTCTTGATGGCCGCGAGGGCCTCGTCGTCATTGGTCATCTCCACGAAGCCGAACCCGCGGGACTGGCCGCTGAACTTATCCATGATGAGCTTGGTGCTTGTCACCGCGCCGCACGCCGTGAACATCCCGTGCAGCTGGTCCTCCGTCACATCGAACGGCAGTCCTCCTACGTAAAGTTTCTTGGCCAAAAGGCCTCCTCGAATCCCGCTCGACCGCCAGAACGAAAGTGGGTGGGTTCTCGTCATTATCGCTTATTATCAGGCTTGCGGGTGGGAAAGAAGAAGCCCTCCCTTGCGGGAGGGCCTCTTTGATCCGTCCGACGGACTTATTCGACCGAGGAGAACGTCGCCATGACGCGGCGGTTCTTGGCCCGGCTTTCCGGCGTGTCGTTGTCAGCGACCGGCTTGTCCGGCCCGTAGCCCTTGGAGGTCAGCCTGTCCGCCGCGACGCCGAACCGGTCGAGCAGGGCCTGGCGCACCGCGCCGGCGCGCTCCTGCGACAGGTTCATGTTGTAGTCGTGGTTGCCCATGCTGTCCGTGTGGCCCTCGATCTCGGCCGTGGCGTCCGGATGCGCCTTGAGGAAGTCGGCCACGCGCTGGAGCTCGGGATCGTACTCGGGCTTCACGATGGACTTGGCGGTGTCGAACTTGATGAGGAGCTCGATGGACACCTTCTCCTTGATCGGGCAGCCCACAGGGTCGACCTTCTTGCCCAGAGGCGTTTCCGGGCACTTGTCAGAGTCGTCATAGACCCCGTCCTTGTCCGAGTCGTGACAGCCCGCCGCATTGACCGTCATGCCCTGCGGGGTCGTGGGGCACTTGTCGAGATGGTCGTAGACGCCGTCCTTGTCCGCGTCGAGCGGGCAGCCGTCCTTGTCCACCGGCGAGCCCTGCGGTGTGCCGGGGCACTTGTCGGAGTCGTCGTAGACCCCGTCCTTGTCAGAGTCCTTGGGCGGCGGCGGCGGGGCGGGCTCCCGCTTGCCGCCGAACCAGTACTGGATGTTGCCGCCCATGTTCAGGGTCGAGAGGTCGTGCATGCTGACCCCGCCTTTGTCGGCCCACAGGTGGTCCATGTACGCGCCGACCGAGATGTTCTCATGGATGAACTTGTCCATGCCCACGCCGTACCTGAGGGAGAAGACCTCGTGGTCCTTCGTTCCCGGCTCGATGTTGCCCAGACGGGCAAGGCCCAGACCGGCGTGCACGTTCGGGTTCCAGCTCGAGCCCGGGGCCAGGTTGTAGAAGGCGTTGGCGAGGATCGGCATGGCCGTGATGTGCTTGTCGTTGAAGCTGACGTAATCCAGCGAGAGCCCGGCGCTCAGGTGCTCGCAGATGCCGTAGCGGAGCGAGCCTCCGTAGAGGGGAGCGAAGGTCGAGTTGTCCCTGACCCACGTGCTGCCCATGGAGATGCCGCCTCCCACCGTGCCTCCCACCCCGAACCTTCCCGCCAGGTCCTCGGCGCGGGCCGAGGACGCGGAGAGGAGAAGGACCGCTGCGACCAGAAAAGATCTCATGTGAAGCCTCCAGGGTCCGTGTTGGAACAGGACCACAGCGGCATTTTAAGACTTTGCCATCAGGATTCCAAGCCGTAACAATCCCACAGCCGCAGTCAGCCCCTGGGGTGGGCCTTCTCGTGCGCCTTCTTCAAGGCCGAGCGCTCCACGTGCGTGTAGATCTGCGTCGTGGAGAGGCTGGAGTGTCCGAGAAGCTCCTGCACGGCGCGCAGGTCCGCGCCATGGGCCAGCAGGTGGGTCGCGAAGCTGTGGCGCAGCGCGTGCGGGTGCAGGGGGGCCTTGATGCCCGCCTTGCGGCCCAGGGCCGAAAGGTCCCTCCAGAACTGGACGCGCGAGAGCTTCCTGCCGGTCCGGCCCACGAAGATCTCGGCTGCCGGGGATTTGCCTGCGAAGCGCTTCTCGCGCAGGGCGAGGTAGGAGGAGAGCGTCTTCCTGGCCCGGTCGTGCACGGGCACGAGGCGCTCCTTGGCGCCCTTGCCCAGCACGCGCACCCAGCCGTCCTGGAGGTTGAGGTACTCGCCCTTGAGGGAGACCAGCTCCGTCACCCTCATTCCCGTGGCGTAGAGGAGCTCGAGCATGGCCCGGGTGCGGGCCGAAGCGAAGTCGTCGGAGACCGGGACCCGGAACAAGGACTCGACCTCGGCCTCGCTCAGGCACTCGGGAAGCCGCTCCGGGAGCTTGGGCGAGCGCATGACGGCCAAGGGGCTGGCCGCCACGCGGCCCTCCGCGGCCTGGAACGCGTAGAAGGAGCGCAGGGACTCGGTCTTGCGGAAGAGCGAGGCCGCAGAGAGCCCCTTGGTCTTGAGCTTCCAGAGGAAGTCCGAGACGTCGTCTTGGCTCGCGGCCAAGGGGTCCCGACCCGCCTTCGCGAGGAAGGCGAGCCACTGGCGCAGGTCCGAGGCGTATCCCGCGACCGTGTTGCGGGACAACCCCCTCTCCAGCGAGAGGGACTTCAGGTAGTCCGAAAGGAGGCTACTTGGTTCTTCCGGCAACGGCGGAGCTCTTCGCCGGGGCGGCGGTCTTGGCCGCCTCCGCGTGCTTGGCCGTCTCCGCGGTCCTGGCCGCGGCCGCGACAGCGACGGACTCGACCGGCGCCACCAGGAACTTGTCGCGCAGGGTCTTGTCGATCTCGCTCGCGACGGCCGGGTCGGACCGCAGGAAGGCCTTGGCCGCCTCGCGTCCCTGGCCGAGCCGTCCGCCCTTGTAGAGGAACCACGAGCCGGACTTATCCACGACCTGGTTCTCGACCGCCATGTCGAGCAGGCTCCCCTCGCGGGAGGCGCCAAAGCCGTGCACGGTCTCGAACTCCGCGGTCCGGTAGGGGGCGGCCACCTTGTTCTTGACGACCTTGACCCGGATGCGGGCGCCCACCACGACGTCGCCCTCCTTGATGTTCTCGATGCGCCGGATGTCGAGCCGCTGGGTGGCGTAGAACTTGAGCGCGAGCCCCCCCGTGGTCGTCTCGGGGTTGCCGAACATGACGCCGATCTTGAGGCGGATCTGGTTGATGAAGATGAGGCAGGTCCTGGAGCGGGAGATGGAGGCGGTGAGCTTGCGCAGGGCCTGGCTCATGAGCCGGGCCTGCAGGCCCATGTGGCTGTCGCCCATCTCGCCCTCGATCTCCGCGCGCGGCACCAGGGCCGCCACCGAGTCCACCACGATGACGTCCAGGGCGCTGGAGCGCACGAGCCGCTCCGTGATCTCCAGGGCCTCCTCGCCGGAGTCCGGCTGGGCGATGAGCAGGTTCCCCACATCCACTCCGAGCTTCTGGGCGTAGTCCGGGTCCATGGCGTGCTCGACGTCGATGTAGGCCGCCGAACCCCCGAGCTTCTGCGCCTGCGCCGCGATCTGCAGGGCGAGCGTGGTCTTGCCCGAAGACTCGGGCCCGTAGATCTCCACGATCCTGCCGCGCGGCACGCCGCCGACGCCCAGGGCCAGGTCCAGGGACAGGATGCCGGTCGGGATGACCTCCACGCGGATCTTGCCGGCGCGGTCGCCCAGCTTCATGATGGCGTCCCGGCCGAACGATTTCTCGATGCCGGCCAGCGCCAGCTCCAAGGCCTTGCCCTTCGCGGTGTTCTCGGTGTTCGTGGTCATGCTTCCTCCTTCGAAGATTCTCGGGAAGGATCTCCGAAGGACGCCGTTCGGAGCTCTCCCCGTCATTTTATCAAATATTCCTTCTCTTACTCCCCTTTGCGCCGGACCAGGTCCGCGGCCATCAGCTGCAGGGAGGTGCGCATCTCCGTCACCTTCCTCTTGCCCCGCAGCACCGGCACCTGCGCGTAGAAGACGCGCAGGACCCGCTCCCCGTCGTTCCAATAGAACTTTCCCGTCTCCGACATCTTCGACTCCCCGTAGATCAGCGCCAGCTCCCTGGCCAGGCTGTCCGGCGAGGTCTCTCCCGTGTAGTCCGCCCCGTAGACGAGTTGGATCTCCACCACGCGGTCGTCCCTCATCCCGACCCACAGGAGATCCACCTCTCCCGGGAAGTTCTTCGCGGAAACCCCCTGAACCTTTATACGAGTGACCCCCCCTTTTGGTTCCCTGTACGACGGCCATTCCCGGGTCGGAGGGTAGATTCTCTTGACGGTCTCGAGGCTGTCGTTGAGATAGAGGTGGGCTAGGTATTTTTGGATGACGACCGGTTCCTCGTCATCGGCGGAGGCGGGGGGCAGGTGGCTCCAGAAAAGGACCGCCGCCAGCACCGCCGCGGCCGCTGTGGCCCAGGCGCCAGGTTTCGAGCGAAGCCGCGATGTCTCGGCCAAACCTGGCACCTAGCGGACGACCAGCGGCCCGCGCCGCGAGGGGGACCCGGCCACGAGGTGGCCGCGGGCGTCATAGTACTTGAAAGTGACCTTCCCCAGCCGGGAGATGAAGTCCTTGGCCGTGCCGTAGGACCGGTTGTGCCCGGTCAGCACGGTCAGCTGGTAGTCACCGTACGGGGTGAGCACGACGGCCACGTCGTGGCAGGCCTGCCGCAGCAGGCCCGTCTTGTGCGCCAGCTCCCAGCCTCGGGGCAGGCCCTTGGCCAGCCGCGAGCGCGTCGCCCGCCGGTGCTTGAGGATATCCATCATGAGCTCGCTCGAGGCGCGGCTGACCAGCTCGCCGCGGTAGATCCTCTCCATCAGCATGGACATCTCGCGGGCGGTGGTATAGTTCTCGCGAGGGACCCTGCCGCTCTTGATGCTCAGGCCCTCGGCGTTGACCTCGGTGTAGAAGAGCCCGAACTTCGGGAGCTGGGCCTGGACGTAGTCGAGGCCGATCGTGTCGAGGAGCATCGCGGTCGCGGTGTTGTCGGACTCGTTGATCATCCGGTAGAGGAGCTCGCGCACGGAGAGCCTGGTGCCGTCGGGGAACCACTTGATGGACCCCGAGCCGCCGGTCCGGTGCTTGCGCCTCAGGACGACGCGGTCGCTCAGCGAGATCTTCCCCTCGTTGATGCCGTTGAACACGCAGAGCATCACGGGGACCTTGATGAGGCTCGCGGCCGGGAAGAGGTCGTCCTGGTGGTACTGCCAGACGTTGCCGGTCTGAAGGTCCTTGAGAACGATGGCCACGCGGCCCCGGTAGGAGGCGGCGAGGCGGAAGAGGTCCTCGGTCATCTTCTCCCAGGCCGCGGCGGCCGGGTCCGGGGCCCAGGACGCGGGCCGGGCCTGGAGCGCCTCCGAGGCCGCAGCCTCCGGGGCAGGCTCGGCGGGCAGGGGTGGGGCCTCGTTTGCGGCCGGCTCCGCGGTGGAGAGGGAGTCCTTGGGGCGCGACCCCCAGTCGAGCCCGAACCCCAGCGGATAGGCCAAGGCCACGGCGAGCAGGACCGCGCCCACGAGGACGTCGGCGGGCTTCATGCCCCCCGAAGCCCCCCGGCTGGGGACGATGCGTCCCTGCGGCGCGCCCTTCTCCGCCATGCGACCCTAGGAAGCCGCCTTCTCCACGCGCTCCCCGGTGAAGAGGAGCTTGCCCTCGTTGGCCGGGTCCACGTCGGCCTGGATGGTCGACCCTCCCTTGAACTTCTTGAGGAGGATCTCCTCGGACAGCGGGTCCTCGATGAGGCGCTGGATCGTGCGCAGCAGAGGCCTCGCGCCGTAGTTCTGGTCGAAGCCCGACTTGATGAGCAGCTTCTGAGCGGCGGACGTGACCTCGATCTTGTAGCCCTGGGCCTCGACCTTGGCGCTGACGTGCTTGAGCTGAAGGAGAAGGATATGTCCCATCTCCTCCTCGGTCAGGGGCTTGAAGACCACGATCTCGTTGATGCGGTTGACGAACTCGGGGTTGAAGACCCGCTTGATCTCGTCCATGACCGTGGACTTCATCTTGTCGTAGTCGCGCGTGGAAGCCTCCTCGGCCGCCACGAAGCCCAGGGACTTGCCGCGCGAGATGAGCCGCGCGCCCACGTTGGAGGTCATGATGAAGACCGTGTTCTTGAAGCTGACCTTGTGGCCGAGGTTGTCGCTGAGGACCCCGTCGTCCATGACCTGCAGGAGGATGTTGAAGATGTCCGGGTGCGCCTTCTCGATCTCGTCCATGAGCACCACGGAGTAGGGCTTGCGGCGGACCGCCTCGGTGAGCTGGCCGCCTTCCTCGTAGCCCACGTAGCCCGGGGGCGCGCCGATGAGGCGCGAGACCGAGAACTTCTCCATGTACTCGCTCATGTCGATGCGGATGAGCGAGTCCTCGTTGCCGAAGAGGAACTCCGCCAGGGTGCGGGCGAGCTCGGTCTTGCCCACGCCCGTGGGCCCGAGGAAGAGGAACGAGCCGATGGGCTTCTTGGCGTCCTTCAAGCCCGCGCGCGAGCGCCGGATGGCCTGGGAGATGAGCTTGATGGCCTCCTCCTGGCCGATGACGCGCTGGTGGAGGTTCCCCTCCATGTGCACGAGCTTCTCGGTCTCGGACTCGGTGAGGCTCGTGACCGGGATGCCGGTCCACTTCGCCACCACGGTCGCGATCTCCTCGGAGCCGATGGTCGGGATGGTCTGGTCGCGCTTCTCGCGCCACTTCTTCTTGGTGTCCTCGAGGGCCTTGCGGAGCTCCTTCTCCTTGTCGCGCAGGCGCGCGGCCTTCTCGTACTCCTGGCCCGAGATGGCGCCGGACTTGTCCTTGACGACCTTCTCGATCTCGACCTCCTTCTCCTTGAACTGCGGAGGCGTCTCGGAGGTCCGGAGGCGCGCCCGGGACCCGGCCTCGTCGATGAGGTCGATGGCCTTGTCCGGCAGGAAGCGCTCGGAGATGTAGCGGTCAGCGAGCTCGGCCGCGGCCTTCATGGCGGAGTCGTCGTACTTGACCTTGTGGTGCGACTCGTACTTGTCGCGCAGGCCCTTGAGGATGAGGATCGTCTCCTCAACGGAAGGGGGGTCCACCAGGATGGGCTGGAAGCGGCGCTCGAGCGCGGCGTCATGCTCGATGTGCTTGCGGAACTCGTCCATCGTGGTCGCGCCGATGCACTGGAGCTCGCCGCGCGCGAGAGCGGGCTTGAGCATGTTCGAGGCGTCGATGGCGCCCTCGGCCGCGCCGGCGCCGATGACCGTGTGGAGCTCGTCGACGAAGAGGATGACGTTGTTCTTGGACTTGCGGATCTCCTCGATGATGTTCTTCAAGCGCTGCTCGAACTCGCCGCGATACTTCGTGCCGGCCACGACGAGCGCCAGGTCGAGCGTCATGACGCGCTTGCCGGCCAGGATCTCCGGGATGTCGCCCGAGGCGATCTTCTGGGCCAGGCCCTCGACGATGGCGGTCTTGCCCACGCCGGGGTCGCCGATGAGGCACGGGTTGTTCTTGGTGCGCCGCGCCAGGATCTGGATGAGCCGCTCGATCTCGTCGGCCCGGCCGATGACCGGGTCGAGCTTGCCTTCGCGCGCCAGGACCGTAAGGTCCCGGCCGAACTCGTCCAAGGTCGGGGTCTTGGACTTGGACTTGCCGCCCGGGCCGGACTGCTGGCCGCCTCCCCCTCCGCCACCCTGGCCGCCCTGGGGCTGCTGTCCCTCGCCGAGGAGGTTGAGGACCTCCTCGCGCACGACCTCGAGCCTCAAGCCCAGGTTCTCAAGCACGCGCGCGGCCACGCCCTCCTCCTCGCGGATCAGGCCCAGCAGGAGGTGCTCCGTCCCCACGTAGGAATGTCCCATGTGCTGAGCCTCCTCCACGGCGTATTCAAGGACCTTCTTGGCCCTCGGCGTGAAGGGGATCTCGCCGAGGAGCATCACGTTGTCGCCCGTGCCCACGATCTTCTCGATCTCGGCCCGGACCCGGCGCAGGTCCACGCCGAGGTTGGCCAGAACTTGGGCCGCCACGCCTTCCCCGAGGGCGATGAGGCCCAGCAGGATGTGCTCCGTTCCCACGTAGTCGTGGTTGAGGCGCTTGGCCTCCTCCTGGGCGATGAGGATGACGCGCTGGGCGCGCTCCGTAAAGCGGTTGGACATGTTATCTCCTGTTGTTTCCAGCTTTCACGGCAAAGCGATACATCCGGAAAAGCCGCTTCCACGGCTCCGGAGCCTGTAATATTAACATTTTACGCAAACATGGCCGCAAGCCCGGCCGCGTCCCCGCCGGTCGAGGGAACTATTTCAGCCGTCGCTCGTATATAGAGTGAGGCCCACGACCAGATGGGACCTTGGACTCTTACGCTGTTAGGGGGGAATTGCTAAAATGGACCCGATGCTCCACGCTGACGCGGATCAGCCGGCCACGAAGGGAGAGCTCCACCTGCTCGACAAGAAGGTGGATGCGTCCGTCCACCGCCTTGTCACGGAGATCATCAAGCTTCAATCTGACGTCCAAGATATCCGGCATACCATGGCCACGAAGAACGACGTCAACCGCATCCTCGGAGCCATCGACTCCTTCGCGGGGAAGTCCCAGAACTACGACAGGGCGGCGACACTCCACGGCCAATCCTTGACCGAGATGAAAGTCCAGGTCACGGATCACGAAGTCCGCATCAAGAAGCTCGAATCAGGCCAAGCCTGAGTCTACCTTCAGCGGGCGGGCCGGAAGCCGATACCGTCGTCCCGGCAGCTCGGGTCGTTGTAGATGCGGAACGCGGCCCGGAAGTGCCTGGCGACGTCGAGGCACCAGGACCCGCCGCGTAAGACCCGGAAGGAGCCCGTAGGATGCTCCCAGAGGTCGCCTGCTGTCAGCGCGGCCTTCTTGCCCTCCGCCGCCCAGCCGCGCAGACCTCCCAGCACCAGGTAGCTGAACGCCGGCCTCTTGGTCCCGGGCAGGGAGCCCGCGAACTGGTCGGCCTTGGCCGCTGTCAGCACCGCCATCCTCGGGTCAGCGGGACCTCCCATAGTCACGGCCACAAGAGGGCTGTAGCGCTCGATCGAGCATCTCGTCGCGCGTGGCATCAACGCCTGTCAGGAGCTTGATGCTGGCAGCGGGCACGCCGCGCGTCTCGGCAAGGTAGTCGTACCACGCCTTGGCATTGGCCTCAGCGCCCGGCACGTCGGCTACAAACGCGTAGTCCTCCACCCCCCCCACCACAGCCGCATCCTGGCCGCCTCCCCCCACGGCGTTTCTGTTCATGGAACGACAAGACAGGGAACTATTTCAGCCGTCGCTCGTATATAGAGTGGGGCCCACAAGCGCATAGGGCCTTCGACTCTTACCCTGTTCCGGAGGAATTGCTAAAATGGACTCAATGCTCCACGCTGACGCGGATCAGCCGGCCACGAAGGGAGACCTCCGCGCATTGCGGGCGGAACTCGACCAGAAGATAGACACCTCCGTCCACCGCCTCGCCCTGGAGATCGTCAAGACCCAGTCCGATCTCTACGAAGTCAAAGAGACCCTGGCCGGCCTTGCCACAAAGGAAGACATCAACCGCATCCTCGGAGCCATCGACTCCTTCGCGGGGAAGTCCCAGAACTACGACAGGGCGACGACACTCCACGGCCAATCCCTGACCGAGATGAAAGTCCAGGTCACGGACCACGAAGGCCGCATCAAGAAGCTCGAATCAGGCCAAGCCTGACGCCGCGCCGGCCTTGACCCGAAGCCCAAACCCGCGTCAATGCCTACGGCCGCCGGGCGCGGGACGCCTCTGGCCCCCGCCCTGCGGCCGGTGCTGGCCGCCCGGAGGACGCATGTTGCCGCCGGGCCTGCGGTCCGGCCCTTGCCTGCGCTCAGGGCCCTGCCTCTGCCCGGCGCCTTGCTGGCGCTCTGGCCCCTGGCGGGCCCCTGGAGCCTGACCGCGCTCAGGTCCCTGCCGTTCCTGCATGCCGCCGGGTGAACGATCCCCTTGGGCCCCGGGTTCGCGATCCTGGCCTGGCTCGGTCCCGGGCCGCTGGCCTGACTCAGGGACGAGCCTCTGCCCTGGTTCAGCCTGCCGGGGCCGGCTGTCCGGAGGCATGTCCCGCTCCTGAGCCGGCCCTCCAGGCTCCTCGGGCTTCCTCGCCCCTTCCTCCCCGGGCCGGCCGCGGTCTTGGCTCCGGCCGCCATCCTGCCGCCTCTGCCCGGAGTCATGGGAAGGACCGCGGTCTCCAGGCCCGGCCTGGCCGGGCTGAGACTGGCGCACGCGCTCCTGCATGGAACGCCGCTGTTCAAGAGGCATGGCCTGCATGCGGCCCTGGTGCTCAGACATGACGCGGCCACGGGCCTGCTCGCGCTCGGATAGAGCCATCGGCTTCCACGCGCCGGCCAGGGCCTGCGGCCGCTCGCGCACGACATTCATCCGCTCCTGCTGGGGCTTGAGGCTGGAAAGCTCGCCTACGCGGAGGTAGCGACGACCGTCCCGCGCTTCGGTCTCGGGAACAGCGCCGGCAGGCACTCGGACCTCCTGCCTGGGCTCGAGCATCGTCTCTTCGACGCCGGAATCCCCCGCGGTCCGGACCGCCACCCTGCCCTCGTCGAAGACGCCGATGGCGGTCCCGCCGCCCTCCTGGACCTCCACGCCGAACTCGGTGCCGCGCACCGCGCAGACCGCGGTCGGGGTCACGACCGAGAGCTGCCTGCCCGGAAGAAGCTTCCAGCTGAGCTTGGCGACGAGCGTGCCCACGTCGAGACCGAGGAGGGTCTGGTCCTGCCTGAGGTCGGAGAGGGTGATCGCGGACACGGGCCCGAGGTCGATGATGCTCTCGGCCGAGAGCGCGAGCTCCGCCCGGCCGTCTGCGCCGGTCCGCACCCGGTCGCCCTCCTCGAGCGGCATGCCCTCGACCGCGGGGACGCCCTCGGTGCTGCCGCGGACGAAGAACGTCACCGTGCCCTGCGTCATGGTGATGCGGCTGTCCCATGCGCCGGCCGCAGCCGCGGGAGCTGCTGAGGATATCTGGACCGGAGCCTGGGTCACGGTCTGGCCTTCGGGCGCGGGCTTGGACTTCCCCCAGGGCAGGAGGATGCCCAGGCCGGCCAGGCACGCGAGGGCAGCAGCAGCGACCCAGGCCGCCAGCCGGCCAGCGCCTGAGCCCTGGGCCAGCCGGCCCATGATGCGGGCCCGCTGAGCCGTCCACTGAGCCTCGCTCAGCCTGGGCTTTAAGCTGTCCCCTGTTTTGGACCAGAACTCGTTGTCGTTATCCTGGTTCATGTCCCTTCCACCAGCGGAGAGAGCTTGGCGCGCGCGTGATGCAGGTGCGCCTTGACCGTTCCCTCTGCCACGCCCATTGCCGCCGCCACCTCGGCCACGTCCAGACCGTTGGCGCGCAGGACCACTGCTGTCCTCTGCTGGAGCGGGAGGACCTCAACAGCCTTGCGCACGGCTGCTGAGCGCTCTTCCTTGAGAAGGACTCCCTCCGGGCTTGCGTCCGGGGCCGTGTCCGGAAGAGTCTCGGCCCAGGGCGTCTCAGCAGGCCCGTCAAGGCTGACCCACTTGCGCAAGCGGCCCCACCGCAGCGCGGAATAAGCCTTGTTGAGAAGGATGCGGCAGAGCCAGTTCTTGAAGCTGGCGTCCCCCCTATATTTTGGAAGGGCCTTCCATGCCGCGATGAACGCCTCCTGCACCAGATCCTCAGTCATTGCCGGGTCTCCCACCACCCCGAACGCGACGCCTGTCAGCAGGCGCTGATAATGGGCGACCAGGGTCCCAAAAGCCTCGGCATCGCCTTTGCGGCTGCGCTCAACGATCTCAGCGTCGAAGTCGTGGTCGCTCACGTTGCCTGCCTGTCATTAAGACGCGAAGACATGCCGGAGGTTTAGTGGATGCCGCTGGCGGGGACGATTTTCGTATGCTATAAAATCGATTGCAGTTTTAAGCAATTTTCCAAGTAAACCAAAATGCGGCCTTTACGTCTATATCGTGGAGGGGGACTGAGGCTGCTCCGGCCCCTGACAAACGACATCTCGATGGAGGAGACACTGAATATGAAGAATCATCGCGCGCTGAACTGGCTGGGCCTGGCCTTGATCGTCGCTCTTGGGGCGGCATTCGCGGCCCTTCCTTTACAAGCGCAGTCGGACAACGCCAGCGACAAGGCCGCGGGGTCCGACAAGCAGACAGGCTCCGGCACGGTCCCGGCTGACCCGGGCCTCCCTGGCAGCGGCGCCACCCCAGCGGTCCCGACCGGCGGCAACGCCTACGGCCACGACAAGGACCGCGGCAACAACCAACCGGGCGCGGCGAACGACGCCCAGGGGACGGGAGAGCGGGTCCGCGACAGGAAAGAGGAGCGCCGCGACCAGCGGGAGGACGTCCGCGACCGCAAAGAGGACCGCCGCGACCGCGCCGAGAACAGGGCCGACCGCCGCGAAAATGTCCGAGACCGCGCGGAAAACAAGGTCGACCGCAGGGAAGACGTCCGCGACAGGCGGGAGGATGTCCGTGACGCCAGGCACAACGGCGGGCTCCGCGACAAGCGCGAGGACGTGCGCGACGCCAGGGAAGATGTCCGCGACCGGAAAGAGGACAGGAAGGACCGGCAAGAGGATGTCCGAGACCGCGCTGAGAACAGGGCCGACCGCAGGGAGGATGTCCGCGACCGCGCCGAGAACAGGTCCACCCAGAGGGAAAAGGCGGGGAACAGCGGCCACCACCGGGGCGGCGGCAATTCCGGCCAGGGAGTGGGCAATCGCGGAGCCGGCTCCCGCAACAGCCGCGGAGGCGGGGGCGGCAGGGGCCGGCGCTGACGGGCCGCCCCGAGAGGGGGGGAGACCGGACATGGCCGACATCAAGCATTGGAACCTCAGTGCGACAGGCATGGCGTTCGACCCGCAGACCGGGGAGAGCTTCCAGCTCAACCCCGCGGCCAAGGCCATCATCGAGCGTCTGCGCCGCGGTTTGACGGACGAGCAGATCGCGGCCGAGGTCGCGAAGAAGTTCGGCATCGACCAGGACCGCGCCATGACGGACCTGCTGGTCTTCAAGGCCGAGATCGACATCATCCGCTCGAATTCATGAAGGACCTCTGCGTCGGAGTCTCGGGCATCAATGCCACGGACAACCCCGGCCCTGGGGTGGCCGTGGCGCGGGGCCTGGCCGCCGCGTTCCCCGGAATCAGGCTCATCGGCTTGAGCTACGATGTTCACGACCCCGGCAACTATCTGACCGACCTCTTCGAGAACAGCTTCCTCATGCCCTACCCGACGCGCGGCTGGAGCGAGTTGTCCAGCGGCCTCGACAAGGTCCGGTCCAAGACCGGGATGAACGTGCTGATCCCCTGCCTCGACGTCGAGCTGCCGTTGCTCATCCGCCACCAGGCTGAGCTCGCCAAGGCCGGCATCCGCACCCTGCTCCCCACGGAAGCGCAGTTCGACCTGCGCAGCAAGGATCGCCTGGCGGCCCTCGCGAAGAAGACCGGCTGCCGCTACCCGAGGACCGCGGTGGTCCACGGCATCGACGAGCTGATCGGCAGGCTCCGGACCGACTTCCCCCTGCCGGCCATCGTGAAGGGCAAGTACTACAAGGCCTACTTCGTGCACAACCTCGACGCCGCGGCCATGAAGGGCACGGAGATCGCGGCGGAGTGGGGCTACCCGCTCCTGCTCCAGGAACCCGTGCACGGGCCGGAGCTCAACCTCATCGGCCTCTCGGACGCCAAGGGGAAGCTCCGCGGCCGCGTGGTCATCAAGAAACAGCTCACGACCCACCTAGGCAAGGTCTGGACCGCGGTCACGGTGCACGACCCCGAACTCGAGCGCCTCAGTGAGCGCTTCTGCCGCGCCACCAAGTGGCGCGGCCCTTTCGAACTCGAGTGCATCCGCGCCAAGGACGGGCTCTACCTCATCGAGATCAACCCTCGCTTCCCGGCCTGGGTCCACTTCGCCACGGGCGCGGGCGTGAACCTCCCCCGCCAGCTCCTCGAGCTCGTCGCGGGGGGGCGCTGCTCGGCCCAGGACGAGTACGCGGCCGGCAGGTTCTGCGTGCGGCAGACCTCGGAGTTCGTGACGGACCTGTCGGCCTTCGAGAATCTCCTGTCCAAAGGGAACCGGGAGGGCGCGTGAGCGAACGCTACAGCAGGCCCAGCATGGTGCGCGTCGGCAACCCCCTCTACGCCAAGCACGGCTCATCGGCGCAGAGCTATCCGCTCATCCGCGAGTCCGTCGAGGGAGCCGCGGTGAAGGACCTCGTCAAGGATTTCGGCTCGCCCCTGTTCGTCTTCTCCGAGCGCGTCATGCGAGAGAAGTACCGCCAGGCCTACGCCGCGGTCCATGGCGTCTATCCCAACGTGCGCTTCGGCTGGAGCTACAAGACGAACTACCTCTCCGCGGTCTGCCGCGTCTTCCACCAGGAGGGCGCCCTGGCCGAGGTCGTCAGCCCGTTCGAATACGACAAGGCGCGCGGCCTCGGCGTGCCAGGCGACCAGATCATCTTCAACGGCCCCTGCAAGCCCATGGCGGCGCTGAAGCGCGCGGTGCGCGACGGGGCCCTCATCAACGTCGACCACTTCAACGAGCTCGAGGACCTCGAAGCCGCGGGCAAGGCGCTCAAGGTCCGCGTCAAGGTCGGCATCCGGGTCAACCTTGACGCGGGCATCTACCCCGTCTGGTCGCGCTTCGGCTTCAACCTGGAGAGCGGCCAGGCCGCGGCCGCGGTGCGCTGGATCATCAACAGCAAGGCGCTCAAGCTGGCCGGCGTTCACTGCCACCTCGGCACCTTCATCCTGGATCCCTCGGCCTACGGCCGCGCAGCGGCCAAGCTCAGCGCCTTCATCCGGACGGCCGAGAGCCTGACCGGCAAGCCCATCGAGTACCTCGACCTGGGCGGCGGGATCCCGAGCCGCAGCCACTTGAAGGGAGTCTACCAGCCCCCCGAGATCGCGGTGCCTGGCGTCGAGGCCTACGCCGCGGCCATGGGCAGCCAGCTCAAGTGGCTCCTCTCGCGCAAGTCGCCCCCGCGGCTCTACCTGGAGAACGGGCGCCACCTGGTCGACGAGGCGGGCTTCCTCATCACCTCAGTCTGCGCAGACAAGCTGCTGCCGGACGGCCGCAGGGCCTACATCCTCGACGCCGGGGTCAACCTCCTCTACACCGCGACCTGGTACAAGTTCAAGATCGAGCTCGACCGCGAGACGGGCGGCGTCATGGAGCCCTCCATCCTGCTCGGGCCCCTCTGCATGAACATCGACGTGGTCGACGAGGCGATCCTCCTGCCGCGGCTCTCCCGCGGGCAGTCCCTGATCCTCTCCCCGGTCGGAGCCTACAACGTCGCGCAGTGGATGCAGTTCATCCAGTACCGGCCCGCGGTGGTCATGATCCGCGAGTCCGGCAAGCCTTTCGTCATCCGCCGCGCCGAGACCCTCTCGGACGTGACGGCCCTCGAGTCCGACCTCCCCCGCCATGGACACGACTCCTGACGGCTCCTGGTCCCGCCATGCCCGGTCGCTCGCGGGCGCCTACTCGGCGATCTTCTTCATCGACAGCCCCTGGGTCGGGGCGGTCATGGCCGCCGCGACCTTCCTCCACCCGAATGTCGGCGCGGCCGGACTCCTCGGACTGCTGAGCGGCTTCGTCGTGCTCCAGCTGCTGGGCTCCCGGCCGGCACTGGCCTACCGCGGGTTCGTGCTCTACAACTCACTGCTCATCGGCCTCTTCGCCGGCTACCTGTTCAAGCTCGAGCCGGGGGTCGGCCTCCTCATCTGCCTGACGGCGGGGCTGACCCTGCTGCTGACCCTGTTCCTCGAGTCCGCCTTGAGCCTGCTGGGCCTGCCCGTGCTCTCCGTGCCGTTCACCTTGGCCGCCATGCTGCTGGCCCTGGCCGGCCGCCGGTTCTCCAACCTGACCGACGCCACCTGGTACTTCACGGACCTGGCTCCCGCGGTCTTCGCTGGCCTGCCGGCCGGCGTATCGCATTTCCTGCGCTCGCTCGGCGCCTGCCTGTGCATGCCGGACCCCCTCTTCGGCGCCATCCTGCTCGCCGCCATCGCGTGCCGCTCCCCGCTGATGGCCGCCTTCTCCGTCATCGGCTTCTCCCTGGGGTGCCTCGCGGAGAGCCTGACCCAGCTGACGCCGCTCAACACCAGCGACCCCCATTTCTTCAACTACTCGCTCATCTTCCCCGCCATCGCCGCGGTCTTCCTCGTGCCGTCGGCCTCGTCCACGGGACTGGCCGCCGCGTGCACCCTGATGGGCGGTCTCGTCACGGCCGGGGGCTTGGCCTTCTGGGAGATCTTCCGCATCCCGATCACGGCCCTGCCCTTCAACGTCACGGTCCTGCTGGCCCTGCGCAGCGTGCGCAGCACCCAGCCCTCACGCCTGGCCGCGGACTACGGCGGCACGCCCGAGGAGACCATCGACCGCCTGCGCCTGCTGCGGCTGCGGCACGGCGGCAGCGAGGTCGGCGTGTTCTGCCCCTTCGAGGGGACTTGGGCGGTCCAGCAGGGCTTCGACGGCCCGCTGACGCACACCGGCCAATGGCGGCACGGCCTCGACTTCGTGGTCCTCGGAGAGGACGGCAAGACCTTCTCTGGAGACGGCGGCAGCCTCGAGCCTCACCACGCGTTCGGCCGCCCCGTGCTGTCCCCGTTCGACGGCCACGTGGCCGCGGTCTGTTCGATCCTGCCGGACAATCCTGTCGGCAGGGCCGAGATCCAGAAGAACTGGGGCAACTACGTGGTCGTGCGCTCCCTCTCCGGCGTCTGCGCCATCCTCGCCCACCTGCGCAAGGACTCCGTCCTCGTCGCGGTCGGAGACTACGTACTGGCAGGCCGCAAGCTCGGCGAATGCGGCAATTCCGGGTATTCGCTGGAGCCCCACCTCCATCTCCAGGTCCAGGCGACCCCCGCGCCCGGAGCGGCGAGCCTGCCCTTCCACCTCGTCAACTTCGTCATGGACGGAGTCGTCCGCTTCCACGGAGTGCCCCGACAGGGCGACCGGCTTTCCCCCATGCCTGTCAATCGGGAGCTCGAGCGCGGGCTCTCACTGCGCGTCGGAGAACCGCTGGAGTTTAAGCGGGACGACGGCCTGGCCTGGTCCGCGACCCCGAAGATCGACG
>JBAZSR010000003.1:0-13459 GCA_041662295.1 Elusimicrobiota bacterium | reverse complement strand
TTCCTGCTTGCAGACGACGGGTCCAGTCTCTACTACGGCAAGATCGGCGCCCAGTTCTACTTCTACGACTTCGAGGGCTCCAAGGACTCCCCTCTGGCCGAGCTCTACGCCTGCTGCCCCCGCGTCCCCATCAGCCACACGGGCCGCCTGGACTTCTCGGACCATCTGCCCCTGGCCGTCACGGACCGGTTCCTCAACCGCTGGATCAAGCTCGCCGCGGTGCTGGTCGCGGGCGGTCGGACGTCCTGGCCCGCCTCCTACGCGATGGACTGCGCCAGCCTTGAGATCACCGGAACGGCCCGTCTCAAGGGCCGCCACGTCGCGACCTTCTGCCGTCTCGACCCTGTGCTCGGCATCTTCGAGTTCGGCGCCGAAGGCCGCCGCTATCGCCGCGTCTTCGCCCGGAACGTCGTCCCCGACACGGAGCCAGCCGCACGAAACCCATGAACATCCCTGCATCAAAGGAGACCTCCATGCGCACGATCGCCCTCGCTGTCACGCTCATCCTGTCCGGGATATGCTCGGCCCCTGCCGCCTGGGCCTTGACGCCCGGCGAGTCCGGCCTGCTCTATCAATCCTACGCGGCGGAAGCCCGGGGAGACATCGACGGCGCGCTCAATCGGATGATCTCCCTGCTCAACACGCAGACGGACGATTATCTCGTCAACTACCGCTTGGGCTGGCTCTTTTCGCGCGCGAAGAAGGACAAAAACGCCATCGACCACTATGAAGCGGCGGCGAAGGCGTCGCCGTTGAGCCTCGAGCCCTGGCTCGCGCTGTCCCTGCTGCACTTGAACCTCGGGAACCACCGGCAGGCCCTGGAAGCCTGCGCCGCGCTCCTCGACCGCGACCCGAAGAATTATTTCGGCCTCCTTCGCTCCGCGGCGGCCCATCAGGGGCTCAAGAAGAACTCCCTGGCGCTGGCGGTCACGGACCAGGCCCTGGCGCTGTATCCCCTGGACACCCTCTTCCTCGAGAAAAAGGCCTACCTCCTCCGGGAGTTGGGCAAGACAGAGGAGTCCGACCAGGTCCTGGCCAAGCTCATCCTCTTGAGCCCGCAGAATCCCTATGCCCGGTCCGTGCTGAAGAGGTAATTCCTGGCAGACAGAATGCCGGCTCTCGGGCTCTTCCTAGCGGCGTCGCTTGCCGCCGCAGCCGCGATCGCAGGGCCGGCGGACCCCCCGGCTGCCGCACGTCCCGAGGAAGCCATCCGGCGCTACGAGGCGGCGCTCGTCCAAGGAGACGCCTGGCGCGCCCGCGCCGTGCTCGACGCTGCCGTGGCCTGGTATCCGGACGACTATCCGCTGGTCCTCCGCTACGCTCACGCCCATTACCTGCTGGGCGAGTACCTGTCCGCGCGGCGCTACTACGAGCACGCCCTGAAGCTCAACCCCCGCGAGGATGCGCCCCTGGCGGGGCTCTACCTCGTGGCCCGTGCCCAGGGAGATCCCAAGTGGCGGGCGCACGCCTCCGCGCTGGCCTTGAGCCCCGCCTTCCTCGACATCAACCTCCCCATCGCCGCGGACCTGTTCGAGCGCGGCGAGCACCGCGAGGCGCTCAAGCGCTACGATTCCATCTTGCGGCTCAAGCCCAAAGACCCCGACGCCCTGACCGGCCGCGGCTGGTGCCGCTATTATCTTGGGGACCGGAAGGCGGCGCGGCGCGATTTTCAGCAGGCCCTGGCCTTGCGGCCGGGGCACCGCCCGGCCCTGCACGGCATCGACGCGTCGCGCACGGTCTCGGCCGGAGCCGGATACTGCTTCGCGCTCATCGATTACCGGGGCAATCCCTCCAAGCGCTCCGGGAGCCACCATTGTCTTCCTCTCTCGATCTCCTACAAGGACAAGGTGTCGGTCTCGCTCAGCGCCTCACAGACCACGATCGACTGGGCCGCGCCGGCGAAGGACACCGTGCAGCGGGATTTCAACGTCATGGTCGGCGCCGCGCCCAGAAAGTGGGCCTCCCTCTGGGTCGCGGCCAACAGCATCGACAGCAACGACCCCAGCACCGACGGCAGTCAGTCCTGGACCGGCGGCTTCGTCGTCCAGCCGAGCCTTGGGACATCGACACGCCTGATGGCGGGCGGGGCGCTCTCGTCCTCCCGCTACCCCGATCACGACCTGCTCCAGATCTCCCCGCGGGTCGGAGTCAGCAGGGGGAGACTCAACGGCGCCCTCTTCGCCAGCCACATCATGGACAGCAGGACGCAGAGGGAGTTCAGCTCCTGGGGCGTCGCGGGCACGGCTGGGCCTCTGGCCGGCCTGACCGCGGGCGTGCGCGCGTGGTGGGGGAGGCGGCGGGGACACATCGAGGAGGGCGGAGCCATCGTGTACAGCTCCCTTTCAGACACCTTCATGCGCGGCTGGCAAGTGTCCGCGTCCTACGACGCCGCGAGCCTGGGCTCGGCGTTCCTCCGCTACGGGGAGGACGCCATCCTCACCGACTACAGGTTCCCGCCCATCTTCTACAAATCGAGCACCTTGGCCGTCGGGATCAACGCAAGGTTCGGCAATTGAAAGGAGGAAGCATGCGCACTGCGGCGTGGTTGGGGTTGTGCCTTTATCTCGGGACAGCGGTGGTCCCGGTCCGGGCCGGGGATGACGATCGGCCGGCGCAATTCGCGCGGTCCTACGGCCTCGAGGCCCGACGGGACCTCCGCGGCGCCATCCGCGCCATCGAGGGCCTCGGCGACGACGATTACCTCGTCCAGCTCCGGCTCGGCTGGCTCCACTACCGCAACGAGGCGTTCAAAACGAGCGCGGACTGCTACGCCCGGGCCAGCCGCTTGGCGCCCGGCGCAGTGGAGCCTTTTTTGGGCATGATGCTCCCCCTCCAGGCCGCTGGGTTCATCGACGCGGCGCTCCAGGCCGGGAAGTCGGCGCTCAAGCTCGACCCCGGCAACTACACCGCGATTTCGCGCATGGCCTCGATCCAGTATTCCCGCCAGGACTACGACCAGGCAGCGTCCCTCTACAAGCGGCTGGTCCGGCTCTACCCCACGGACTCCGAGATGCTCCTGGGCCTCGGGTGGTCGCTCCGGCTCGGCGGGGACAAGTCCGGGGCCGCGGCGGTCTTCCGCGATGTGCTGGTCCTGAGCCCGGACAACCCCAGGGCGCTCGCAGGCCTCAAGTAGCGGCGGAGCGGCCGGCCCCGGGCTCGATCACGGTCAGGGCTTCGCCTTCGCGCAGGAAGAACAGCTTGAATCCCGCCTTCTCCCCCAGGGCCCTGGCCACGGCGTCCACGTAGGCCTGTCCCTGCCTGCGGTAGAGGCTGGCCTTGCGCTCGCGGCCGCGGCCGTCGAGCTTGTAGTCTCCGACCCAGAGCAGGCCTTCGCGGCGGTAGAGGACGTCGATGCTGCCGCGCACGACCTGCAGGACCGCGGTCCTGTCCCGTCCCGCAGGCATGATGAAGTGGGCCTCGCGGCCGAGGATCTCAGCCTCGGCCAGTTCGCGTGCCGCGGCAGAGCCCAGGAAGGACTTGAGCGCGCCAGCGGCCGCGGTCCCGATGGCGGCCCAATCCGCCAGAGGGTGCTGCTGAGAGAAGACGGCCAGGACATCCGCGAGGATATCTCCGGGCGCCAGGCCCTTCTTGAAATCCCAGCGCTCGAGGACCTTGTGGCAGACCTCGCCCACGAGCGCGGCCTCCTCCTTCACCGCGGGCCTGCGGCCGCGCCTCTTCTGGACGCCTGCCGCATCCTCGCCTGCTGTAAGGGCGCCCTTCTCGTTCTCGTGCAGGTAATCCGTGGGAGCAACGAACCTTCGGACCGCGGACAGGGCGTCGCGCTCCTCGAACCGGTCCCTCCACGTTTTAGCCAGGTCCGCAAGGCTTGCGCCCGCCTTGACCTTCTCCTCCTGGGCCGGCTTCTCGGGCCGCGAGAGAACCCCTTTATCCACGTACTCGATCGGCACCCCGAGCCCAGGAGCGACCTCGATGAAGCCGGGCTGAGTGTCCTTGGGCACCCACGCCCCGGCCGCGGCCAGAAGGCCGGCGAAGGATCCCGCGTCGCGGGATGCCAGGGCGGCCCCGCCCAGGAGGAGGAGCCGGTCCTTGGCGCGCGTCATGGCCACGTAGAGCAGGCGCAAGGACTCGTGCTCGGCGCGCCGCGCCTCCTCCTCTTCGATGAGCGCCATGGCCGCGTCCGCCGCGCCCGCCTTGACCAGGCGCAGTCCGACCAGGCCGCTCGACCAGTCCACCTGGCGGACCGCGTCCTTCTGGCCGGGCCGGCCGCGCCTGAGGTCCGGCAGGATGACCGCGCGGTACTCGAGGCCCTTGGCCTTGTGGATGGACAAGAGGCGCACCGCGTCGTAGTGCTCGTCCGCGAGCGGGCTCTCCCCTTCCTTGACATCCGGGTCCTCCGCTGCCTTGGATGCTTCCGCGATGAACTCCTTCAAGGTGGCGCCCCGGCCGTCGTTGGCCTCCTTGGCGAGCCTCTTGAACTTGAGGAGGTTCGAGGCGGTCTGCTCGTGGTGGTAGGCCGCGCTGCAGAGCTCGAGCAGGAAGGTGTCCTCGAAGACCCGTGCGACGAACGCGTCCAAGGGCTCCCGGCCGGCATACCGGCGCAGGTCCTTGAGCCTCCGAAACAGGCGGGCCAAGCGCTCGGAGGTCCCAGCGGACAATCCTTCGGCCTCTTCAAGACCGGCGTGCAGGCTCAAGGGCCCGGCCTTCCTGAGGCCGCAGAGCTCCGCGTCCGTGAGGCCTCCGAGGGGCGAGCGCAGGAGGCCCGCCAGGGCCAGGCTGTCCTCCGGGTCGTCGAGGACCCGCAGGAGGTTCGTGAAGTCGATGACCTCCTGACTGCCGTAGAAGTAGCGCTCGGACTCGACCGCGTAGGGGATGCCGGCCTCCTTGAGCGCCTGGAGGTAGACGTTGATGGAGGTGGTCACGCGGAAAAGGACCGCGATGTCCTTGTAGGCCAAAGACGGGCCGTGGCTGGACTTGATCCAGTCCGCGATCCATCGCGCCTCCACGGCCCTGCAGTCCTCGACCTTCATGGGCTCGGCCGGCTTGTCCGGGTCGCGCACGCCCACGATGCTGACGAACGGTCCCCTCTTTTCCCTCCTCTCCTCCTTGTCGTCCTCAGCCGGCTCGGCCGCTAGGAGCGGCACGTACTCGGGCTGGAGGCCCTCCTCTTTGCGCATGAGCCGCTGGAAGACCTCGTTGACGGGCGCGATGAGCCCGGCCGAACTCCTGAAGTTGCGCTGGAGCGGGGCCAGGAGCGCGCCCTGGTCAAGCGCGAGCTTCTTGAACCCGTCGTAGGCGCGCATGTCCGCGCCCCGGAACCGGTAGATGGATTGCTTGGGGTCCCCCACCACGAATAGCTTGCCAGGGGCGAGCCGGACGTCCTGCCAGCGGCCGGCTTCGGAGCCCTTCTCCTCGGCCAAAAACGCCAGGAGCTCGCCTTGCTGGGGGTCCGTGTCCTGGAACTCGTCGATGAGGATGGCGTCGAAGCGGCTTTTGAGTTCCGCGCGAACCTCGCGCCTGTCGCGGACCAAGGCCAGGGACCTGGAGAGCAGGCCGTCATTGCTCACGAACCCCCTGCGGGTGAAGAGCTCCTTGACCCGCAGGCTGAAGGGCTCGACCAAGGCCTGCGCCTTGCGCACGAGGCTCTCGGTCTCGGCTGTTGCCGCCCCAGCAAGCCTCACTCCCCGGGCGTAGATCTCCTCGCCGGGGACTCCTTTCCAGCCCGAGGGCCAATCGCGCCTGGGCACGACCAACTCGTCGAGCTCGTCCGGCACGGCCCCGGGCCTGCCGAGCGCCCGGTGGAGCCCCGTGAGTCTCTTGCCGGCCAGGGCGATGGAGTCGCGGATGGTGCTGCGGCCCGCGTCCTCCTTGATATCCTCCAGGCCGCGGAACGGCCCGAGCACGGCTTCCAGCCTGCCCCGGACGGCCGGCCCGGCCCCGGGCCTGCACGCGGCAGGCAGTTCCGCGGCCAGGGCGAAGGCCAGGGCCTTGAGGTCGTCGAGCGAGGCGAGCTTGAGGACCTCGAGCCAGTCCTCCTTGGCAGGCGGCCGCTCGCCCAGCTCCGTGGAGAGCCACGTGAGCCACTCGTCCTCGAAGAGCTCCGCGAGGCCCTCGCCCATGTCCACCTTGAACTCTGGATCCAGGCCTGCCTCGACCGGGTAGAGCCGCAGGATCGTGGAAGCGAAGTGGTGGATGGTGCCGATGGCGGCCTGGTCCATGTCCGAGACGGCCTTCGCCGCCACGGCCCGCACGTGCGCCTCCGAGAGCCCGTAGGCCGCCATCGCGGCGGAAACCCGCGCCTCCACGCGCCGCCTGCGCTCCGCGTCCTCGATGCGGCCCGGAGAGAGGATGTCGAGCAGGAGTCCCGAAACCCTTTCCTTGATCTCGCCGGCCGCTTTGTTCGTGAAGGTCACGGCCACGATCCGGTCGATGGGCGCGCCGAGCCCGCGGTGCCCGCCGGCGAGCAGGGTGTGGAAGATCCGGTCGGTCAGGAGCGTGGTCTTGCCCGTGCCGGCCCCGGCCTCGACCACGATGTTCTTCCTGAGCTCGAAGGCCGCGTCTCGCCGCGCCTTGAAGTCGCTGTCCTGCGGCCGGATCGTCTCGGAAGGATGCCGGGGTGTCATGTCCGCTTCTTGGCAGGGACCGGCATCTGCCGCGCCTCCTCGAGCTTCCTGTAGAGCTCGGAGCTCTCCGCCCTCCAGCGGCTGAGCGCGTGTCCCTTCCGGCACACCCCTGCAAACTCGCAGTACTCGCACGCGCCGCCGAATCCCTCGTCCGGAGTGATGATGAACCGGCCGGCCTTCATGAACTCCTTGAAGACGGCGATGTTCTTGAAGAACCTCTCCTTGAGGGCCTTGTGGAGCTCGGCCGGGTAGTCCTCCTTCCACACCCCTTCTTCACGGGGCTCGATGCCGTAGAAGCACGCGCTCCCGGCGGCGCCGTGCTCCAGGCCCAGGCCCTCCGCGGTCCGCGCGAGCTCGAGGTAGATGCCGGGCTGCAGTTCCTGCATCTTGGACAGCCTCTTCCTGAGGGAATCGGTCTTGAGATGGGTTTTGTAATCCACCACGCGATAGGCCTTGCCGTCTCCGCTGACGTCGACACGGTCCGCGAACCCGTGGACCTTGACCCCTTCCACCGTGCCCTCCAAGCCCGCTTCCAGCCGCGTGGGCACGAGACCTGTCAGGTGGATGTCCGCCACGTCGGCATCGGCCAGGACTTCCAGGTGGCGGGCCATGAGCGCGACCAGTCCCTCCCACAACACCGGGTAGACGCCGAACTCCTGCCAGCGGTCGGATCTGAGCTCAACCGCCACCGCCGCCTCCAGCGCGGGCTGCCACGCCTCCTTGTCCAACGCCTTGCCGCCGGCCTTCTTCCAGACCTTGCCGCTCGCCAGGACTGTGTGGAACCTCTCGAGCACCCGATGGTAGAGCTTGCCGCGCAGGGCGGCAACGAGCTCCCCCCCGCGGGAGGGCTGGTCGTCTTCGGCCAGTCCCAGCACCTTGGCGCAGAAAAAGCGGAACGGGCACTTGCGGAAATCCTCCAGGCCGCTCGGCGAAAGCCCCTTCCTGTTCCACGCCTCGATCCTCTCTTCCGGGGTCTCCACGAGCCCGTCCATGGGGCCGGGGTCGCCCCTGCGGCCGAGCTCGGCGACCGTCTTCAAGCCCGCCTCGAAGAGCCCGGGCTCGCGGAACGCGGGCACGTGGCTCTCCAGGCCCTTGAACAGGGCCAGCCCGGACTTGCGGCGAATGGCGGCCAGCAGCGCCAGCTCCTTGGGCGCAAGCCTTTCGGGCGCGGAAGCTTCGAGGTCGCGAAGCTTCGCGACCGGCTGGCGCGCGATCCGGACCGAGACGCTTGCGTCAAGGTCCCGGCCGCAGGCCTGGCAGAGCTTCCTTAAATAATCCGAGGCCGCGACCGCGCGGCCAGTCTCGTTCGAGCGCTGGAACACGGCGTAGACCCTGTCCGAGGCCGATGCGGCCAGCAGGTAGAACAGGAGCCTCTCCTCGTCATAGCCTGGGCCCACCTTGGCCCGGAGGAGATAGCCCGCGTCCCTCTCGAGGCTCAGGCGCGTCGAATCGCGGAGGAGGAAGTCCTCCCGCACAGACCGGGGAAACACGCCCTCCTGAAGGCCGAGCATGAAGACCGCACGGAAGGATTCTCCCCGGCTGTCCATGGCGTCGAGCACGCGCACGCCGGCGGTCTCGAGACCGGCGTCGAGGGTGGCGGAGCGCAGGCGCTCGTCGAGCGTGTCGAGGAACTCGTCCCACCCGGCGGCCGGGCACGCGAGGTCGAACCCGGCCAGGCTCTCGATGGCTGAAAGGCTCGCCTGCCAGGCAGGAAAGCCCGGGCTCCTGGGCCCCACCTCGAAGAAGCGGTTGGCAGTCTCCGCGGCGTGGGACGCCATCTCCTTCCACGACAGGGGCTTCCTGCCGGCCTCCGGCCCTCGGGCGGCGTCCCGCAGGTCCTTGAGCAGCCGCCAGAGCGCCCCCGTCTCTTCGTCCTTCTTGAGGTGCGGGGCGAGCATCCCCTCCCACTGCCTCCACCCGCCCTGGATCCCGAGCCTGGCCACGAGCATCTTCCACCGGCTCACGACCTTGAAGCCCTCGCCCGGCACGATTGCGTAGGCGTCCGCCTTGAAATAGGGCGAGCATGCCAGATCCATGACCGCGGCAACCGGGAACTCCCTGCGCTCGATCTGGAGAGCGTTGAGCAGGAGCTTGGCCACCGGGTGCCGCAGGAGGGGCTCGGCCGCGGCCATGGAGTACGGGATGGCGTTCTCCTTGAAGATGGACGCCACGGCGGACCTATAGGGCTCGAGGGTCCTGGCCACCACGCCGATATCGTCGAACGTCAGTCCGCCCTTCTCCTTCTTCCCGCTCGAGACCAGGCCGAGGATCTCCTTGGCCGCGGCCCAGACCTCGTCGCCGACGCCCGAGGCGCTGATGATGGTCAGGCTGTCCTTCCTGGGGAGCTTCCCGCTCTTTTCCGCGGAACCGAATGCGTCGAGACTGCTTCCCAGGGCGCGCGTCTCGACCCGGGCGTCCAGGTGCTCGGGCTTGGACGCGCCGGCGTTGAGCTCGTAGAACCTCTTGGCGAACGCGAAGGCCGGGTGCCCCTGCCGGTAGGGGTAGAAGAGCGCGACGTCCGCGGCCCGGCGGACCGCCTCGAAGAAGTCCGCCTGGCTGCCGGTGAGGTCGTAGAACCCATAATACAGGAGCTCGCCGTAGCGGCCGAGCGCCTTGTCCGCGCCATCGTTCAGAATCTCCGCGGCAAGCCTCGCCAGTCCCGCCGGCGGCAGGAGCTTCGCCTTCCTCAGGACCTCGAGATACTCCTCCTGCAGGGCCAGCACCTGCATGAGCTTGTCCCCGTGCTCGAGCTCCTTGATGCGCTCGCCGAAGTCCTCGGCGAGCCCCTCCGGGGTGACCCCGCAGTCCACCAGGTCCCTGATGCTCGAGCGGTACGCGGACGAAAGCCCGCGCGGCAGTCTCCTGCCCTTGAGCCTGCCGGCCAGGAGCCGATCGATGATCTTGTCGTGAAAGAGCCCGTCCGTGACAAGAGCTTCGTGCTCCCTGCCGCTCTCCTCCACGATCTCGAGCGCCAGGCTGTGGAAGGTGTGGAACCGGACCCCGAGGAGCGACAGGCCCCTCTCAAGAGCCAGCAGGCGCTGCAAGCGCTGCGCCATCCTCCGCGAGGGCGCGACCACAGCGAAGGGCTTCCTGCCGGCATGGAGCTCCTCCACCCTCTGGACAAACGCGTCCTCGAGGGAGGGCTGGAAGGGACCGCAGATGACGCGCAGGGGCATGTCCTCAGTGCTGTTCCTGTCTTTCCCTGAGCCCAAGAACGACCCCGGCCAGGGCCAGAAGGAAGAACGCTGACCCGCCGATGGCCAGGCCCTGCTTCATGGTAAGGCGCTCGTGCCAGGGAGCCGGCGGTTCTCCGCCCGCGGCCCTGTTGCCCGGACCGATCTTGGCCGCGTCCGCCCCTGACCCCGTGGAGAAGGCGCCCGCTGCGGCGGCCGATTCTCCGCGGATCTCCGCGATGACCGCCAGCGCCTGCTGGGTGAGCGCCTTGAAGGTCTCGTCATTGGCGAGGCGCGGCTCAAGCTCCAGGGCTGTCTTGAGGTCCGCCATAATCGCGGTCTTGTGCTCCGCGAGGTCCTTGCGCTCGAGATGCAGCAGGAGGGCGGACTGCGCCCGCAAAACGTAGGCTGTCGCCCCTTTGGGGTCGTAGGCGATGGCCATCAGAGCGTCCTGGTGCGCGGCCAGGTGCCGGCCGGCGAGGAGGAGGGCCTCAGCCCTGAGCTTGAAGAGGAGCGGCTCGGTCCAACCCTGGACCATGGCTTGCGTGAGGTCCGTGATGGCGCCGTTGTAGTCCCCCTGTTCCGTGCGCACGCGGCCCCGTTGGAAGTAGACCATGGGGTCCGAGGGATCAGCCTTGACCGCCGCCTCGGCGAACGCCGCCTGCGCCGCCGCGTCGCCGTTCCTGCGGGCTTCCATGACCTTCCGGACCAGGCGGCCCGCCTCGGTCGGCCTCTGGGCCTGCGCCGCGCCCCACTCCCGCGGCGTGTGCGTCACCGTCCTGTCCGTGAGGGCCATGACCCGCTTGGTGCGCTCAGCGATGAGCGCGTCCATGCCGCGAAGGTGCAGGGCGCTCTCCGCGTACATCATGAGCTCGAAGGCCGGGCGAAAGTCCGGGTCGCCCTTCAAGGCCGTCCTGGCCGAGGTGTGCGCGGCGACGTAGTCGTGCTTCTGAAATTCGACCAGCCCCTTGATCGTCCACGCCTTGACCGCCAGGGCCCGGTCCCCGCCCGGCTTGGCCAGGCCGATGGCGCGCTCCGCGGCCGAGCCCGCCTTGTCGAGGCTGCCGCGGGAGAGGTGGTACTCGGCGCCGGCGGCCTGCATGCCCTGGCTCTTGGCGAGCCGGCCCATCCGCTCGTCCACCGTCGTGTCCAGGGAGGCGTTCTCGGCCGCGATGGCCTTCTTCGCGGGCTCGGGCGTGGCCGGGTCGTCGAGCTTCTTCTGGTTCTCCTTGGCGGCGTCGAGCGCCTGCATGGTGGCGGTGATTTCGCTGATTTCATCGCCCAACTCCTCCCCTCTCCTGGCAGCATGAAGGGTTTCAACAAAAAGGAGGATCCCCGCCACGATGAGAAGCCGTCGGACTTTGATAGGATGTGACATGGTTTTGCACGCCCGCAAGTTTGTGAGATTGGTCTGCACCTCAATTCTGGCTATTGCTTTTGCCCTTGTCAACGCTTCTGCCGCAAGCAAGATACGGGATTCCTCCTCAACGAGCAGTCACCCATTGATTCTCCGCAGTTTCATCAACAAGGTCTTGAATGAGGGGGAGGACAATCGTCTCGGACCGAATCTTTCACGTGTCCTGGGGTTGGATGCCAACCACAACAGCAAAGTTTTTGAAAGGATTGAGGACCAGTGCGCTGATGGTCGATACAGGACTGCAAACGTATTGTTTGAAATAGATTCTTCGACTGGCGTGCTGAAGCCGCTTGAATTGATTCTGCTTTCTCAAAGGACGCAATCAGGCGCTATTGAATCGGATTGGCTTAGAATAAATCCGGATGGCAGCATCAAGAAAGCCCTGCGGAATTCGGGAAGACTTACCCCTGAAGGACGTGGGGTTGCAGGATCTGCAATTCAGATGCCTTTTGAAGGGGATGACGCCAAACGATTGCTCAAGCGCGAACTCGACTTCTGGCTGAAGGGGGTCGGGCTCAAGAAGAAGGCGAAGGACGCCCGTCCTCCTGTGGACAATCCTCCGAAATAACTCCTGGCCTCGTGCCTGCCCCTTACCGCTTTTTTACCTGTTGTTAACAACCCTGATATAACTCCCAACCCTTCTCGGGGTAGACTATTCTTGGAGGGGTCCATGAAAATCCAACTTTCAGCGGCCTTCGTGATGCTGTCCGTGCTGGCGCTGTCCAGCGAAGCGGCCACGACCAGGGCGGTGCAGAAGAGCGGGGGCACATTCCGCGCTGTATCCGTCCAGGGCAACGGGTCGGCCGCCTCGCCCTCCTCTGCATCATCCTACAGAGCTCCAGCCACGGTCGTCGTCAGCCAGCCGGTCAGCGCGTCCCAGCCCGGACGGGCCTTCGCCCCGGTCGGGACAGGCTTCACCGGCGGCAGCGGCCGACGCTCCTCCGGGTCCGCCAACCGCTTCCAGGCCTTCAGGACCTCCTGGTCCTTGCGCAAGGCGGCGGACCCGGAGCCCGCGCCCGACCAGGGGCCGCAGCCCTCGGCCGGAGCCCTCATCCTCACCGCGGGGTCCGGCTACACCGTCCAACCCGGGGGGGCCGTCGCCGTTCACAGCGTGGACGGCGGCAGCCAGTTCATCGAGCACACGGTCGGCGGCCAGGCCATCGAAGGCCAGGGCCACAGGGTGGTCCCCTACGACCCCCGCGACCACGGCGCCAGCGGCTCCTCGAGCGGCTCCACGGTCGAGTCGCCTCTCGGATCCGCGCTCAGCAAATAGCTCGGCAACCGTCATCCGTCGCTCTGGTTGATGTTCCATACCAGGGACGGCTACAATCTCCTTCGTGCCCTACTGCGACAGCCACAATCATCTTCAGCTTGCCAAAGACCCTGGCCGCATCAGCGCCATGATCGAAAGAGCGCGAAAAGCGGGGGTGGGGCTCATGGCATGCACGAGCACTGGCCCCGAGGATTGGCCCACGGTCGCGGGCCTGTCCCAAGAGCATCCTGAGATCATCCCCTGCTTCGGCATCCACCCCTGGTTCATCGATCAAGCCCAGGGGGATTGGCTCGCTGACCTCGAGAGGCGCCTGGCCTCGACCCGCGCCTGCGTGGGCGAGATCGGCTTGGACAAGCTGGCCAAGGACAAGGATTTCTCCCTGCAGGAGCGGGTCTTCTCCCAGCAGTACGCCCTGGCAGAGCAGTTGGGAAGACCGGCCATGATCCACTGCGTGAAGGCCTGGGACAGGATGCTCGGCTATCTCAAGCACAAGACCTCGGCCACGCCCTTCCTCCTGCACGCGTACAGCGGCGGGGCCGAGATGGTCAACGGCCTGGCCAAGCTCGGCGGGTACTTCTCCTTCGACGGACACCTGGCGGACCCTAGGAGGAGCAAGCTGCGCAAGGCCTTCCTTGCCGTGCCCAAGGACCGGCTCATGTTCGAGACGGACTGCCCCCCCGAGGACAAGGACTGCACAGAGTGGTTCGCGGAGCCCTCCGGGATCGCGACCGTGGTGGACGAGGCCGCGAAGGTCCTGGGCCTGCCTTCCGAGGAGCTGGCGGGCATCGCGTGGGACAATGCCCGCAGGTTCTTCCATGCGTTCCTCTGAACCTCATGCATGACGCCGCCTTTCTGCTGAAAGCGGCCTGCGCGTTCCTCGTGGCTGCGACCTGGGTCGCGGTCTCTGCCCGGACAGCCCAAGCCAGCAGGCGCTGGGGCGGAATCGTGGCGGCCCTTCCCTCCGTGACCGCGTTCTCCCTGCTCTTCATCGCCTGGACGCAGGATGGGGCCGCGG
>JBAZSR010000002.1:0-71724 GCA_041662295.1 Elusimicrobiota bacterium | reverse complement strand
CTCGACCGTGTCGCCCGGGGGGCGGCCGGCTTTCGGATCCTTGAGCTCGACCTCGACGGGCACTCAGGCCTTGACGACTTGCGTTCCCGCGACCATGTCGTGCAGGGCCTTGCGGCTGGCCCCCAAGGCGAGCAGGCACCCGAGCCCGAGCGTCAGCCCCGTCACGAAGTAGCCCAGGCACCGCATCAGCGCCTGCTGGAGCGTGAGCCCCGAGCCGTCGTCCATCAGGACCTTGATCTTCATCACCTTCTTGCCCAGGGTCTGGCCTTGGACGCCGAAGGGGCTGTCATGGGTCCAGCAATAGACGTAGTAGGCCCAAGGTAGGACGAACGCCGCAAGGGCCCCGAGCACCGGCACGATCCTCAGCACGGCCCCGGCGACGGCGATCAGGATCGCGTCGATGATGATCGCGACCACGCGGGTCAGGAAATCAGCCTTCTCCATTGGATTACCCCCTTATCGAGCTGGACCAGGGATCTTCCTTCCACCCCGGCTCCATCATGCCTAGGATAGCTAAATTCCGGGCCGTCGCGTCATCCCGAAAAAGAACGCCCAAAGGCTGCCGCGGCCGAGGATCAGCGCCGCACCGTCGCGGCGCAGCGAAAACCGCCGAAGGGGTACCAGTTGCCGGGGCCGGTGCAATTGCGGGAGCCAGCCCGGCAGTCCTGTCCCTCGAACTGCCAGCACCCGCCCCGCCAGACCCGGTCCAGGCCCTTGCTCGGCCCCTGCGGGTTCCTGGCCGGGCTGTTCCGGTAGTAATCGAGCTCGTGCCAGTCCGCGACCCACTCCACCACGTTGCCGTGCATGTCGCGCAGACCGTACTGGTTGGCCCTCTTCTGCCCGACAGGGTGGGCCGCGCCTCCGGAGTTGGCCTTGTACCAGCCGTACTCCATGAGCCCGCTCTCGCCGTCCCCGAAGCACCAGAACGTCTCGGTCCCGCCCCTGGCCGCCTTCTCCCACTCCGCTTCCGTGGGCAGCCTCCTGCCGGCCCACGCCGCGTAGGCCGCGGCGTCGTCCCAGCTGACGTTCACGACCGGATGGCTGTCCCCGTGCCCCTGGGGCTGCGCCCGCATCTCGCGGCCGGTCGTTTGGCTGAACCTGCGGTACTGCGCCGCCGTCACCGCGCACTCATCGATGTAGTAGGCGTCCAGGTGCACTTTGTGGCGGGGCCCCTCCCCGCGCGAGGTGCCCTGGAGACAGCGGCTGACCAGCACCGCCTCGTCGGAGCCCATGGTGAACTCGCCCGCGGGGATCAGGGCCATGACCGAGCCGTCCTTCTCCCATCGGATCCTCAGCACCAGGCCCGACGCCTTGTCCTGCTGGATCGTCATCCGTTTGAACGGGGCTGAACCGAACATGGCCTCATCGTACTACATTGGCGCTTTCCAAGGACGCTGCCGAAAATCCCGCCCGCGGAAGCCGCCACCTGTCCATCCCCTGCCCTTGGTCCGTTGCTTTGCCGCAACACGATGCCAAATAGGCGACCTTAATCGTTCCGTTGACACCCCCTGTTGCGCAGAAGCAACGGACCAAGAACTCCTCGACGGAGGGATGCCCGCAATACCGACATTTAGGGGAACCCGGCCCGTTCGCATCCAACTTTGAGAATATCGAGATCAGCGATCGGGGGCGCATGAATCATATTCGCGCCCGGAGAGGATTTCTTCGGACAATGGCCCCACTTGATTGAATGGGGAGATGGACACCGCAGACACACCCGCTCCAGAACGGTTAGTCAGAGGGAGGACTATCAATGCCCCCGCCCGTAATATACTTACTAGCTAGCGTGACCTTAGAACGACCACAGCCATCCCCCAAGGCCCTTGTGGAGATTTGCATAGTGGGCTACACTATACTATAGGACCGGCATGGCGAAGTTCAAGTTCGTTGAATGGCTCCTCCTGTGGCTGCTGGAAGAGGCGCATTTCGTGTTCGAATGGGACTCCGGCAATCGCACCAAGAGCGCGGCAAAGCGGAATGAAAGGGAATTCTATGAAGCATATCTACAACGTTAAATCCGACCCCATGTACGCCGTGGCGTCTCAATTCGACAAGAAGAAGATCCTTGCCGCTGCCAAACGGCTCAAGAAACGGCGGAAACTTCCCACGAGCATCGCACTCGAGGAAGAGACCATCAAGGAGCTCAAAGCCTTGGCACAGTGGCGTGGAGTCCCTTACCAGGTTCTCATGCGAATGTTCATCCTTGACGGTCTCCACAGGTCCATGCCAAATGCACGCTAACCTCAATGCCGGTCACTTAAGACGTTCGAGAGCGGCTGCAATTCGATGGATGGCGCAGAGCTGTCCGGAGATGTCCAGCGGCATGGTCGAGCAGCCGGTCGGCGCCAGCATGCCAAAAGGGAGCATGTCGCAGGTGGGAAAGTGCGGTTTTTCAAAGTCTCCTCGAGGGTTATGTCGCGATGCCGTCTGAGAGTCAAAAACAGGGGGATTGATGGGTTTTATCGCTCAGAATCGGATCGATCGCGACATAACCTTACGTCGAGGGATTGAAAATCTTCCGGGACACCCACGACGGCAGGGGATGGAAAGGGTTCCCCCTGAAGGATCGCCGCAACACGCACTTCTGCTCTATCGAGCGTTCGGAGAGAGGGTCCGCTCACCGGATTTTCCCCGGACAGCTGTGCGCCATCCTGCCTTCAGCCGTGCTGCGGCCCGACGTCACATCATCGCGGCTCCTCTCGTCCGGTACCGACCAGAGTCTCACGAGGCGATGGCATGATTTTTCAGGGCAACTATAGAATCAGGCGAGCAGAGGAATTGGCCGCTATAGCGGCCAATTCTCGGTTTCCCGCACAGCAACGAGGTTCGGTCCTGGCTCGGAGAGGCGATAATGGTTCCGTGGGAAAATATGTTAGATTGAGGGTAGCAGTCCTGTCGGAGGGATGACCATCATGAACAGACTCGTCACGACGCTTCTCATCGGCCTAGCCGCATCCCAGATCACCGGCTGCACCGGGACCCTGCCTCGGGCCGCGCGCGTGGGGAGCCTGGACCAGGTGCGTGCCCTCCTGGACAAGGGGGGCGATCCCAACAAGGTCTCCTCATGCCCGGCGAACGTTGTCGACGAGCTCCCTCCTTCTCCCAAGGGGACGGCGATCGAATGCGCTTTGATGGAGAGGCGCTCGGAGATCGCAACGCTGCTGGTGGAAAGAGGCGCTGATCCCAACCAAGGGCGCTACCCGCCCCTCCTGGCGGCCGCCTTCCAAGGCCACGTGAAGCTGGTGAAGCTCATGCTCGACAAGGGCGCGGATGTGAACATCCGGGGCTTCCAGAACTGGACGGCTTTGGCCAGTGCCGCCTATGGCGGCCATGTCGAGATCGTCAGGGAGCTGATGGCGCGAGGCGCCGACCTCGAGTCCGCGATGGTGGTCCTGGAGCAGGACGGGGATGCGAAGGCCAAGGCCGGAGTCAAGCTCCTGGAGAGGCTCAGCCCGAGCCAGGCTCCGGCCGCCCAGCCCCTGGCGGCGGGCATCTCCAAGGAGGAGCTCTCGTCCATCGTCCAAGCCGCGGTCGAGGGCACGGCCAGGGCTCAGGCCAAGGCGGCGGGGCAGGCCGGCACGGTCGGATCGGACATCGACAAGCCCGGCTACAGGCTCCCCGAGCGGCCGGATGATTTCGCCCTTGTGATCGGCATCGGGAAGTACTCCGATATCCCGGAGGCCCAGTTCGCGGAGCGCGACGCCGCGGCGGTCAAGGACCATCTCCTCGCAGCGGGTTTTCCCAGCCGCAACGTCATCCAGCTCTTCGGCGAGAAGGCCGGCCGCTCCGCTATGGAGAAGTTCCTGGAGACCTGGCTGCCGCGCAATGTGAACGAAGACAGCCGCGTCTTCTTCTACTTCTCCGGCCACGGCGCGCCGGACCCCAAGACCGGCGAAGCCTACCTCATCCCCTGGGACGGCGATCCGGGCTTCCTGGAGAACACCGGCTATCCCGTCAGGCGGCTCTATGAGAAGCTCGCAGGGCTCAGGGCAAAGGAAGTCATCGTGGCCATGGACGCCTGCTTCTCCGGCGCGGGCGGACGTTCGGTCCTGGCCAAGGGAGCGCGGCCGCTGGTGATGAAGACGGACGCCGCAGAGGCGCCGCAGAACCTGACCGTCTTTGCCGCGGCATCGGGCGATCAGATCACCAGCACGCTGGAGGACCAGGGGCACGGGACCTTCACCTACTACTTCCTCAAAGGCCTGAGCGGGGAAGCCAAGGACGCTTCCGGACGGGTAGGAACGCAGGCTCTTTATGACTACCTCAAGCCCAAGGTCCAGGACGCGGCCCGCAGGCAGAACCGCGACCAGGAGCCGGTCCTGCGCTCCCAGGGCGACCGGGAGCTCATCCGGTTCTAACCCGGGACAGCCCTTCCCGACTCAGCCCTTGGCCGCGACGCAGGCCACGAAGTCGTGGCGCACCTCGTAGGCGGGCTTGCCCGCGTTGTCCGCCTCGAGGCGCTTGAGGAACTCCTGCGTCGCCGCCTTCCGGCGGTCCGGCCGGACTGCGTTGTAGAAAGCGGTGCCGGCCCCTGATTTGAGCAGGTGGTCGAGCACGGCCTGCGGGGTGGGATAGCGGAACACGGCCGTGCCTTCCCAGAGGTCGAGGTCCCTGAACCCGGCCTTGGCCAGTTCCGCGGCCGCGCGCTCCCTGGTGGGGAAGTCGAAGGAGACCTTCATCTCCATGATGTCGGGGTCCTCCGCGCCCAGGGCGTAGAAGATGCCCAGCTCCCGGGCCGGCGAGTTCTCCCGGTGCACGATGAAGGCGAGGCGGCCTTCGGGCTTCAAGGCTTTCGCCGCGGCCTTGAAGAAGGGCGAAAGCGGGATGTAGCCCAGGACCCAGGTGGTGGCGATGAGGTCGAAAGGGCCGCTTTCGCAGAGAAGCTTCAATGCGTCGCCCTCAACGAAGGTCACGACCGCGCCGGGTTGGGACGCGAGCCTCTTGCGGGCCAGGCCGAGCATCTCCGGGGAGAGGTCAACCGCGAGCAGGGACCCTCCCTTGGTCAGGCGCGGCGCCAAGAGCGCGGTCCCGAATCCCGTGCCGCAGCCGGCCTCGAAGACCTTCTCGCCGCCTTTGAGGCCGAGCTTCGCCACGAGATCCTCAACGGGCCGGCCCGCGCTCGAGACCCAGTACTCGTCGTAGTCGGAGTGGATGGCGGCGTAGGCTTCCTTGAGCTCCCTGCCGCCGGCCTCGGCCACGGCCTCGGAGCGGATCTTGAAGAAGCGCGGGATGGCGTGCTTCTTCGGGAGATATTTGTCGCAGAGCGCCTCGGAGGCCTCGGGGGACAGGGGCAGGCCCGCGCCAGCCGCGCCGGGCGCGGGCAGACCCTCGTCGGGGAGGAGGGGGCCGAGGATCTTGCCCACGCAGGTGGGCCGGGGGTCCTTGAAGCGCTTTCCCATGCGCTCGAGGATGGCCGCCAGGGGCTGGTCCGCGAGGCTGCCGAAGGAGAGCGGCACGAAGTTGCAGGGCGAGACCTCGCCGCTGCCGTCGATGTAGAGGTGGGTCAGTCCCGCGCCGCACCCGAAGGCCTCGGGCGATTCTACGTAAGCGTAGGCCGAGAGGATGGGCAGGGACTCGTCACCAGCGACCTCGGCCTGGTAGTCGAGGATGCGGCTGGAGTCCTCGGGAGAGAGGACCGCGTCCTTCCTTCCCTTGAGACGGCCGACCGGGCAGGGCTCGAGCAGGTGCGTCTCGTAGGCGCCCGCGTCCCCGCAGAACCTCAGGAAAGAGAAGAAGGCGGTCTTCTCGAGCAGGGCCTTGCTCGCCACGGCCACCACATAGGAGTAGAGCCCGGCCTCCCGGCACAGGCGCAGGGCCGAGAGCGCTGTCTTGAAGGCGCCCGGCACGCCCCGCAGGCGGTCGTGCTCGGCCTCGTCCTGGGAGTCGAGGCTGATCCCGACCGCGAAGACGCCGTCAGCCTTGAGCCGGGCGGCCTTCTCGACGGTCAGGCCCGCTCCCGTGGTGCCCAAGGTCAGGCAGAAGCGTTTGCCGAAGGCGGCCGTGATGGCGGGGAGGTCCTCCCGGATGAGGGGCTCGCCTCCGGTGAGCGTGACGCAGACCGCGCCGAGGTCCGCGAGCTCCTCGGCCAGCCTTTCCAGGCGGGGGAGGGACAGGTCCCGGGGGCTCCTGTCCGCGTTGTAGCAGTGCCAGCACTTGTAGGAACAGCGGTTGGTCACCGCGAGCGTCACGTTATGGAGCCTGCGGTGCACGGTCGACCCGGCGTCGGCGAAGCCCTCGGCGAAGCGCTCGAAGGCTGGGCTCGGGTAGGGCGGGAAGTTCGTGTTGACGACATAGCCGTCGCCGAACCGCACCACCTTCTCCTTGGCCAGGTACTCCTTGAAGAAGGCTCCGACGCGGGGGTGGAGCTTCGTGAACGGCGGCCGGACGGCCATCTCTTTGAAGAATTGGTCTCCTCTCATGGGGCGTCTCCTGGGGGATGATACATCATCTAACGCAGGTTCCAGTTGACGAGGAGGGCCTTCTCAGGCAGTCCCGGAGGGGGGTAGGAGCGCAGGTTGGGGTCGTAGGTGTAGGAGTTGGGCGCGAAGCCCGAGGGGGAGACGATCTGGGTGCGGACCCCGAAGAGCTGGAACCGGAATCCCGCGGTGCCCGCGAGCTCCATGTTGTTGGTCCCCTCCTGCACGAAGTAGACGCCCACGGCCGTGAGGTTGGCGGCGTTCTTCTGGAACCGGGCGCAGTTGCGCGCCAGGGCCGCGAAGGACTGGTTCGGCCCGGCTGCGATGGAGCTCGCGCCGACGTAGTAGAGGTCGTCGCTTACGATGACCCTGCCCGAGGCCGAGGCGCAATTGCCCGCGGCCGCAGACCCGGCCACCACCGTGACCCGGCCGCTGACGACCCCGCGGACGGTCAGGCTGCAGTTCTCCCCGTAGATGATGGCCCCGTCGGCAGGGATGCCGTAGGTCGCCCCGCCCACCACGGTGAAGGTGTTCGTGGAGTTGAACACGATGGTGCGGTTGACCGTGGTCTTGTAGGTGTAGTGGGCGTCGTAGTAGGCGAAGTCCAGGGTCGGCCAGGTGATGGCTGGGATATAGTTGTAGGTCTGGCCGAGCACGGTGATGTTCGCGGCGCTCACCCCGCTGTAGTAGAGGTCTCCGTCGACGACCGCGTTGTTGCCCGCCACGTTGCCGGCCACCACCAGCGGCCCTCCCTGGAAGCGGACGTTGGCCCCGGTGATCGAGAGGTTGCCGTTGGTGTAGAACCCGCCGAAGTAGGTGACGTTGCTCGAGCTGATGCTCCAGCCGCCGTTGACCATGACCCCGAACTGCACCAGGTCCGAGGCGAACTGGATGAGGGCCTCGAGGACCTTGCGGGCCAGGGGCCTGGCCGAGCTGCCGTAGGTGCCGGTGGCGCGCAGGAAGACCGTGCGGTTGACGCTGTCCGCCTCGAAGTCCACGCTGGAGAACCCGGCGCCGGTGAAGGTCTCGGGCCTGCTCAGCGTGGACAGGTCGTAGTGGCCGTTGTAGGCGTCCTGAGAGAACTGCCGCATGTAGTCCGTGACCGCGCTGTTGGCGAGGTACGCCGCGGTCTTCTGGCGCTTCTCAGCCACGGCGCTGATCAGGGTCTGCGCCGAGTGCTTGTAGAAGACGATGGCGACCGGAAGGGCGAACAGGAGCACGGCCAGCGCGGCCAACAGCGCGCTGCCCTGTTGGCCGAGCCCCTTCTCTCTACCTGCTCTTGAGCGGCAGGAGCGGCGGATACACGTCGGTTTCCACGGCATAATCGATGGTCCCGTCCCTGTTGCGGTCCGAGCCGATGTGGATCCGGACCGTGGTGACATAGCGTCGTTCGTTCGTCGTGTCGAGGAAGCGGCTGCGGTCTCCCATGCCGGCCGCGGGTTGGACCCAGTCCATCTCGCGCGCCGAGATGACGCCGTCGTTCTCTCCCTGGTCGCCGGTGCCCGAGGCGCCGTCATTGCCCCGGTCGAGGTTGCGGCCCAGGGTGTTGGCTTTGTTCCCCCAGTAGGTGAAGTTGAGCGTGGAGATGTCAACGGCGAGGACCCTGCGGCGTGAGGCGCTCCAGGCCGAGCCGTTGACGCTCATGTCCAGGTAGACCGCGCGGCTGGAGAGGTAAATCCGCTGCCGGACGTCGACTTGGCCGTCGCCGTCCTCATCGTCGTCCTTGAGGTTGTACCCGGCCTGCCATTGGCTGACGGCCGGAAGGAGCAGGCCGGCGTCCCCGTCGCGGTCGCCGTCGCGGTAGTTGGGCACGTCGTCGCCGTCGAGGTCGCCGTTGGGGTCGTAGGAAGGGCTCTGGTCGAGGTCCGCGATGAATTCGATGAAGGTCCCGGAGGTGACCGTGACCTGGTTGGCGGCGGCGAGCGCATCCTCGACCCTGGAGAGGGTCTGCCGCACCGTCTCCTGCGCCTCGCCCGTGGTCTGGGCCTTGGTCGTGGTCTTGACGATGAACCCGAGCATGGTGGAGAAGCCCGCCACCATGATCCCCATGATGGCCAATCCCAGCATGAGCTCCGTCAGCGTCACGCCGCCTCTGGGGTCAGACCTCATATCATTCGACCGTGAAGTCCCATGTCTCGACCGTGGTGACCTTGTTCGAGGGGTCCGTGGCCCAGTGGCTGGCCGTGACCTCGACCGTGTGGCTTGAGCCGGAGGTGAACGCCGATGACGGCGTGTAGAAGACCCGCTCGCCGGCGGCATCGTAGTGGGAGGCGATGTTCGAGGCGTCCACCACCACCGCGCCGTCGAGCTTGAGCACGATGCTCGAGAGGATGATGCCGCTCTGGTTGTCGAAGACCTTGGCCGAGATCTCGGGCAGGGCCGGGGCCGAGCCGCCGATGGGGGTCTTATTCGCGACCGAGGGCGCGGAGTGGTCCGTGTCCGGCACGGAGAGGGTGAAGGTCCAGGTCGCGCTTGCCTTGTAGCCAGCGTAGTCGCCGAACTCGACGACGGCCGTGTAGGCCTTCGTCGAGAGGACGGGAGAGATGCCCGTGACGGAGTCGACCCAGACCACGGTCCCGTCCGCGTAGGAGTGGTGGACCTCGGCCCCGTCGATGAACAGGGTGATGACTTCGGGGCAGACGCCGCTCGTGGTGGTGGTCGAGGCCCCGGGGTCCGTCAGGACCGCGGCGACGAACGGCGAACGGGTGAAGATCGTTCCCCCGGACGCGGGGGAGAGGGAGGACGCCGAGGGAGCCTGCAGGTCGTAGATGACGGTCCTCTGGCCGATGGGCGAGGCGTAGCCGTCCTTCGAGGCCTGGCCCCGGAGTTCGTCTGTGCCCTCCACCAGGGCCAGCGTGACCGCGAGGGGGCTCGCGGAGAAGACCCCGCCCATGTCCGCAGCCGGGCTGGCCAGGATGCCGCTGGCATTGACGTAGAGGTTGACGCTCGCCAGGGGGTCGGTCTCCCCTTCGACCGTCAAGGGGGAGATGCCGTCGGCCCGGTAGCGGGGGATGTCCGAGGGGTAGGCCTTGGCGATGGGAAGGCTCCAGGACTGCTGTCTGGCCGTCGTACCGAGGTCATAGAGGTAGCCGCTGTTGGCCGGGGTGGAGATCAGCAGGGAGAGGGAGGCCTCGCTCGAGGGGTTGTAGTCCCCCGAGAACTGCTCCAAGGACACGAACTCGGTCTGGGAGCAGACCAGCCGGCCCTGGCGGAAGACGTCGAACTGGACCTTCTTGATGTGCGTGTCGGGCTGCTCCGCGACGGTGCGGCCTCCGGCCGCGTAGGTGTCGTGAAGTCGCCGTCCGTGTTCTGGTCCCTGAAGCGGATGTTGGAGTCGATGTCGTCGATGCTGTCGCCGTTGTCGTCCCGGAAGGGCACGAGGTCCGAGGTCAGACCGTCGCCGTTGGAGTCCGAGATGTCGCGGCGCATGAAGGTCACCTGGATGCGGAAGCGGTCGAACCGCGCGCCGCCCAGCGTCGCCTTGAGCCCGTCGAGAACCGTCCGGTAGGGGTAGGCCGCCTGGAGCCCGTGGTCCGCCTGGGCCGAATCTGCGGCGAACAGGTAGTAGAAGTCGATGTTCTTGACCCTGGCCGAGCCGGTCTGCGCCATCCTGGAGCAGGTCATCTGCTCGCGGGCCTTGAAGGACACCACCAGGGACCGCTGGACCATGGAGAGCAGCGAGACCCCGACCGTGGTCATGATGAACATGGCCAGGACCGTCTCGAGGAGGATCGATCCCCGGGACCTGGCCCTCCAATGTGTTGGAAGGCCAGGGCCTCCGGCCTGGACCGCGCCCCTGGATCCGTCCGTCCGTCGGTAAGCCCTGGCGGTCATCACTCATAGCTTAACCCCGGGGCCCGGGAGCGGCCACCAAACTTTCTGTTAACTTTTCGGGGCCAGGGGCAGGGATACCGTCGCGACCGCGCCCTTGGCCCGTCCCGGGCTGGCGAGGCCGAGGTCCCCCCGGTGCTGGAGCGTGATCCAGCGGCCGATGGACAGGCCGAGGCCCGTGCCGCCGGACTCCGGCCTGGTCGTGGCGAAGTCCTTGAAGAGGAGGGACGCTTCCTCGGGTGTGAGCCCGACCCCGGTGTCCGCGATGGACACGACGATCCTCCCGGTCCGGACGCCGACCTCGACCTCCAGGCGTCCTCCGAGGGGCATGGCCGCGATGGCGTTGTCGATGAGGATGGTGAAAAGCTGGGCTAGGTGTCGGCAGCTGCCTTCCACCAGGGCTTCCTCGCCGAGGCGCTCCGCCACGGAGATCCCCATGTCCTCCAGCCGCAGTTTCGCGGAGGCAAGCGCCTGGCGCAGGGGCTCCTGCACAGGGAGGGGCTTGAGCGCGAGCTTCGTCGGCCGGACGAAATCGAGGTAGCCGGCCACGATCTGCGCGGCCCGGTCGGCCTCCGCCTCGATGCTGGTCAGGCGGGTCTCGAAGTCCAGGGTGGAGCCCTGCCGCAGGAGCTCCTTGGCGGACTCCGCCGTGAGGCTGATGGTGCTCAGGGGGGTCTTGAGCTCGTGGAGGATGCGGGCGAGGGCCTGGCCCGTGAACGAGAGCCGCTCCAGCCAGGCCAGGCGTTCCTGGTACTCCTGGGCGGTGGCCGACTTGACGCGGCGGGCGTGGTCCGCGATGAAGGTGCTGAAGAAGGCCGTGGTCAGGAGCAGGGAGAGGCGCAGCAGCTGGTGGGGCTGCAGGGCGTCCTTGAAGGAGGGCAGGGCCAGGGACGCGTAGACCACGCAGGTCACGCCTCCGACCACGAAGCTGAAGGCCATGCTGTCGATGAGGGCGGTGCTCAGGATGACCAGGAAGAAGGCGATATGGAAGTCGCCGGCGAAGCCCCCTGCCGCCAGGAGGATGAGCGAGGTCATGCCCAGGTCAACGATGAAGGACACCGGCAGCCATGCTCCGAGCGCCGGCAGGCGCTTCTCGAGGAGGAAGAAGGCGAGGCCGAAGAAGACGTAGAGCCCCAGCAGGACCCAGATCCGCCAGGGCGGGCCGTCCCCGCTGGGCGCGTAGAGGCACTGCAGGAGCAGGGTCTCGGCCAGGACCGCGCGGAAGAACAACAGGTATCGGCTCCGCATCCCAGTAAGGTTATATAATAACGACGATGGCTCAAAGGGTCCTGCTCATCGAGGATGACGCCGGGTTCAGGAAGGCCGTGTCGGACGTCCTGACCCGCGAAGGCTATGCGGTCCTCGAAGCCGCTACGGGCAAGGCCGGCGCGGCCAAGGCTCTCGAGGAGCATCCGGACCTCATCATCCTGGATCTCGTCCTGCCGGGCATCGGCGGCGTCGAGGTCTGTCAGCGGCTCAAGCAGGACCAGCGCAGCGCGAGCATCCCGGTCCTCATCCTGACCGGCAACGACCGGGAGGGCCAGGACGTGGCCTGCCTCGACATGGGGGCCGACGACTACCTGACCAAGCCGGTGAAGGGCGCGCGCCTCCTGGCCTACTGCCGGGCGCTCCTGCGTCGCTCCCGGCCCGAGGCCGAGCACCCCCCCGAGGTTTCCGTCGGAGACCTGCGGCTCGACTACGGCCGCAAGACGGTCTTCCTCAAGGGGAAGGACTACCCGCATCTGACCCCCAAGGAGTTCAGCCTCCTCTACGAGCTGGCGTGCCGCAGTCCGGAGCCGGAGGACCGTGTGGAGCTCTATAAAAAGGTCTGGGGCATGGACCCTCCGTCCGAGGGCGCGCTCCGGACCGTGGACGTGCACGTCCGGCGCATCCGGCTCAAGCTCGGGTGGCGGTCGGACCGGTGGCTGACGGCTGTGTCGGGCCGGGGCTACTGCGTCGTTCCGCCGAGGTAGGGGCGGCCGGAGGGCTCAGAACCCCGCGGTCAGGATCTCGTGGGCCGCGTCACGGTCGCCTGCGGCGATCTTCAGAAAGACGTCGCGCAAGCGTCCGGCCTCCCGCTCCTCCTTGCGCAGGCCGAGGGCGTAGCCGCTCGACGGGAAGAAGCGCAGGACGAGGCCCTCGAGGATGCTCCTCCAGCGCGGCACGACGCGGAGCGTGGCCGCCAGGCGGCTCGGGACGACCGTGTAGTCCCGGATGTCGCGGCTCAGGTTCTTGCGCAGGCCCGCGTTCTTGGAAAGCAGGGCCTGCACTTTCGCGACGCCCGCCTCCCAGCCTGGGGCCTCGAGGCCCGCGATGGCGGCCTCGTCGTTGGCCTTGAGCGCGGCCAGGCGCTGGGCGTAGTCCTGTCCCCGCCGCTTGTACGCGGCTTTGGCATCCTCGGGCACGGGGCAGGCGTCGATGGCGGCCAGGAGCCCCTGCGACAGGAAGCCCTCCTCGGCCGCGATCAGGGCGAGCTCCTCCTCCAACGAGGCGATCGTGATCCAGCGGCCGGCTTCCTTCTGCCTGCTCCCGAGCGACTGGAGCAGTCCTCGTGTGATCTTGGAGGGGTCGCGGCTGACCGCGGCCGCGGCGGAGAAGTCGGCGAGCAGGCCGCGGATGCGGTCGAGGAGCTTGGCGCGCTTGGCCGAGCGGGCGTCGGGAGGGAGCCGGGCGCCGGCCTCCTGCTCGAGCGTGAGCGCGAGCTTCGGGTCCCGGAGGTCCTCCGGCGAGAGGCTCCGTTCCCGGCCAAGGAGCCGGGCCAGCGCGAGGGTCCGGTCGCGGCGCAGGCGCGCCGAAAGGTTCTGGAAGTCGAAGCGCATCTGGTACGAGGGATAGTGGAGGGTCTCGTAGTCCAGCCGGCCGGTCTCGACGAGCCGCGGGGCCCCCGGCACTCTGGCCGCGTTGAGGGAGCTCTGGATGGCGAGGAGCTGGGGGGAGTAGCCGCCCATGTTCACGGCGCTGAGGTTGTCGAAGAAGCCTGAGCCTGCCATGACCGAGGCCGCGGGAGGGGCTGAATCCTTGGAGTCCCCGAACCCGAGGACCTTGCCTGTCATGCTGCCGTCCCCCTCGAAGAGGGTCTTGACGAGCTCGCCCTTCTCCTCGTCCTTGAGCAGTTCGTCGGTCTTCGCGGCCCGGGTCGCGCCGCTGGATTCCTTGAGCTTGCCGAGGATGGTCTTGTCGAGCTCGGAGCTGAGCTTGAAGGCGGATTTGCTCCTCTGCAGGCTGGTCTTGAGCGCCGATTCGAAGGCGTCGTTGTCCTCGGCGTCGTCGCGCGCCAGCCCTACCGCGATCTGGGCCGCCTGGTCCCGGTGCGCGCCGATCCACTCCTTGATCTCCTCGAGGCGCCGGTCCTGGTTCGGGGCGGTCGTGAGGAGCCCGGCCAAGGACGAGCGGCTGATGCGGTCCGCGAGGGCGTCCACCGTGGAGGGGTCCTCCCGGAGGGACCGCTCCATCCGCTGGATCAGGAGGTCGTGCTCCGAGAGGTCGAGGTCGTTCTGCGCCGACGCAAGCCCGAAGCCGAGCAGGGACAGCGCTCCAAGCAGGAGCAGGAGGGCCGGCGCCGCCCTCATGGCTGGTCCGGCGCGGCGGCCTTCTTGAAGTCGTGGAGGAGCCGGGAGCCGGAGAAGACCTTGCCGTCGTCGTCGAAGCGGGCCGCGCCGAGGATGAACTCGTCCGAGGGGATGTCCTTGCGGTTGCCCGTGGCGAGCTCCACGAAGGAGTGGGTCGCGCTCGTGTCCAGCTCGGACCACCGGATGAGAGCGTAGCGGCCCTCCGGGGTCAGGGAGAGGGAGAGCAGGCCCTTGGCCTCGGTCTCCCAGACCGTGGTGCCCACGAAGGTCCGCGCCGCGGCCGTCCACGAGCCGTCCTTCTTCAGGACCCCGACGACCACGGTCTCGCCGGAACTGCTCAGCGCGACGGGGTCGCCGTGCGGCGGAGCGTCCGCGCCCGGCAGGCTCCAGAGCTCCATGCCGCTCGTGCCGTAGTAGCGCAGGACCCGGTCCTCGCGGCGGCGGACCGTCTTGGAGGCGTTCCAGACCGTGTTCTTCTCGAAGGTCCAGGCGAAGCGGCCGTCGGCGGACGCCCCTCCCTCGGTCCGGCTCACCGCGACGCCGGCCGAAGAGGGGTTCTCGGAGCGGCTCAGGGGGATCTCGCTGACGATGGTGCCGGAGGAATCGTAGAGGACGAGGGAGGAGCCCTGCTTCGACCAGCGGCCGGAGGGGTCCCCGGCGGGCGCGGGGGCTTCCCGCTCCGCAGCGGCCGCCGAGGCGGCCAGCAGCAGGGCCGCCAGGAGGAGCCTGCCGAGCCGCGGCAGGGCCGCATTCACGGCGCGGACGCCTCCAGGAGGTCGACCGGGAGGCCGGTCTTGGGGTAGAGCCGCACGGCGTAGGGCTCGGTGAAGGCCTGGGTGACGAACCCCTTGGGGACCAGCGTCTCGAAGCGGACCTTCACCCTGCCGCCCTCCTGGATCGGGTCGTGGAACCTCACCCCGAACCCGCCCGTGGGCCGGCTGCCCAGGAAGACCGCGGCGGCGAAGCGCTCTCCGAGGTCCGCGGGCGCGGGCCGGCCGATTTCGGCCCAGAGCGCCTGCCATTCCTCGGCCGTCCTGACCACGCGGCTGGAGGGTCGGGCCTGGCCGCAGTGCTGTCCTTTCCATTCCATGGCATCCTCCTTCTCCGGGACCGTCGTAGCGTTGCGGCATCCCTGCGCGAGGGGCATGAGACCGGCTAGGCTCAGAAGAAGAAGGAAGGTCAGGGTCCGTTCCATGGGCCTCCGGGGCCGCGCGAGGTTAGACACCGGCGGGGGCCCCTTCGTGCCGTCCGCCGATGAGGAGCTTGGGGATGCGCAGGGTCGGCTGGCCGTCCGTCACGGGCACGGTCTGGCCGTCCTTGCCGCAGCTGCCGATGCCCCAGCCCAGGTCCGAGCCGAGCCGGTCGATGGAGCGGAGCACCTCGGGCCCCACGCCCAGGAGGTTGGCGTCGCGCACGAGGCCCTTGATCTGACCGTCCTCCACCCGGTAGCCCTCGTCGACCTCGAAGACGAACTCGCCGGTGGTGGTGTTGACTTGTCCCGAGCCCATGTGCGTCACGAGGATGCCCGACTTGAGGCTGGACAGGATGGCCGCCGGATCGTCCGGCCCGGGCGCGATGTAGAGGTTCGACATGCGCGGGATGGGGCGGCAGTAGAAGGACTCGCGCCGCCCGTGCCCGTTGGAGGGGCGGTCCTCCCTCATGGCGGACGAGCGGTCGTAGAGGTAGTCGGAGAGGACGCCGTTCTTGACGAGGACCGTGGGGGCGGACGGCACCCCCTCGTCGTCGATGGCGAAGCTCCCCCGCACGGAGGGCAGCGTGGGGTCGTCGATGATCGACAGGGTCTCCGGCGCGACGACCTTCCCGAGCCTGCCCTTGTAGGCCGGGGAGGTGCCCTCCTGGATGGCGTCGGCCTCGAGGGAGTGGCCGATGGCCTCGTGGATGAGCGTGCCGCCGGCCGAGCTCGAGATGACGACCGTGGTCTCCCCGGCCTTGGCCTTGGGAGCGTCGAGCTTGGCGACCGCCCGCTTGGCCGCGGTGCGGCAAAGGTCCGCGGGGACCTGCCCCGCAAGGAGCTCGAAGCCCATGATCGCGCCGACCGCGGCGGTCCCGCTCTGGAGGAGGCCGGCCTTCTCCGCCACGACGTTGACCGAGAGGAGGAGCCCCGTCCTCTCCTCGGTGTGGAAGGCCCCGTCGGAGTTGATGACCGCGAAGACCTTGCGGCGCTCCGCGTAGGACACCGTGACCTGCCGGATGTGGGGGAACTCGGCCCGGGTCAGGCTGTTCATCAGGCGCAGCATGCTGATCTTCTTGTCGAGCGGGACCGCCAGGGGGTCGACCTTCATGGGATGGCGGTGGAGGCGGGGCTTGAGGAGGCGGCCCTGCCCGGTCTTCAAGGGCTTGCCGAGGAGCTCCTGAGCCAGACGGCCGGCGGTCTCGGGGTCCAGCGAGTTGGCGCTGCCGTGGAGGGTCTCCACCGCGCTGCCGCGGCGGCGCAGGAACCGGACCGCCAGGCCGCGCTCGGAGACGGAGGCGACGTCGTCGATGCTGGAGTCCTCGAGCCGGATGCCCAGCCCCTGGGACTCCTCGAGGTAGATCTCCCCGTAGTCCGCGGCCCCGGCGACGCGTGGGTAGTCGTCGGGCCGCAGGTCGCTCAGCCGCGGCCTCATGGGGCTCGGGGCGCGGGCAAAGACACCGTGACCACCGTGCCCTGGCCGAGGCTGGACTCGAGGCGCACCGAGCCTCCGAGGCGCTCCACGACCTTCTTGACGTAGGCCAGGCCCAGCCCCGCGCCTTCCATCTGGCCCGTGAAGGACTCCTCAATCTGGTGGAACTGGCTGAAGACCTGCTCCTGGTCCTCGGGCGGGATGCCGGGGCCCTTGTCGTGGACCGCGATGTGGGTGAGGCCGCCTTCGGCCCCTGGACCTTCGGTCCCTGGGCCTTCGGCCCAGGCCGCGACCGCGACCTCCTTGGCCGGCTTCGTGTCGAACTTGACCGCGTTCTCGATGAGGTTCTTGAGGACCTCGGTGAGGAGGTAGCGGTCCGCCACGACCAGGCAGCCCCCGGTCTCGATCTTGACCGAGGCGCCGTTCTCCTGGAGCCACTCGGCCATGGCCGAGACCGCGTCGCCGGCCGCGTCCGCCACCGGCAGGGGGCCGGCCTTGAAGGCGAAGCCCTCGTCCTCGAGGGTGGTGAAGTTGAGCAGCTTGTTGACCAGGGAGGAGAGCTTGCGCCCCTGCCGGAGGATGGCGGTCAGGGCCTTGAGGTCCATCTCGCCGAGGGCCGCGGGCGGGTCCGAGGTCAGCAGTTCCGCGTAGCCCGTGATGGAGGCCAGCGGGGTCTTGAGCTTGTGGGACATCAGGGAGAGGAAGGTGCGCTTGAGGGACTCCTTGCGCCGGTCCTCGGTCACGTTGCGGAAGACCCAGAACTTCCCGGCCATGGCGTCGCCGCGGCCGCCGGGGGCGCTGAGCGCGATGGGGGTCGAGACGCCCTCGAGCACGAGCTTCGTGGGCTTCTCGCGCTCCGCTTCCATGAGCATGGAGGCGGCGGAGAGGATCTCGCCCAGGGGGGGGCGGAGCGTCATGCCTGAGAGCGCGGCCTCCAGCGTGCCGCGCCCCTCGTCGAGGCAGAGGAGCTTGCGCGCGGTGTTGTTGGCGATGAGGATGGCGCCCTTGGCGTCGGAGAGGATGGCGCCGTCCGTCATCTGGGAGAACATGGCGTCGAGCATGGCGCGCTCCTCGCGCACCGCGGAGAAGAGCCGCGCGTTCTCGATGGCCACGGCCGCCTGCGCGGCCAGGGAGTCGAACACGCTGACGTCGGTCTCGTCGAACCCGCCCGCGGTCTTGTTGATGGCCTCTAGGACGCCGATGAGCTTGCCCTGGTGGACCATGGGCACGGCCAGCAGGGACCGGGTCACGAAGCCGGTCTTGGCGTCGGCCTTGGAGGACCAGCGGGGGTCGGCGCGGGCGTCGTTGATGATGAGGGGCTTGCGCTCCTGGGCCACGGTGCCGGCGATGCCCTGGCCGAGGGGGAAGCGCAGGCTCGAGACCTCGGGCCCCAAGCCAAGGGCCACGTCGAAGTACAGGCACTGCGTCTTCTCGTCGAGCAGGAACAGGGAGGTGCGCTCGGAGCCCACGACCTTGCTTCCCAGCTCGAGGATGGTCTTGAGCAGTTCGCCCAGGTCGAGTTTGGAGGCGATGAGGCACGAGGCCTCGAGCAGGAGCTGCGCGCGGCAGTCCAGACCCTTGGAGATGCAGCCGGCCATGGGCTCAAAATACCATATCTGCCTCGGGAAGGGAACGGGGCGGTGGCCGTCGGAAACGGCCTTTGCTATGATGGGGCATCGGCACCGGGTCTTCCAAGGCGTTCCTCAGGCATCTGGGCTGGCTGGCGGGCTCGGCCAGGCTCAGCCTCCTCGCTCCTGCCCCGTCCGGGGGCGCTCCCAAGCAATGGCTCGTGCTGGGCTACGCCGCGGTGGGAGACGCGATCTTCTTCCTCCCGGTCCTGGCCGGGCTCCGGAAGCTCTTCCCGGAGAGCCGGGTGACCTTCCTGGCCAACCCGAGTCCTGTTTCCAAGGAGCTCATTCCGGCCGCGGGCCTCGTCGACGACGTGGAGCTCGCGGAGTGGGAGGGCGCCGGCGAGGCCGACCGCCGGCGGCTCAACGCCCGGCTCCTCGATCGGGGCTTCGACGCTGTCCTGCTCACCCTCTCTTCGCCCGCGCATTTCTTCCGGGAGACCCTGTCTGCCGCCCGTCTTCGTGCCGGCCACTGCGTGCGGCTCTCCCCGCCGGAGGGCCTCGGAGCCGCGGGCCGCCTGGCTTGGCTTGCCAAGAGGGCCCTGGTGACCGGCGAGGCCAGCCGCAGGCTTCTGCTCAACCGCAAGGTCTGGACCGGCCCGGGGCCCGAGAACGCGGTCCGGAGGAACCTCCGCCTCCTGGAGGCCCTGGGCTCGGGGCCCACCGCGGGTTGGGACGGCCCGGTCCTGCCCGTCCCCGAGGGTGCGCGGGCCTTCGCGGCCCGGGCCCTGGGAGACCGGCCCAGGCACGTCCTGGTCGGAGCGCACCTGGGCGCCCCGGACAACCCCTACGCCAAGATCTGGGCCGCGGAGCGCCTCGGCGGGGTCCTGCGCCGCCTGCGCGACGAGGCCGGGGCCGAGCCCTTCCTCGTGGGCGGGCCCGAAGAATCCCGGGCCGTGGAAGCGGCGCGCAGGGCCGCGGGCTGGGAGATCCCGTCCTTCGTCGGCCGGTGCCGTCTCGTGGAGACCTTCGCCCTCATCGAGCGCTGCGGCCTTTTCATCGCCAACGACACGGGACTGGCCAAGGCCGCCATGGCTCTGAGGGTCAAGACCCTCACGCTCTGGGGGCCGACCGACCCCGAGGAGCTCGGCGCCTGGGAGCCGGGCCACGCCGACGTCCGCCTCAACGTCCCGTGCGGGCCCTGCGTTCGTCTGGGCATGCCGCGTGGGCGGCTGGGCATCGACTACACGGACTGCGGGCACCACCGGTGCCTGGCCGGTCTGCGCGAGGACGAGGTCTTCCGCCACGCCCTCAAGGCCTATCGTGTATAATGGGGTCAGATCTTGAGATTTGAGTTTTCGTTAGAAAACTCAAATCTCAAGATCTGACCCCAGCATATGTGCGGCATCACAGGCATCATCCGCAAGGACGGCGTCGCGCCCGACAGGGACAGACTCTCGGAGGCCAACCGGCTGCTCACCCATCGGGGGCCGGACGACGCGGGCGTGCTCGTCGACGGGCCGGTCGGGCTGGCCATGCGGCGGCTGGCCATCATCGACCTGTCCACGGGACACCAGCCGCTCTCGTACGACGACGGGAACCTCTGGATCGTCTTCAACGGCGAGATCTACAACTTCCCGGAGCTCCGGGCGGACCTCGAGCGGCGGGGGCACCGCTTCAAGACGAAGACGGATACCGAGGTCATCCTCGCCCTCTACAAGGACCTCGGGGATGACTGCGTCAAGCGCCTTCGGGGGATGTTCGCGTTCGCGGTCTGGGACAAGAGGCGCGAGCGCCTGCTCCTGGCGCGGGACCGCATCGGCAAGAAGCCGCTGGTCTACGCGGATGAGCCCGGGTTCCTGGCGTTCGCCTCGGAGCTGCGCAGCCTCTTCGTCTGGCCCGGGTTGTCGAGGGAGCTCGACCCCGCGGCCATCGACGAGTTTCTGAGCCTCCAGTACGTCCCGTCGCCCAGGACGGTCTACCGGAGCGTCAAGAAGCTTCCTCCCGGGCACCTCCTCGTCTACGAGGACGGGGCGGCCACGGTCCGGCGCTACTGGGACATGCCGCTGGCTTCGCCGCCGGTCACGACCGACGTCGAAGAAGCCAAGACCCTCATCCGGGACAAGGTCCGCGAGGCCGTGCGCCTGCGCCTGATCTCGGACGTGCCTCTGGGAGCGTTCCTCTCCGGCGGCATCGACTCCTCCATCGTGGTCGCGCTGATGAGCCAGCTCTCGGACAAGCCGGTGCGGACCTTCTCCATCGGCTTCGAGGAGGCGGAGTTCTCGGAGCTGCCGTTCGCCGCGGAGGTGGCCCGGCGCTGGGGCTGCGAGCACACGGAGTTCATCGTCAAGCCCCAGATGGCCGAGATCCTGCCCAAGCTCGCGTGGCACTACGGCGAGCCCTACGCGGACTCCTCGGCCCTGCCCTCCTACTATGTGGCGCGCGAGACCCGCAAGTCCGTGACCGTGGCCTTGAACGGCGACGGAGGAGACGAGAACTTCGCGGGCTACATCCGGTACTTCGCGATGAAGGCCGCGCGGATGTACGATTCCGCGCCGGGGCCGCTCAAGGCCGCGCTCCAGGCCGGCCGTGAATACCTGCCCGAGAGCAGCGCGCCGCTGGGATTCACCTGGCGGGTCAAGAGGTTCCTGCGGTCGGTCGCGTTCGAGGACATGCCGCGGCGCTACCTGCGCATGGTGGGCTACTTCACCGAGGACCAGAAGGCCGAGCTCTATGCAGACGGCTTCAAGGCGCGCCTGGCCGGCGTGGACCACGCGGTGGGCTATATCGGCCGCGCCTTCGACGAGGTCAAGGGCGAGGATTTCGTCAACGGCATGCTCGCCGTGGACTTCAAGACCTACCTGCCCGAGTGCCTCATGGTCAAGATGGACATCGCGGCCATGGCCAACTCCCTGGAGGGGCGCTCGCCCTTCCTGGACCACGAGCTCGTGGAGCTGGTCTATCGGATGCCCGGGGACTGGAAGCTCAAGGGCCTCAAAGGACATAAGTGGATCCTGAAGGAGGCCTTCAGGGACGAACTGCCCCCCTCGATCCTCAAGCGCGGGAAGATGGGCTTCGGCATCCCCCAGGACCGCTGGTTCCGCGGCCCGCTCAAGGCGTTCTGGGAGGACCATGTCCTCTCGTCCAAGGCCCTCGGCCGCGGCTATTTCCGGGAGGACTATCTCCGCCGTATCTGGAGCGAGCACCAGACCGGCGGCAGGGACCACAGCTACCGGCTCTGGGGCCTCATGATGCTCGAGCTCTGGCACGAGGCGTGCCTGGATGCCTGAGCCCCGCGTCTCGGTCGTCATCGACAACCACAACTACGGCCGGTTCCTCAGCGCCGCGGTCGACAGCGTCCTGGCGCAGGACTTCCCGGCCAACGAGGTCGAGGTCATCGTCGCCGACGACGGCTCGACCGACGATTCCCGCGAGATCATCCGGGGCTACGGGGACCGGGTGCGAGCCGTGCTGCTCGACCCCCGGCAGGGGCAGGCCGAGGCCTTCAACGCCGGCATCCGCGCGGCCCGCGGCAGCGTGGTCTGCCTGCTCGACAGCGACGACGTGTGGCTGCCGGGGAAGCTCTCCGCGGTGGCGCCCCTCTTCGACGACCCCAAGGTCGGCGCCGTCCAGCACTGGCTCGACGACGTGTCCGGGAGCCTCGAGTCCCTGGGCGCCAGCCACCCGGCTTGGGCCCCCTCCTACGGCCTCGACGATTTCCTGGCAGCGAAGACGCACTTCACGGCCACGAGCGGCCTCGCCTTCCGCCGGGAGGCCCTGCTCGCGGCCCTGCCCATTCCCAAGGAGCTCTTTTACTATCTCGACGATTTCCTGACCGTGAAGACCCTCTTCTCCTGGCGGGTGGCCAACATCCCGGCGGTCCTCGGCCTGCACCGCGTGCACGGCGCAAACTGGTGCGCGTGCGGGCTTTCGGACCCGGCCAAGATCGAGCTGGACTTCAAGATGCGGACGCTTTTCTCCGCGCACCTCAAGCGCTGGCTCAAGGAGGCCAAGGCGGCCTTGAGCCGCGACTACCTGCTCCGCGAGGAGCTCGAGCTCCTGCGGCGGGGCATCCTGCGGGAGGCGCTCCTGGCCCGGCCGGTCTCGGCTTGGAAGCTCTGGCGGGAGGGCTTCGCCGCGGCCCGGCGCTCCTGCTTCGGCCGCTTCAGGCTGGCGAGCCTGCTCGTGGCCGTGCTCTCGCCCACGCTCTACCTGTCGCTCTATTCCCTCTATTCGGGGGCCGCGGGCCTGCGCAGCCTGCGCCTGCGGCTCTTCCCGGAGACCAACGCATGACCCAAGCCGCCGCGGACGCCAAGACCCTGACCATCGTCCTGCCCGCCTACAACGAGGAGGAGGCCCTCCCCTCGGCGCTGAAGCAGTGCCTGGACGCCGAGGAGGCTTTGCGCCGGGAGACGGGCCTCGATGCGGTGGAGATCCTCGTGGTGGACGACGGCTCCAAGGACGCGACCCGGCGGATCGCCGCGGGCTTCGAGCGTGTCCGGGTCGTCAGCCACCCGGTCAACCGGGGCTACGGGGCGGCGCTCATGACCGGATTTGCCGCGGCGCGCGGAGGACTCCTGGCCTTCATGGACGCGGACGGCACCATCGACCCGCTCTGCTTCATCGACCTGCACCGCGAGCTCGTCCGGACCGGAGCGGACCTCGCCATCGGCGGCCGGCTCCACCACGGCTCCCAGATGCCGCGGGTGCGCGTGCTGGGCAACCGCTTCTACGCGGCCGTGATCTCGAGGCTCACCGGTGTGGCCGTGACCGACACGGCCAGCGGTGTGCGGCTCTTCTCCCGCAGGCTCCTGCCCAGGCTCCTGCCCCTGCCCGAGGGCCTGCACTTCACGCCCGCCATGACCGCGCGCGCCGCCTGCATGGGGGCTCGGATCGTGGAGGTCCCCATCGCCTACGCCGAGCGGATGGGCCGGTCCAAGCTCAATGTGCTGGCCGACGGCATGCGCTTCCTGCGCGTCATCCTGGGCGTCATCTTCGCGTACTACCCCCTGCGCATCTTCGGTCCCGCCGGTCTTCTCTTCGCCCTGACCGCCCTGGCCTACGGCGCCGGCCCGATCGCCCAGTACCTGTCCCTGAGGCGTCTGGAGAACCCGGAGGACATGATCTACCGACTGCTCGCCATCGTGACCCTCGCGGTGTGCTCGCTCATCTGCCTGACCTTCGGGGGCATCGCGCAGAAGCTCTCGGACGCCGCGGTCGGCCGGGGCTCCGGGTTCTGGGACCGGCCCAGGGTCCGCGACTACTCCCTCGCGGTCGGCGTGGTCCTCGTGCTCGCGGGCGTGCTCCTCAACACCCGCACCATCATCGAATACGTCACGAGCCGGCAGATCCACCAGCACTGGATCTACGTGCTGACCGGCAGCCTCGCCGTCATCTCCGGCACCGTGCTCGCCGCCTTCGGCGTGACCCTGGACCTCGCGCGCCACCTTCCGTCCTCGCGCGGGGAGGGGGGGGCGTCTTGAGCAGGAGGGAGCTTCTCCTCGGGCTATTGGCGGCCCTGGCCCTGCGGGTCGGGTTCGGGGCCCTGCAGTACGACGGCGTCCGGCTCTTCGGCAGCCTCGACTTCGAGATCCTGGCCGTCAACCTCATCGACCACGGGATCTACGCTGAGAAGCCGCCTCTTGCGACCGCGGTGCGCGAGCCCGGCTATCCTCTGCTGATCGCGGGCCTCTACGCGGTCTCGGGCAAGAGCCCCTGGTCCGTGATCGTGGGCCAGAGCCTCCTCTCCGCTGCCACGTCCTGGCTGGTTTATCTCCTGGCCCTGGCGCTCTTCGATCTCTGGGCGGCCAGGTTCGCGTTCTGGGCCTCTGTCGTGTACCCGTACTTCATCTACTACTCCGCGTACTTCTTCCGCGAATCCCTGCTGTCCTTCCTCGCGGCCGGGGTCTTCCTCCTGCTGGTGCGCGCTGTCCCTGCTCGGGAATGGCGCTTGCTGGCCGGAGCGGGCGGGCTTGCCGGGTGGATGTGCCTGACCAACGGGGCCATGGCTCCGGCCGTGGGGATCGCCGGCCTGGCCGCGGGGTGGGGAAGGCCGTGGCGCTGGAAATGGTTCCTGGCTTTCTGCCTCCCGGTCGCGGCCCTGGTCGGCGTGTGGGTCGGCCGGAACCTCGCGGTCATGCGCTCCTTCATCCCGGCCTCGAGCCTGGTCGGCATCCAGATGTACTGGGCCCTGACCGTGCCCTACGAGGCCCTGGGCACCGAGGAGCAGAACCGCATCCTCGGCAACCCCGGCGACGACACCGAGTTCCAGCGCATGGCCAGCCTCCCCGAGGCCGAGAGCAACAAGGCTTTTCAAGCCGCCTCCATGAGCATCCTTAAAGAGCGGCCGTGGTTCTTCCTGAAGGACTGCGCAGGCAGGCTCTTCGGCTTATGGAGGATCCTCCCCCGCGACCGGGCCTATACCCACAAGGCTTCCCTGGTGCGGCTGCTGGCGCTCCTCAGCGACGGCTGGCTCGTCCCTCTGGCTCTGCTGGGCCTCTGGTTCGGACGCGCCAACCCGTGGGTCCGCTGGATGGCCGTCTTCATGCTGGTCGTGACCGCTACCTACTCGGTCAGCCACGCTCCCATCCGCTACCGCGTGCCGCTCATGCCGCTGATGCTGGTCCTGGCCGGAGGGGGGGCGAGCCGGATCCGGGCCATCCTGGCCGGGCGCGGGAGAGCTCCGTGACGCTCCGGGTCTGAGAGGCCGGCGGCATGGCCATCATCCTCTGCTGTCTGGCGGGGCTCTCCGCGGCGTTCTTGGCCGGGGTCGGGCCTTTCCTCGGCCCTCCCCTGCTCGCGGTCTGTCCCGCAGCCTTCGCGGTCATCATCGGCATCCCTCTGGCTGCGGCCGTGAACTCGGGGGTCCTTCTGTGGCTCTTCCTCTCCCGCCGGGTCCTCGGAAGGCTCGCGGTCGCGGCGTTCCTCCTCCTGCTGGCCGCCACGGTCCTCCTGGTCCTCGCCATGATCGGGAACATGGATGACGCGCTCCAGCTGGCCTTCGCGGACCGAGAGGGCCTGGAGGTCTCCCTGTACCCGGCGCTCCTGCTGGCCGCGGGCCTGTTCTGCGCCGCCCGCCTGGCCGGCCCTGGACGGACCGGGCTCCGTGGGCTTGCCGCCGAGCTCGTCCTCCTGCGTCCGGCGGACGCATCCGCCTCGGTCCGCATGGCCGCCGCGGGTCTGCTGTCCGCGGCTTTTTCCATCGCGGCGCTCCTGGCCTTCGGTCCGGACCGCGGCCCGACCCTCAATCGGCACGGCCTGGTCTCCTTCCCGGCCGGGGCCACCACGGTCGAGGATTACTCCGGCAACGACGAGGTCGACGGCTACCCGCCGGCGGTCAATCGGTACAACAGCCTGGGCTATCGGGACCGGGAGCCCGCGGTCCTGGAGCCGGGCTGCCGGAGGGTCCTGGTGGTGGGCGACTCCTTCGTCTGGGGGCTCGGCATCCCGGACAACGAGCATACCTTGCCCGCGCTTCTGGCCGGGGCGCTCGAAAGGAGGGCGCCGGGACGCTTCGACGTGGCTGCCGCGGGCTTCCCGGGCAACGGGCTCTACGGGTACGGCCGAGCGGTCAAGGCCCTCGTCCCGGAGCTCGATGTCGACATCGTCATCCTCTCCTACATCGGGGGCAACGACCACGATCCTCTCGACAGCCAGGCCATCATGGACCGCTCGCCCGAGTCTCCCCTGCTCCGTGCCGTGGTCGACGGCCTGCGCGTCCGGCAGTTCGTCCACGCCTGCTCCCGGCGGGTCCTCGGACGGCCCGGCTGGGCGGACACGGGACGGACGCTGGCCCAGGCCCAGCGCCAGGTCGACGAACTGGGAGACTTCGGCCGCCGCCTCGGCGTGAGGCTCGTGCTCCTCCGGGGATACTTCAGGGAGGTCCCGCGCCTGCGCCTTTCCTCCGGGATCGAGGCATTCGATCTGCCGGAGGAGCTGGCCTATCCCGACAGCAGGAACCGGTATTGGTACGGGAAGGACGCTCATCCCCGGCCGGCGCTCAACGAGGCTGTGGCGGAGCTCCTGGCGGATCGGCTCGTGAAGGCCGGGCCGGGGCCGGAAGGCTAATCCGGAAGGGCGTCTGAGGAGTATTCCAGCCTGGTGCGGTAGGCGGCCGCCTTGGTTTCCTTCAGGCAGCGCACCCAGATGTCCCAGGTGTCGCGGCTGCGGTCTTCCGCAGCGAGTCTGGCGGCCTCCATCTGGTTGGACGGCGGAGCCTGGAACTTCTTGCTGCTCTGGGCCAGCGCCATCATCCCCGCGAAGTCGCCCTGAGCCTTCAGCTCCTTCATCTTCCTCTTGAGCTCCTTGGCCTCGGCCTTGTCCTCCGCTGAGACCTTGTTCTTCTTCCCGGCCGCCTTCAGCGTGTCCTGATCGGGGTGGGCTTCCCGGCTGGCGCGTTCGGCGATCAGCTTGTCCTCGTTTCCGCGGAAATAGGCGAGGTCGATATCCCCGTACTCCTTTTGCAGGGCCTTGAGCTCGGACTCCTTGTGGCGGCCGAAGCTGACCTGCCCGAAAAGCTCGCCGAACGCCGTGTGCGGCGGCCGTTTTCCGGAACGGGCAGTCACGCGCAGCTCGAATGCCTTCAGCTCCCGGGATCCGGTCTTCTTGGTGTAGATGACATTGAAGCCGGTCTCGTCGTCTTTGCTGAACGTCTCGATCCTGTCTCCGGGCTTCAGGTTGGCCTCGAAGAACTTCCGGACCGTTCCCAGGTCGTTCTTGGTCAATCGGTTCAGTCTGTTGTCAGCGGCCGGCACGCTGTCCTTGTACAGCGGCATGGGGTGGGCCGCGAGGATCTCTTCGCCTCCGTCCGCGAAGAGCGGTCTCGCCGCCAGGCCCAGGAGCGGCAGGCACAGCATGGCGAGCAGGACGCGGGTGTTCTTGGTGTCTTGGGGGATCATGCCGGCCTCCCCTTGAGGTTTTCCTTGGAGAACATCCTCTCGAGGGCCGCGTCCGTGAACCTGCCGTCCTTGCGCACGAGCTTGCCGTCGAACCAGATCTCGCCGCCGCCGTGCTCGGGCCGCTGGATGAGGACCAGGTCCCAGTGGATGGCGGACTTGTTGCCGTTGTCCGCCTCGTCGTAGCAGGAGCCGGGCGTGAAGTGGAAGGACCCCGCGATCTTCTCGTCGAAGAGGGTGTCCATCATGGGCTCGAGCACGAAGGGGTTCACCCCGATGGCGAACTCGCCGACGTAGCGGGCGCCTGCGTCCGTGTCGAGGACCTTGTTGAGCTTGTCTTCGTTGGCGTCGGCCGCGGCCTTGACGATCTTCCCGTCCTTGAAGGTGAAGGCGATGCCGGTGTAGACCACGCCGTCATGGATGGTCGGGGTGTTGAAGCGGATGGTGCCGTTGACCGAGGTCTTGACCGGCGCGGTGTAGACCTCGCCGTCCGGGATGTTGCGCTCGCCGTCGCACTTGACGCTCGGGATGCCCTTGATGGAAAAGGACAGGTCCGTGCCCGGGGACTTGATGCGCACCTTGTCGGTGCGGTTCATGAGCGCCACGAGCTTGTCCTGGGCCTTGGACATCTTGGGGTAGTCCGCGCAGCACACGTCGAAGTAGAAGTCCTCGAATTTCTCCTGCGAGGTCTTGGCGAGCTGGGCCATGGAGTCCGTGGGGTAGCGCATGACGACCCAGCGGGTGCGGCGGACCCGCTCGTCGAAGTGTACGGGCTTGTAGAAGAGCGTGTTCATCATCGCCATCTGCTTGCCCGGCATGTCGGCCAGGTCGAAGGGGTTGTCCGAGCCGCGGATGCCGATGTAGGCGTCGGCCTTCTTCATCAGGTGCAGATGGAGCTTGGCCATGGTCTTGAACTGCGCCTCGGAGGCGTGGGCGATCCACTGCCTGCCCAGGGACTCGTCGTTGTAGTAGTAGAAGGGGGTGGCCCCGCGCTCGGCCGCCAGGCGGATGACGTGCTTGCCCAGCTCCAGGGCGGGCTTGCCCTTGATCTCGAGGTAGAGGACGTCGCCCTTCTTGAGCTTGGTGGAGTAGTCGACGAGGATCTTCGCGAGGGCTTCGTTGCGCTTGTCTATCATGGCCGCCTCCTGATGTCGATGGTCCGACGATGCGAGGATATCAAATTAGGGCTTCTCAAGCAGGCGCACCTTCTCCTGGAGGGAGTCGATCTCAGCCTGCTGTTCCTTGACCGCCTCGACCAGGGCGCCCACGAGGGCGTTGTAGTTGACTGACTTGTAGACCCCGATCTCCTCGTTCATGGCCGCAGGGAAGACCTTCTCCACGTCCTGCGCGATGAGGCCCATGGAGTGGGGCAGGGCCTTGAAGCGCCGGACCTGCTCGAACTCGTCCCACCGCCAGTCGAAAGTCACCCCGCGCAGCCTCTTGAGTTTCTCCACCGCGCCCGTGATGGGCTCGATCTCCCGCTTGAGCCTCTCATCGGACTCGTTGGCGACGCACGAGGTCGCGGAGTCGTCGGAGTTCGTGTCCACGCACACCGAGCCGCCCTTGACCTCCACCATGCCGTCGTTGGGGTTATCCGTCCCAACCCCGAATCTCCCGCTGGAGTGCAGGCGCGCCTTCTCGGTGCCGTTGATCGCGAGGATGACCGCCTTGGTCGCGTCCACGCCGGAGAGGAGGAGGCCGTTGGCGGAGTGGGTGATGATGCCGCCCTCGAAAGCCGTGGCGTCGGTGACGAGGATCGTTCCCCGGACGTCGAGCCGGAAGCTCTCGTTGGGGTCCGTGGTCCCAACGCCCAGGACCCCGTTGACGCTGACCTCGTTGGTGCTGAAATTGCCCCCGATGAGGGGCGAGGCGGTGTTGGAGTTGTCGATGTAGAGCTTGTTGGAGCCTGTCTCGTTGTAGCCGGCCATGTACCCCAGGAGCACGTTGCCGGCTCCGGTCCCGAGGTTGAGTCCCGCCTGGGAGCCCAGCACGGTGTTTTGGCCGCCGGAGGACGTGCTGTAGCCCGCGGCTTGGCCGAGGAACGTGTTGTCGCTCCCGGTGGCGGAATAGCCGGCCGAGGTCCCGATATAGGTGTTCCTCGTCCCGGCCGAGTTGGTGTAGCCGGAGTAGAAGCCGAGGAAGGCGTTGTTGGCGCCCGAGGTGTTCGAATAGCCGGCGTCGAAGCCGATGAAGGTGTTGTAGCTCGCGGTGTTGCTGATCCCCGCGCTGTAGCCCACGAATGTGCCGTAGTCCGTGGTCGTGTTGGCCTGGCAGGCGGACCTGCCGATGCAGGTGTTGCCCGCGCCCGTGGTGTTGGCCCTGCCCGCCTGGTAGCCGAGGAAGGTCACGCCGGTGGAGAGCTGGCTCTCGCCTGCCTGATAGCCGACCGCGGTGTTCTCGTCGCCCGTCCAGTTGCCGTAGAGGGCGCGGTTGCCCACGGAGACGTTGTAGCGGCCCGAGGTGTTGGAGTAGCCGGCGAGATAGCCCGCGAAGGTGTTGCTGCTGCCGGTGTTGCTGTAGCCGGCCCGGAAGCCGAGCAGGGTGAGGCTGTTGCCCGCGGCGTTCGTGAGGCCGCTCTCCATCCCCACGGACACGTTGTCGCTGCCCGTGGTGTCGGCCCGTCCGGCCCTGCCGCCGAGGAACGTGTTGTTGGACCCGGTCGTGTTGTTGTAGCCCGCCTGGTAGCCGACGAACGTGCCGTTGGCCGCCGCGTGAACCCTGCCGGCGTCCACGCCGAGGAAGAGGTTGCCCGTGCCCCCGAGGTAGAGGGACCTGCTGCCCGAAGAGCCCAGGGGCGCGCCGGTGTAGATCTCGAGGTCCTTGCCCGAGGCGATGAGCGCTGCCTGCGTGTCGTCCAAGGCCGAGAGGAAGAGGAACTCCGAGGCGCTGTCCGCGCCTGCCGGGGTCGAGCCCTGGAGCATGAGGCCCGGGGCCCAGCCTCCGCCGTAGGAGGCCCAGTCCAGGGCGGAGCCCCCGCTCTTGAAGGTCACGTTGCGGGTCAAAGACGAGGTTCCGGAGGTGTCGACGTGCATGTTGCCGGCCACGTGGAGCTTGACGTCCGGGTGAGTGGTGCCGATCCCGACGTTGCCCGCGACCGCGCTGGCGACCGAGGAGGCGTCCACCATGGCCCAGGCATTGGCGCCTCCTGCGGTGAGCAGGGTGGTGCCATCCTGGAAGATGACTCCCCGGGAGGGCTGGCCCGCTTCCGTCGAGACGCGGATGTCGCCGTTGAGGACGTGGAGCCTGCTCAGCGGCGCGGACACGGGGCCGATGCCGACGTTGCCGGAGCCGTCGAAGTACATCCGGTCGGACGCGCTCTGGTTGTCGGTGACGGCGAGGATGTTGCCGGCGAGATGCCGGATGCCCCAGCCGTTGGCGGTCACGGCGGTGTTGACCAGTTTGACGAGGCTGGCGCCGTTGTTCTCGATATGGAGCGGCGTCTGGGGCGCGGTGACGCCGATCCCCAGCCTGCCGTCCTTGACCGCGAGGGTCGAGCCTCCGACCGAGAAGGCGCTGCCCGTGACCGTGAGGGTGGAGCCCGCGATGGTGAGCTGGCCGGTCATGGCGTCTCCGGCGCGGAGCACCCGGGGGTTGACCATGTCGGTCGCAGCGGAGTTGAAGATGGCGTAGGGGACGGAGTGGATCTCCTCGCGGGGGGAGAGGAGATCCCCGTTGACCGTGACCTCGACGTAGGGGGCGATGTTGGACCAGTCGATGGTGAGGAAGGAGGCTGATTCGTCGACCCCTCCGGTGCCGGGGTTGTCCGCGCCCAGGGGGTAGCGGAAGAGCCCGGCGGTCACGGCCACCACGGTGGAGCCCGAGCTCCAGTACTCGACCCCGCCGGAGGAGTCGGTGATGCGGAAGAGGAAGGCGGCGCTGCCGGTGTAGAGGCCGCCGGTCTGGCGCAGGGTCCCCTGGTAGAGGATGCGCTGGGGCACGGCGGCGGCCAGCGGCTGGAGGAGGAGCAGCAAGGCGAGCAGGCTCGAGAGGGTGGAGGCGGCGGACTTCTTCAAGCGGTAGGACATGACGTTCCTCCAGGGACCGGATCCTGATATTGTACCCGTTCGCAGGCGGGGAGAGACGGCGTCGTTGAGCTCAGTCCCGGAGCCTGCGGAGCAGGACGTTGAGGTAGCCCTGGTTCCGGCCCATGTCCATGAAGGAGGACGCGTCCTCGAGCGAGACGGGCCGCAGGCCCTCGCTGAGCAGGAAGGCTTTGAAGCCCTCGGCCCTCCAGAACGCGGGGAAGGCCTCGGCCGAGCCGCCCGCGGCCTCGATGAGGGAGGGGCAGAACTCGGCCACGATCTGGACGCCCGGGTTGTCCCGGAGCAGGCGGCGCATGCCTTCCATGGCGCCAAGCTCGGAGCCCTGGATGTCCATCTTGATGACGTCGACCCTGCTGGCCGGGGGGAAATAGTCGTCGAGCCGCAGGGTCTCCACCGCGACCGTGCTCCGGCCCTGGCCGCCCAGCCGGTGGTCTCCGCGGTTCTCCTCGCAGAAGCCGAGGTCCGCGGTCCCGGCGCGGTCGCTGACCGCCTTGCGGACGCATTCGACGTTGCCGTAGCCGTTGGCGATGACGTTCTTCTCGAGGAGGTCGAAGTTCTCGGGCTCGGGCTCGAAGGCCACGACACGGCCCGCGGGTCCGGCCAGGCGCGCGAGATAGAGCGTGTAGATCCCGATGTTGGCGCCGATGTCGAGGCAGGTCATGCCGGGGCGCGCGTTCTCGGAGAGCCAGCGCTTCTCGGCCGTGTCCGCCAGGCCCAGGCGGTGCAGGAGGAGCGCCAGGGCCCGGTCCGAGGTCCGGGCGTGGAGCCGGTGGCCGTCCACGGCGAGGCACGACTCGAAGCGGACTTGGCCGAGCCGTGCGAGGGCCAGGAAGGCGGCCTGGGTCGGCGACCCGCGTCCGACGAGCAGGCGCTTTAAGCGCGAGAGGTTCACGTGAACTTGAGCTTGGCGCTCGCGAAGAGGCACATCCTCAGCAGCAGGAGGCCGTGCCGGAAGCGAGAGATCTTGGTGTCCCCGTAGGCGCGGCTGCGGTAGCGCACGGGCATCTGCACGATGTCGAGGCTGAGCCTGGCCGCGCCGAAGAGGAGGTCGAAGTCGCCGAAGGGATCGAAGTCGCCGAAGTACTTCCGGTTGGCCGCGATGCGCTCGTAGTCAGCCTTGAAGAGGGCTTTGGTCCCGCACAGGGTGTCGCGGATCCTGCGGCCGAGCAGCCAGGAGAGGGCGGCTCCGAAGAAGTGGTTGCCGATGTTGTTGAGGTACCGCATGGCCTGCTTTTCCATGGGGTAGTTGAGCCGGGAGCCGTTGATGAACTCGCCCCGGCCCTCCTGGAGCGCGAGGTAGAACTTGGGCATGTCCTCGGGCGCGACTGAGAGGTCCGAGTCGAGGATCATGAGGACCTCGCCCGTGGCCGCGGCGAAGGCCTTGCGCACAGCGTCGCCCTTGCCGAGGCGTCCTCCCTGGTCGATGAGCGTGATCGAGAACCCCGGCTTGGGCTTGGCCTTCTCCGCGAGGATGGCCTCCCGGGTGCCGTCGTCCGAGGCGCCGTCCACGAACACGACTTCGGTGGACAGGCCCATGAGCGGCAGGCGCTCGACCAATGGGGCGATGGTGCCCGCCTCGTTCAAGGTCGGGACGATGACCGAGACCGTGTAGTCTTCGGGCTTGGCCGGCGCAGGCTCGGGCCGGGCGATGACGTACTCGACGAGGCACAGGCGCCTCAGGAAGGGCAGGCGCGCGAGGAAGCGGTTCGCCAGATAGGAGAGCCCCGGGATCCAGAGCGGGATGAGCACGTGGTAGCCGGTCTGCACGACCTGGAAGCCGCTCAAACGCAGGAGGTTGGAGATGTCTCCCAGGGGCAGCCAGTGCTGGAGGGGCTGTTTGGCCTTCAGGCCCACGGCCTCGGCGAAGCGCAGGAGCGGCTCCCAGAGGTAGTTGTAGTAGGTGATGACCACGCGGGTCTGGGGCTTGCAGAGGCGCCTGATGTTGCGGAACGCGGTCCAGACGTCGGCCAGCGAGCCGATGACGTCGCTTGCGACCACGTAGTCGAAGGTCTCGCGGGTTTTCAAGTCCTCGAGGTCGTCGAGCTCGAAGGCCAGGCCCGGGTGCTTGGCCCGGGCGACGGCCAGCATCTCGGTGGAGAAGTCCAGTCCCAGGCCCCGGGAGGGCTTGAGGGACGCCAGCAGGTCGCCTGTGGCGCAGCCGATCTCGACCACGGACTGCCCCGCCGGGATGATGCCGGCCAGGAGCCGCTCGATCTGGCCGTGGTAGTAGTAGGCGTGCTTCTTCCAGGAGTCGCGCTGGGCCGCGTGGCCGTTGTTGTAGGCCAGCATGCCGGCGCGGATGTCGGAGAGATATTTGTCAGTGGTCATATCACGGACGACGGACCTTCTGCCCCCACAACTACTTTCCCCTGGCCGGTTGTAGGACCCGGCCAGGCCCCGGGGGAGGAAAGTGACACGTCGACGCCAATGTTAGCAAACTTGTATGATAGCCTGGACATGGGGTTCTGGACCGAGCGTCGGGTTCTGGTGACCGGAGGGGACGGCTTCCTCGGGTCCCACGTGGTTGCGCAGGTCAAGCGGCTCAAGCCCCGCGGCCTGGCGGTCCCGCAGGAGAAGGAATGGGACCTGCGGCGGCTCGACCGCATCGATGCTCTCCTTAAGAAGGAGCGGCCCGACCTCATCATCCACCTCGCCGCCATCTGCGGCGGCATCGGCGCCAACAGGGCCGAGCCCGGCCGGTTCTTCTACGACAACATCATCATGGGCGTCCAGCTCATGGACGCGGCCCGGCGCATGAAGGTCGGCAAGTTCCTCCAGGTCGGCACCGTGTGCGCCTACCCCAAGTTCACCCGCGTCCCGTTCAGGGAAAAGGACCTCTGGAACGGCTACCCCGAGGAGACCAACGCCCCTTACGGCATCGCCAAGAAGGCGCTCCTCGTCCAGGCCCAGGCCTACCGCCAGCAGTACGGCTTCAACGCGATCTACCTCCTGCCCATCAACCTCTACGGCCCCGGGGACCACTTCGACCTCGAGCGCTGCCACGTCATCCCCGCGCTCATCCGCAAGTTCACGACCGCGGTGCGCGAGCGCCGGGAGGTCGTGGAGTGCTGGGGCACGGGCAACGCCACGCGGGAGTTCCTCTATGTCGAGGACGCGGCCCGGGGGCTCCTGCGGGCGGCCGAGTTCTACAACAAGCCGGACCCCGTCAATCTCGGCGCGGGCTTCGAGATCTCCATCCGGGACCTCGCCAAGCTCGTCGCGGGGCTCTGCGGCTACAAGGGCAGGCTCCACTGGGACCACTCCCGGCCCGACGGCCAGCCCCGCAGGCGCCTCGACACCTCGCGGGCCTGGGTCGAGTTCGGGGTCAAGGCCCAGGCCAGCCTCGAAGCCGGCCTCAAGAAGACCATCGCGTGGTATAAGGCCAACAGCCACGCCGCGGAGGAATGATGCACCGCCACTTCTCCCTGCACGAACGCTCCAGCGGCGTCCTGCTCCACCTGAGCTCCCTGCCCGGCCTCTTCGGCGTCGGCGACCTCGGGCCCGAGGCCTATGCCTTCGTCGACTTTCTGGCCCAGGCCCGTCAGCGCTGGTGGCAGATGCTCCCTGTGAGCCCCGAGGGCCCCGGCGACTCGCCGTACCACTCCACCTCCGCCTTCGCGGGCAACCCTCTCTTCATCAGCGCCGAGGGCCTGGCCGATGCCGGCCTCATCGACCGCAAGGACGCCGAGCACGGCCGCAAGGCCCCTTCCGAGGGCCGGGCGGACTTCGGTCACGCGCACGCGGCCAAGGCCAAGATCCTCAAGAAGGCGTTCTCCCGCTTCTCCTCGGACGGCGGAAGCCGCAGGCACGACCTCGACGCCTTCTGCCACGCGAGCGCCGACTGGATCGAGGAGTTCGCCCTCTTCTCGGCCTTGAAGCGCTGGCACCGCGGCGCGTCCTGGGGTTCCTGGGACCCGGACGTGCGCAAGCGCAAGCCCGAGGCCCTTGAAGCCGCCCGCAAGAGCCTGGCCAAGGAGATCGAGTACGAGAAGTTCCTGCAGTTCGAGTTCGACCGCCAGTGGAAGGCCCTGCGCGCCCACGCCGCGGAGAAGGGCGTGGGCTTCATCGGCGACGTGCCCATCTACGTCTCCCACGACTCCGCCGACGTCTGGTCGCGCCAGGAGCTCTTCTTCCTGGACGACGAGGGCCGTTCCACCGTGGTGGCCGGCGTGCCCCCCGACTACTTCAGCAAGACCGGCCAGCTCTGGGGCAACCCACTCTATCGCTGGGGCGTGCACCACGAGCAGAACTACGCCTGGTGGCTCGCGCGTCTCAAGAAGGCCTTCGAGCGCTTCGACGTGGCGCGTCTCGACCACTTCATCGGCTTCTCCCGCTACTGGGAGATCCCGGGAGGCTCGGAGACCGCCGTGGGCGGCCGCTGGGTCCCCGGGCCCGGCGAGGAGTTCTTTCGCCACGCCATGACCGCCCTTCCCGGCGGCCAGCTCATCGCCGAGGATCTCGGCGTGGTGACCGACGAGGTCGTGCGCCTCAGGGACACCTTCGGCTTTCCCGGCATGCGCGTGCTCCAGTTCGGCTTCGGCTCCGACGGGACCAACATCCACCTGCCCCACAACTTCACGGCCAACTCCGTGGTCTACACCGGCACCCACGACAACGACACCGCGACCGGCTGGTTCTTCGGCGAGGAGGCTCCTGCCGAGGCCAAGCGCCACGAGGCGTACAAGCGCGAGCGCGCCTTCGCCCTGGCCTACATGAACTCCGACGGCTGGGAGGTCCACTGGGACTTGATCCGCCTCGCCTCCTCCTCGATCGCCAAGACCGCGATCTTCCCGGCGCAGGACCTCCTCGGCCTTGGCGACGCCACCCGCATGAACCGGCCCGGCAAGACCGAGGGCAACTGGCTCTGGCGCCTCGGGCCCGGGGCGCTCACCACCGCCATCGCCGGCCGCCTCGGGGACCTGACCTCCACCTACGGCCGCGGGTAGCCACCCGCCCATGAAGGATCTCCGGGACCGCGCCCTTCGGGGTCTCACCTGGAGCTTTGCCAGCCAGATCGGGCGGCACGTCATCAAATTCGTCGTCATGGTCGTCCTCGCCAGGCTCCTGAGCCCTAGGGAGTTCGGGCTCATGGCCATGGCTTGGGTCGCCGTGGGGCTCGGCGGGGCCGTGGCGGAGATGGGCCTGGGGTCAGCCGTCATCCAGAGGAAGGAGCTCAACGAGGAGGGGCTCAGCAGCGTCCTTTGGTTCAACATCGCGTGCGGCGCGGCGATGAGCGCGCTGGCGTTGTTCTGGGGCTCGTGGGTCGCATGGGTCTACCAAGAGCCGGTCCTCGCCTCCATGAACGCGGTGCTCTGCCTCGTCTTCCTCCTGAACTCCTTCGGAGTCGTGCCCGGGGCCCTCCTGACGAGGGGCCTCGACTTCAAGACGCTGGCGGTCGTCGAGGTCTCGGCCGCGGCAGTGGCAGGGCCCGCCGCGATTCTCCTGGCATGGTTCGGGTGGGGAGTTTGGAGCCTGGTCGCCCAGACGCTGCTCAACGCCTCGGTCACGGCCGGGGCGCTCTGGGTCCTGGGCGGGTGGAGGCCCCGGAAGACCTTCCGCTGGGCCTCGGTCCGGGAGCTCCTGCCCTTCAGCGTGAACATGGCCGCGGAGACGACCTTTAACCTCCTGACGCGCAACCTCGACAATCTCCTGATCGGGATCGTCCTCGGCTCGGCCGCGGTGGGGCTCTACAGCCGGGCGTACCTGGTCATGCTCGTTCCCTTGATCGTCGTGTCTCGGATCCCGGCCAGGGTGTTGTTCCCGGCGTTCTCCAGGCTCCAGGATGACAAGGAACGGGTCAAGAGCATCTGTCTGAAGGTCAGCCGGGCCGTGGCGCTGATCACCTTCCCGATGATGGCCGGCGTCTTCGTCACGGCGAAGGAGTTCGTCTTGGTCGTCTTCGGGGAGCAATGGGCCGGGATGGTGCCGGTGCTGCGCATCCTGGCAGGGGTGGGCTTGATGCAGTCCGTCACGGCCATCCTTGGGCCGCTCTACATGTCCCAGGGCCGCGCGGACCTCCAGTTCAAGGTCGGCTTCTTCCTCAAGGCCGTCATCCTGCTCGGCATCATCGCGGGGCTGAGGTGGGGGATCGTCGGTGTCGCGGCGGGATACGCCATCGCCTGGACCCTGACCGCGTACCCGTTCTTCCATTTTGCGGGCAGGCTCATCGGCCTGACTTGGGCGGAGTTCATCGGCAACCTCACCCGGATCCTGGCTTGCTCCGCGGCCATGGGCATGGTGGTCGGGGCCTTCCGGAGCGGCTTGGCGGATGTTCTGTCCCCGGCGGCGCTTCTGGCCGTCGAGGCGGCGGCAGGGGCGGCCTGCTATGGCGGCCTGATCCGCGCCTGCGGCGAGCGCGCCTGGCGCGACGTCAGGGACCTGGTCGCCGGCCGGTTCCGCCCCATCCCTGCCTGACGGCTCGGCCGAAGACCTCCAGGACTTTCCGCGTATGGGCTTCCGGGTCGCAGTATCCGGCGACGAACCGTGAGGCCTCGAGGACGAGTCTTTCCATCGCCGCCGGCTCCTCTGCGAGTCTCAGGATGTTCCCAGCGAGGGCTGCCGCGTCTCCGGCCCCGGAGAGCAATCCCGTCCTTCCGTGCTCGATGATCTCCGGGATCCCACCCACCGGCGTGGCGCACACGGGGCGCTTCAGGGTCATGGCCTCGAGAATGGCTCGCGGAAGGCCCTCGGTGTAAGTGGGTAGGATGACGATGTCGGCTGCGCTGATGAGGCAGGCATGTCCGACCTCCAGCCAAGGAATTCCACATTGTTTGTCAGGCCAGCCTCCGCTGCCGTTCGCTTGAGCTTATCAACATAGTCGCTCTTGTCGCCGACCGCCGCAACTCCCGGAAGCCATAAGGAGGCTTCGAGGCCGTCTTTCTTGAGCAAGGAAACAGCTTCAAGGGCCGTGCTATGGCCCTTTTTCGGGGTGATGCGGGCCGCGGGGAGCAGAAGTCGTGGATGCCGCAGTAGCGTCGGCGCGGGGATGGCGAATCCCTTTGCGGCAAGCCGCAACAACTCCGCGCGGTCAACGACGTTCGGGGTGAAATGCAGCTGCTTTTCCGGGATGCCGGCCAGTCTCAACTGGTCGATGGTTGCTCGGGAATGCGCCACCACAGCCGAGGCCCTGTTCCGTATGAACCATTTGAAACGGGAGGTCATCTGATCGGGCGTCGCCCATCCGCGGATGTAGACTACCAATGGGTAGCGCCGCAGCCGCAGAATGCTGGCAAGGAAGACCAGCGATTTCTCATTGTTCACCCAGATGACGTCCGGGTCGACCTCGAGGATTGTGCGCTCCAATCTTTGCCGGACATCCCAGAGCTCCGGCAACTGGCTGATAAGCGAGACGAGCCGCGCCAGTGGCGCTCCGTAATGCCCGACGCTGGTGGTTCGTGCATTGCGCTTGAGAACATGATGCCTGGCCCCGGTCTTATTCATCGCCTCGGCATACATGCCGCAGCAGCCGTATGCATCGACGACATGGACTTCGTTGTCGGTGCTGAGGCGGTGGACGAGATAGGCCGTTCCCTGGGGGCCTCCTCCGAATGTGATGGTGAAGTCGAAGAACAACAGTCTCATGGGGAGCGTGTTCCTGGCATCGGGGGGCGCACTCCGCGGGCAATGGAGCCGATGGCAGCGGATGCCAAGAGTCCAATCAGGGGAAAGATGAAGAGGAGATACCGGCCGTCATGGTCGGGGAACGTCATGGAGACGAGCAGCAGATGGGCTCCTGCGATGACGGCGCAGAGGCGGACGAGCGCTTCGGCCCGGAACCGCCACATGGTCCATAGGGAAAACAGGAGCATCAGGGGATAAAATGAGGCGATGAGGGCGTTGTGGAGCGCGGAATACTCCGGCCGAACGTGCCACAGCTCCACCGCGAGGCGCGTCCCTGCCAAGCGGAGGCAGGAGAGAGGGTGGGATGCGATGTACATGGGCGCTTCCGCGATGCCTGCGCCAGCCGGCGCGGCGGGCATCGGGATGCGCCAGCGGCCGATCTTGCCCAAGACTTCGCCGTTGTAGAGCCTCTCGAGAGGGCTTGTCTCCGAGATTAGGATTGCGGAATCCAGGGCCAGGAGCCCAGCCCCGGCGCAGGCAGCCAGGCAGACTGAGACAAGCAGGAGTTTCTTGGCCGCGGAGACCTGCAGCACCGACGCGCAATGATAGAGCGCGATTGGCACCAACAGCCAGCCATTGATCCGCGTGAATGCGGCAAGCCCGACCAGTGCCATCGCGGCAAGATGCGCCGTCAAGGTCCGGTTCTCCCATGCCCGCACGAGGCTCCACGTGACCAGCACGACGAGCGAAGTGTAGATGGAGTCCGTGAGGATGTAGCCGTGCCAGCGGACGATGTCCGGATTCCAGAGGTGGAACAGCGCAGCGAGAAAGCCGGCATGGTCGCTGTGGAGCCTCTGGCCGAGGGAGAATAGCGCCCTTGCAGCCAGCACGGAGAGGAGGGTCTGGATCGCCATGACGCCCCACAAGCCGAGCCCCAAGGCCCGGGAGGCAGCGATCAGGGCGGCATAGCCGATGCTCGACGTCCGGACCCCGACAGGGGGAAATCCCGCTGCGACGTTGGCGGCGCTCTGCAGATACGACGCGGTGTCATTGGCGTGATGGATCCCATCGCTGGAAAGGAGCAGCAGTCCCAGGAGAAGGACGAATCCGGCGATCAAGACGGCCCACGTCCTCTGTATCATTCCGACATATGGTAGCATCTCGCCAACGTGCGGCGTGGATCCATGGCGGCATCTCCCGGGCGCAGGATATTGATCGTCAGCTACATGTATCCCCCGATCAACGCGATCGGTACGGCCCGGGTCGTCTCTTTCGTCAGGCACCTCCCCAAGAAGGGCTGGGAGCCCTACGTGGTCTCGGTGCGTCCGAGCGCCTGGGTGCCCTCTGACGGGGAGGCTCCGGCGGACGAGTCCGCCGCAGCGGTGTGCAGGACCGCTGGATTCGACCTCAGCCGGGCCATCCCGCGGCTCCTTGGGAACGCCTTCCGGGCTGGAGGCGTGACAAGGATGCGGGCGGCCCGGGCGGGAGGGTTTTCTCCGCTCAGGGCGGGGATGGCTCTCTACGACGGCCTGCTGGCGTTCCCCGACTCCGCGTGGCCCTGGGCCGTCCTTGGCCGGAGGCAGGCTATCCGATTCGCCCGATCCATCCAGCCTGATGTCATCCTGTCGAGTTCGGCGCCGTTCTCATCGCACCTTCTGGCCAGCTCGGTCCAGAAGGCCCTCGGGGTCCCCTGGGTCGCGGATTTCCGCGACCTGTGGAGCGGCAACCCTCTGATAGAGCAGAGTCCCTGGCTCCAGCGGATGAGGGAGGTGGTCGAGGCCAGGGTCGTGAGGAGGGCCTCCGCGCTGTGCACGGTCTCGGAGCCCCTGGCGGAGTATTTGAGGCTCGTTCATCGCAAGCCCGTCTTCGTGGTCTCCAATGGCTTCGAGCCCGACTGCCAGTCGGAGCCCCTGCCGCTCTTCGAGCGGTTCACCATCCTGTTCACCGGGATGCTTTATCCAGGCAAGATCGATCCGCGTGACCTCTTCGAGGCGGTCCGGGACCTGCGGGAGGGGCGCCGTCTCCCTGGAGGGCTCCGGGTCGTTTTCTACGGGCCCGACCATGACCGGACGGAGGAGATGGCGCGGGAATCGGGCGTGGCGGACTTGGTTGAGTGCCATGGGCCCGTGCCGCAGGCCGAGGCGGTCCGCCTTCAAAGGCGGGCGCATCTGCTCCTGGTCATCAACTGGAACACCCCGGGCTCCGGCGGAGGATTTCCGGGCAAGTTCTTCGAGTACCTGGCTTCAACGCGCCCCATCCTGGCCATAGGAAAAAAGGGGGGCGCCATGGACCTGGTCCTTCGCGAGACCGGGATGGGGGTCGTGGTCTCCAGCGTGGCGGATATCCAAGATGTCATCGTCAGGACGTACAAGGCGTTCGCGGAAGGAAATTCCCCTACCCCCGGCCGAATTCCTGGGGAGATCGCCAAGTATACGCGCGAGAATCAGGCCGGGATCCTGGCGTGTGAGCTGGCGTCCATCGCCTCAGGGCCGGGGCTCCTCCCAAAGCGAAGGCCCGCGGCGTAAGGCCGCGGGCCGTTCGGTCGACCTGCGCAGGTCAGTGCTTCTCGTTGGGGTCGAGCTTGACCCCGGGGCCCATGGTGGAGGACAGCGTCACGCTCATCATGTAGATGCCCTTCGCGGAGGAGGGGCGGGCCTTGATGATGGCGTCGAGCACGGACTTGGCGTTGCCGGCGATCTTCGCGGCGTCGAAGGATGCCTTGCCGATGGGGCAGTGGATGTTGCCGAACTCGTCGACCTTGTACTCGACGCGGCCGGCCTTGAGCTCCTTGACGGCCTTGGCGATGTCCATGGTGACGGTGCCGCTTTTGGGGTTGGGCATGAGGCCCTTTGGGCCGAGCACCTTGCCGAGCTTGGCGAGGTCCTTCATCATGTCGGGGGTCGCCACGAGCACCTCGAAGTCGAGCACGCCTCTGGAGATCTGCTCGATGAGGTCCTCGGCGCCCACGAGGTCCGCGCCGGCGGCCTGGGCGTCGCGCTGCTTGTCGCCTTTGGCCACGACCGCGATCTTCTTGGTCTTGCCCAGGCCGTGCGGCAGGCTGACCGTGCCGCGGACCTGCTGGTCGGACTGCTTGGGGTCCACGCCGAGGTGGACGTGGAGCTCGATGGTCTCGTCGAACTTGGCGGTGGCGCACTTCTTGACCACGGCCGCGCCCTCGGCGAGGGTGTGGAGCTTCATCGCGTCGAATGTCTTCGTGACGGCCTGCGTTCTCTTTCCCATTGTTGTATCCTCAGCCCTCGATCTCGATGCCCATGGAGCGGGCGGTGCCGCGGACCATCTGGAGGGCGGCTTTGAGGTCCTTGGTGTTGAGGTCCGGCATCTTGAGCCGGGCGATGTCTTCTGCCTGCTGGACGGTGATCTTGCCCACCTTGTTGCGGTTGGGCTCGCCGGAGGCCTTGGCGAGGCCCGCGGCGCGCTTGAGCAGGGAGGAGACGGGCGGCTTCTTGGTGATGAAGCTGAAGGAGCGGTCTTCGTAGACGGTGATGACCACGGGGATGGTCATCCCGGCCTCCTCCTTGCGCGTCTCGTCGTTGAAGCGCCGGCAGAAGTCCATGATGTTGACGCCGTGCTGCCCGAGCGCGGGGCCGACCGGAGGCGCGGGGTTCGCGGCGCCGGCGGGGATCTGAAGTTTGATCTGTGTTTTTACTTTCTTCGCCATATGTCTCCTGAGGTGGACCACTTGTGGAATCGGACGACGGCTCCGACCAGAACGAAAAGCAGGAAGGCCTTCCAGAACGGCAGGTACGGCGTCCCGAAGACCCACGACGTGAACTGCTGGGAGAAGATCACGGGCCAGAGCAGGGTGGTCACGGCGCCCGCGATCAGCGGGGTGACGAACATGGCCAGGGCGCCGAAGACCAGCGCCGCCATCGCCGTGGCGCAGGCGAGCACCGCGCCCAGCAGCCCCAAGCCCCGGCCGTGGTCGATGTGGATCGAGAACGCGGCGGCGCCCGGCTGCTCGACGTCGTCGCGGTGGGGCGCCTGCACGGGGGTCGGCATCAGATCTTCTCCACCTGGAGGAAGTCGAGCTCGACCGGCGTGGGCCGGCCGAAGATGGTGACCATGGCCTTGATCTTGGCCCGGGGCTCGTTGACCTCCTCGACGATGCCGACGAAGTGGCGGAAGGGGCCCTCGATGATGCGCACGCTCTCGCCCTTCTCGAACTGGACCGCGGGCCGGGGCTTGTTCGCCGCGGACTCGGTGGTGAGCTCGAGGATGGACTTGATCTCCTCCTCGGGCAGGGGGGTCGGGTGGGGCTCGCCGAGGAAGCCGTTGACCCCGGGGACGCCCTTGACCATCCAGTAGGTGGTCTCGTCGACCTTCATGTCCAGCAGGACGTAGCCGGGGAAGAACTTGCGCTTGGAGACCTTCTTCTTGTTGCGCTTGACCTCGACGACGTCCTCGGTCGGCACGAACACGGAGAAGATCTTCTCCTGGAGGCGATCGGCGGCGATCCGCTGTTCCAAAAGGGTCTTGACCCGGTCCTCGTAGCCGGGCTGAGTGTGCACCACGTACCAGCTGCGCTCCATGGATTGATGGCCTCCTAGCGGCCCAAGACCGCCCCGAGAATGATGGACAGCAGGAAGTCGACCGTGGAGACGTAGGCCGCGACGATGGCGACCAGGATGACCACGGCGACGGAAGACCCCACGGCCTCCTGCCTGGTGAGCCAGGTGGTCTTCTTGAGCTCGTTGTACGCTTCCTGCACGAATTGCGTCACTGCGTTCATGATTGACTCCGAGCTTGCGCGCGCGGGGGCGCCAGGACTTGAACCTGGAGTCCCGGTTTTGGAGACCGGTGGTTTGCCATTAACCGACACCCCCTCGTGGCAAGCGAAAGCCTCCAGCTCTCGCGCGCAGATCTATTTAAAGGAACCGAGTGAAGACGGCCCGGGGCGGGCGGGGCCCGCCCCGGACAGCTACTTCACTTCCTTATGGGCCGTCTGCTTGCCGCAGCACCGGCAGAACTTCTTGACTTCGACCTTGTACTCCTTCTTCTTGCCGTGCTGGAAATGATAATTCTTGTTCTTGCACACGGTACAGCCGAGCGTGACGACGACGCGGTCTCCCATCCGGCTATTCCACGATGACGCTGACGACGCCAGCGCCCACGGTATGGCCGCCCTCGCGCACCGCGAAGCGCAGCCCCTGCTCCATCGCGATCGGCGTGATCAGCGTCACCTCGATGTCGATGTTGTCGCCCGGCATGACCATCTCGACTCCGGCCGGCAGGGCGCAGTCGCCCGTCACGTCCGTCGTCCGGAAGTAGAACTGAGGCCGATAGCCCTTGAAGAACGGCGTGTGCCGCCCGCCCTCGTCCTTCGTCAGCACGTAGAGCTTCGCCTTGAACTTCGTGTGCGGCTTGATCGACCCGGGCGCGCAGATGACCTGCCCGCGCTCGATCATCTCCTTATCGACGCCCCGCAGCAGGCACCCGATGTTGTCGCCCGCGATCGCCTCGTCCATCAGCTTGCGGAACATCTCGACGCCCGTCACCACCGACTTCTGCGTGTCGCGGATGCCCACGATCTCGACAGGGTCTCCGACGTGCACCTTCCCGCGCTCGCACCGGCCCGTCGCCACCGTCCCGCGGCCCGTGATCGAGAAGATGTCCTCGATCGCCATCAGGAACGGCTGCTCCGTCATCCGCTTGGGCTCCGGGATGTCCGTGTCCATCGCCGCCACCAGCTTCTCGATGGACTGGGTCCCGATCTCCGTCTCCTCGCCCTCGAGCGCCTTCGTCGCGGATCCCCGGATCACCGACACCTTCTCCCCGGGGAACTCGTACTTCGTCAAAAGCTCGCGCACCTCCATCTCCACGAGATCCACGAGGTCCTTGTCCGCCACGTCGATCTTGTTGAGGTAGACGATGATATGAGGAACGCCGACCTGACGCGCCAGGAGCACGTGCTCCCGCGTCTGCGGCATGGGGCCGTCCGCCGCCGACACCACCAGGATCGCGCCGTCCATCTGCGCCGCCCCGGTGATCATGTTCTTGATGTAGTCCGCGTGTCCCGGGCAGTCCACGTGCGCGTAGTGCCGGTTGGCGGACTCGTACTCGGCGTGGTGCACGTTGATCGTCACGCCGCGCGCCTTCTCCTCCGGCGCGTTGTCGATCTCGTCGTACTTCTTCGCCGTCGCCAGGCCCTTCTTCGAGAGGTAAAGCGTGATGGCGGCCGTCAACGTCGTCTTGCCGTGGTCCACGTGCCCGATCGTCCCGATGTTCACGTGCGGCTTCGTCCGTTCAAACTTCTGCTTGGCCATGATCCTGTACTCTCCTTATCGAAGTTCTGGTGAGGCAGTCCATTCTACTACAAAACGGCCCTTTCAAGGCGGGCTGAGTCAGCCCACGGGCGGAATCGAACCGCCGACCTTCTCCTTACCATGGAGATGCTCTGCCGACTGAGCTACGTGGGCGCAAAGCCTCTCAGCGTGCCGCTGCGTCCCGAGCGGGCGATGGGAATCGAACCCACGTATCAAGCTTGGAAGGCTTGTGTTCTACCATTGAACTACGCCCGCAGCTTGACGCGACGGCGTCCCGCCTTCCGTGCATACCGCTTCTTCAGTAGGAGCCTTTTGGGGATTCCCTACGGTACAACGGAGAGCATGGTCAGTATAGAAAAATGACCCCTTCCGAGTCAACGGGAGCTCGGCAGCCTCTCCCGGAGGGCCAGCACGGCCAGTTCCTTGGCCTTGGCCTCCACGTCCACGGTCAGCCGGCCGGCCAGCCAGGCCTTGGGGAAGTCCAAGGGGTCGATGTAGTCGCTGTGCGGCCTGGGGTCCCGGCCGTTCCAGCCGTATTTCGGCGAGGAGACGTGGAAATAGGGCTCTCGGGAGAGCCGCCTCCAGGTCGCGGCAGCGGCCCGGGAAGCTTCCGGAAGGCTCAGGCCGTCCGGCAGGCAGCGGTGGTGGTGGCAGTCGTAGACCATGGGGATGCCGAGCTTGCGGCAGAGGGGGAGAAGGTCGCTCGGCGTGTAGACCCGGTCGTCATTCTCGAGGGCAAGGCGCCTCCTCACCCGGCGGGAGAGCCTCCCGAAGCCTTTCCGGAGTCGGGCGAGCGCCGCTTCCTTGCCTCCTTCGGCCCCGCCTCCGTGCAGGGTGATGGTCTCGGCTCCGATGAGTTCGGCCAGGAGGCCCTGGAACTCGAGTTCCCGGACGGAGGAGTCCGTCACCGCGGGCTTGGCTGAGGAGAGGCTCACGAACTGGTCCGGGTGCAGGCTCAGCCGAACTCCGTGTTTCTTGGCGAGGCTCCGGACCTCTCTGGCGAGCGCTAGGATGCGTTCCTTGTCCAACAGGTCGGAGAGGGCGTAGCCTACCTCGGGGTGGGTCGCCCTTGGAAAAAGTCCGCTCTGGACGCGGAAGGCGCCGATCCCCAGCCTGACCACCGCCTCGATGGAGGCCTTGAGGCTTTCCATATTATGGAGGCACAGCGCCGAGGCCTTGGCCAAGCGTTCCTTCTTAAGGAATCGTTTCAGGATCGTGGCCCTGGTCGTGCGGTAGCGGATGGGCTCGGCCATGAAGAGACAGCACAGTCCAAGGCGGGGGGGCATGGTCGTTTCCCTACTGCCCTTTGGACGCGAAAAGAGGCTCTTGGGTGCGCCGGGCGCCCTTGATTGGGGCGCCGGTATATTGTAAAGTATCTTAAAGTACATAAAAGTACACAATATGAAGAGCGAGATCAGAGACCTCAAGCTGCTGACAGCCGCGGAAGTGGCCGAGATCCTCCGGATGAACACTCAGGTCGTGCTGCGCAAGCTCCAAAGCGGGGAGATCAAGGCGTACAAGCTCGGCAAGGACTGGCGGGTCGAGGAGGCCTCGGTGCGCGAGTGGCTTGAGCGGCATTCGAACCGGCTCAGCGATCAGGACCGCGTACTCCAGAGTTTTTTCAGCGCGGACGGGAGGCTCGTCAGCATCCCGGCCAAGCGGGGCAAGCGCCTCCTCGTCCTCGAGCGGCTGGCCTCGAATTTCCTTCAAGGGAGGGTCTACACCGAAGCCGAGGTCAACGACACCCTCCGCCGGTTCCACGAGGACGTCTGCACCCTGCGCCGCGAATTCATCATCAACAAGCTGATGGTCCGCAAGAACGGCCTCTACCGGCGCTGTTCCTCCGGTCCGGCATGACTTTCCTAGTGCGGGTTGGGGGCCAGCGGAAAAGTGTTGTAGAATATCCTCTGCCGGGCAGTTAGCTCAGCGGTAGAGCACTGTCCTCACACGACAGGGGTCATAGGTTCAAATCCTATACTGCCCATTCCTCGCTGTCCTCTCCGTCGGAGAACCCACCTAGCGTAAAGTCTGGAAGGTGCTTTTTCTGGGCCTTTTGGGGCCCATGACAGCACTATACTCGACCTGTTTTGGAGGAGCACATGGACAGGTTGAATATCGCAAGCATTACCCCGCAAACCCTCAATTGGGACACTGCCGCGAGGATGTTTCTCTTGCGGTGCAAGAGCCTCAATCTTTCTCAGCCGACTATCGACCTCTATGCTGTCCGGTTGAGATTGTTCCGGGCTTGGGTAGCAGAGAATGGCAACCTTTCGCCCGGTGAGATTCAATCCCCACACCTGAGGGCCTTCCTCGACCACTGTAAGGAGAGAGGCAACAAACCCACGACGGTAGCCTGTATCTTCAAGATACTCAGAACCTTCTGGCACTTCCTACACCGGGACGGGCTGATAATCCTCGACCCGATGGAAAAGGTAGAACATCCCAGGCGGGAGCGGAGATTCCTAAAGCCTATCACCGTCGAGGAATTGAGGCGTATCCTCGAAGTGATTGACACAGGCAAAGCTCTCGGCCTTCGGGACCATTCCCTAATACTGTTTCTGGCCGATACAGGGCTGAGAATCAGCGAGGCCCTTTCCGTGAAGCTCTCCGAGATTGATTGGGGAAGCAACACCATCGCGGTTATGGGGAAAGGAGGGAAGGAGCGCCGGATTGCCTTCGGGAGCACTGCCCGTCATGCCCTCATGCTCTGGATGCGAAAGAGGGGCACCGTCGAGGGATGCGATAGCCTATGGATTGACCGTTTTGGAAGGACGCTGAAACGGACACACTTCGCCCACAGGATGAAACGCTACACCAGGACGGTAGGGATTGCCGCTGATAGGCTCTCTCCCCATGCGTTGAGGCACTTCTTTGCTCTCCAATTCCTCAGGAATGGGGGGGACATCATGGCCTTGCAAAAGCTCTTGGGGCATTCCTCCCTCGACATGGTGAGGAACTATGTCAACATGACCGACGATGATGCTTTGACAGAACACCGTCGAGCTAGCCCATTGGATAAGATGGGGCCTCTCCCTGGCGAGAGGAAGCGAGTCAGGTTGGATTAGCTTTTTAGGGAAGGCTAGTCAGGGGGGAGGGGTTACTGAGTATTCGTGCGAATGAAAATCGCTTCTTGAATCTTTGTGAAAGCGTTTTGGTAAACCTTGGAGTCCACGATGGGGGTGTCCGACTTGGACTTCATTCCATATCCAGAGGAGGATTCATTTACCTGAACAAAGTTTAAGCGGATGCTTGATTTGGCGGGTGATAGTTCTTCAACAAAAGCGGTTGCCTCAACATTGCTCATGTAGGACCCGAAAAATACGGTGCTTTCCGTCGGGCTCTGAGCTTGAATCAGTCCAGTTTGTATATCCGCGCTCTTGATGGTGTAGCCCAGGTCCTGAAAGACCGACATTGCGGATGCGAAAACAATCTGTTTCGATGAATCATATTGTCGTTTCTGAATCGCCTGCAACTCAAGCGAGGTCAATTTTGGAGCCGATGCACAGCCAGACAAAATTGCAAGTAGGAGTACTGCAATGAATTTTTTCATAAATGCTCCTAGAAGCTAGAGTACATGCTGCTGAAATCTGAAACGACCTTTGTGTCGTTAAATTTAATAATCAATGTCATCGTGCGGGACGATTGTTCAAAACCGCTGGAAGACCCTCCAAACAGGACAATCGTCGCATACCCAGAAGACTCATGGGAAACAGAGGCGTGCTTTTGGTAGGTCCAGACTTCATGCCCCGCACCATCAACCGTAGCGATGTTTGGGGCACCAAATTTCTCAAGGACCTCTGCTTGCGTGGTTACGCCTTTCTTGAGAAAGAGTTGGACCCCGCCGTGGGTAAGATTGCCTGGGCTACTCTTGGGTGTTGTGGCGCACCCGCCGAGGGGTGCCAGGGCTAGAGCCAAAAGAAATCCACGCGTAGCATTTAATTTGGTCATCAGGATGAGTCTATTACTTGTTCCTCAAAGGGGTCAAGCAATTGACGGTGCTTTTTAGGGACATCGGTAAGGCTCGTCGTTGGACTGCATAGGGGCTTAGCTAAAGGGGAGGGAGAGGTTCCGGCTGGCATAGTTTGTTGCATGGGGTGAAGAACTGGTCAAAGGATTTCCCGGCGGTTTTTCAGTGGTAAGGCAAGTTGAACTGGTATAATTGATTGAAGGTTTCCCCTGTTCTTTGAGTTGATGACACAAACGGGAGGCCCCTCCGTTATTGGGGCATCGTGTTCATGCTTCGCCCTAGGATAACCCGCAAGGGCCCAATGTGCGGATGGTGTAGGAACATGAAGCAAGTGCTGTTGGCCCGAAGAAGTCCGTGGGCCGGGCTGGATGTGGGACAACCCCGAAAGGGGCCGCACAATTCAGTCCGATAACCCAATACGGACGGTCCATCGGATAACCACCCAGGCTTGTCGATAGGAAAGAAAAGCCGTTAGGGTCTAGGTATACCTAGGCTCCGACGAGTTGTTCTAACTATTGACGGGCCATTTTTATTTCCTGGGAGGTTATATATGGCATTGATGGATTGCGTATGCAAAAGGTGTTTGGCGAGGCTGAGGGCTAGGGCTGGAGGGCGAATAATCTATGTTCCGAAGCGGGACAGAATTGACAAAGCAAAACTCCTTCGCCTTCACGCCGCAGGGAAGACGGCCAATCAACTCTCTAGCCTGCTCGGAATCACGCCACGCCGGGTGTATCAGGTATTGGCAGAATCGAAGGGAGGGAAAGTATGAGTGCTACCCCCTTCAACCCGAAAAAGATTCCTGGACGTATCGTCGGGGCGCGGCTGGTCAAATCAGTCCGAAGTAAGAACCAGTTGAGATATCCAGAACCTTCCTGGGCACTCAGCGTTCCTCAACTAGATGCGGCACAGAAACAAGGCGTAATCGAAGTCCTGCTGACCGATAAGGATTCGGGCATTTCCTATTCTGCGAGTTTGGGGCGAATTAGACAAGAGGGCAGGCCCATTCACTATGCGGGATACGAGCCGCAAATAGCCTTGCCTCTGAGGTTGTGGCATAAGGCTGAGTCGGCTCAGCCTGGCCTATTTGAGGGGGTGCAGCCATGACCCCGGGAGAATATGCGAGGGGAATAGTGGGTGCCGTGCCTGCGTTGGCTCCGTGTGGGGCCCCAGAGTCTAGCTGCGGGGTGGGGCATTTCTTTGCCATAGACGGCAAGCATTGGGAACGCGTCTGCACCCTAGGTCTCAACCCTGCCGTGGCCTATATGGTGATGGCGAGTTTCAGTGGGAGGCTGAACGATGTTACAAGGGCAAGCACTCATGCCATTGAGACATACACGCGAATCAGCCGGATGCGAGCCAAGGATGCCATAGGCAAGCTCATAAAGGCCAGGCTAATCACAAAGGACAAGGAAGGGACTCGCCCCCTCTATAGTTTGCGAAGCAAACCGACTCCAGAGGCCGGGTTGGTCTTTCTCCCGAATTCCCTTGTGGTGGGGGCCAACGGCGAGGATTCCCCATTGGAACGGGTCCGGCAGTGTCAGGATGTAATGACCCTCCGACTATTTGTTGACCTCTACCATGAGCAATTTCTCCCCGATTCCGGCGGAATCAGACGGAGTCTGGCTTGGGAGGTATTCGAGCGGGTTCGGGTTGGGCAGCAGGGGCCTTATGTTGTCTGGGGGTTTGGAAATCCTCGGGAATGGGTGTCGTGTAGTGGTTCGCTAGAACCTCATTATCGAGCAACCTTGACTGAGGAGGAGAAGGCGGGGGGAGAGTCGAAAGCAACAGATGCTTTTAGACGGTTGGGTCAGTTGCGGGACCTTGGGATATTGAAGTGGATTCCCCACCTGTACGAGTCAGACAAGCCGGAAGCAGAAATAATCCATTCAGTCGGTTGCGGCCAGGGAGAGGACATTGAAAACAAGTTGGGAACCAAGGCCCAGGAGGCCGCCGTCAGAATGGTTACGCCGGGGCAGCTCGACTGGGCTAGGGAAGAACTCGATTGTGAGCCCATTCTGCTCCCAGTGCTCAGACATATGACGGAGGTGGTTTTGATTGGCATTGCCCGACTTCACTATCGGCCTAGGACTAAGATGACGGCCGCATGGTGGGCGAAGGCCAACGAAAGCATGATGCATTGGGGCGCAATTTATGACAGGCTGAGGCAGAATGCAACATCAAGGCTATATCAATGAGATGTCAAGGTGATGTTAAGGCTAGGTCAAAGGGAGTAATAACACGCATGCCCCCACCGGGTTCTGAACAAGAGCATTCGGAACAGAACAGTGCCGAGAACAGGCTGTCTTTCTTGCCCAAGGGGCATGGGAGCGATTTTTCCTTTTGTGTGGTGGGGCGTTATTTATCGCAGGAATGTCGCGGAGGCACTTATGCCAGGTAGACCATTTGAGAAGGGTAACCCCGGAGGGCCGGGTCGGCCCAAGGGGAGCGGGTACATTCGGCGGTGTGCGGAATGGGCAGACAAATTCGGCTTTGCCTTCTTGGAGCGGGTTGCAGAGGGCTCAGAGAAGGTCCCAGATAGGCGCGGGAACCTGATTGCTCCGTCGCTTCAGGAGCGACTAACGGCAGCCACATATATCATTGAGCGGGGTTATGGCAAACCTCGACAATGTTCTGATATCAGCATTGAAGGGGTAGCGGGCGAGGTCTACAGGGATTGGACAGATGCGGACCTTGATGCGGAGGCGTTGCGTATTTTGAAGGAACTTGCCGACAAAGCAGAAACGCCTTTCGAGGGCGTTACGGACTCGACAGAGAGAGTCCTGCCCTGATGCAACAAGGAAAAGCTCAGGAGATGCGAGTTCTGTGATATCATTGGGTCCGAGCCCTGGTTGTATGGGATGATTTATTGGCAAGGATAGAGAGGTGTTTATGCAGCGGTTTCTCGGCGAGAGACTCTTTGCGATAGTTTTCGTTACCCTTGTTGGTCCAGGTCTCGCTTGTGCCGAAATGGGAGTAGTTGAATCCTTATATAGCTCGACAGTCACCACCGCACACTATGCTCGGATAGAATCGTTTCGAAGTCAGGCGTCAACAGGTTTTCCCGAAGGGCTATTGTCACCGTCGCAAATTCAACACTTTCTTGAAGAATTGGAGATACAGCTTGATTATGTGTCATTTAGACCGGAAGCGATTCCCCTTTCTTTCTCCAGTTCCAAGGAGGCTGTCGGTGCCCTCAAGAAGTACCCCTACAGTGGCGTCCCTTCACAATCCCTGCTCCTTTCCCTTGCGGCCTTATGCGACTACATTGCCGAATCCGGCGACCACGACTTAGGGAAACGCATGTCACGATTGGGAACCCGGTGGGCCAAACACGCAATAATAGTGACTTTCTTGAATGAGAATTGGGCCTTGCGGGGGCTTGATGAAGATATTAAGCGGAAAATCATAAAAGACAAAGGTGCGACTTCAAAAGCAGTTGGGGTTGCTGCCATCAAGGATTCATTCAAAAGGGCGGGAAGAGAAGCCCCCTCTCCCGCCGAAGTAGAATATTTATGGAAGCACCTGGAGTCTGGGCATCTGGATATCTCGGAGTTGGACACCGTAGTCGGCTCTTTGCCAAGCGACAAGGGGAAAAAGAAGAGTCCCTAGGGCAATCTGCTACAATTCGTGAAGAACAGGTCAAAGCACGGCCTTTACGAGAGCACTATACTCGACAAGAATTGGTTCTTGTCCTAGGAGGCTCTCAGACGGAGCAGCCGGGCAGTTAGCTCAGCGGTAGAGCACTGTCCTCACACGACAGGGGTCATAGGTTCAAATCCTATACTGCCCAAGTTTTCCCGAAGCCGCCTTGAGGGGCGGCTTTTTCATTTAGCTGCGGTGGCAGCTTGGCACCGCATCAGTGCGGCTTCAACCCGGCGGTACAAAGCCTATCTGCTTGCGCGGCGTGGCAGGCGGTTCCTCGAGCCGCTGGAGAGCGTCAAAGACGATCTTGAACTGATCGTCATGCCCGGCGACTTTGTTGGCAAGTTCTGAGAGGGCGAGGGCTAGGTCCTTGTGGGCTGCGGCCATCTTTCGCATCCTGTTGAAGGCGCGAACGATCTGGATGCTGGCCGTGACAGCGACGGGGGTCCTCAGGACGGCTGAGAGCATGACCGCGCCGTGTTCGGTGAAGGCGTAGGGCAGGTATTTTCGGTGCCGGCCACGACCAGCCTTTAAGATTGCATTTTGCAATCTTAGAGCGACGGCCGCTTCCTTCGTCAGTTGGAACATGAAGTCCTCAGGGAAGCGTTCCAGATTCCTGCGTACCTGCTGATTGAGACGGATGGTCGAGACACTGTAGGTTTTCGCCAGGTCGCGGTCCAGCATGACCCGATGCCCGCGGATGAGGTGGATGCGGCTTTCGATGTTCTGCGGCTCAAGGGAAGTGCCCATAACCTATATACGAGCGAGGGCCGGAAAAGTTCCCTGAAATCGATCAAATTGCTGAGAGCTCGGCCTTCAGCCAGGTTCTAATATTATCCTGTACTCCCCACCGCTTTCATCATTCCGCGTCGGAGAATCTGCCCCCGCGAAACGGGGGCAGCGCTTTCTCAGTGCTCCATGTCGAACTGTTCCTGCCATGTCCCGGACGCCTTTGCCCACCAGAAGTACTTGGCGTCTTGGCCGCAGTAGCTGACCGCCAGTCCCGTACAGTCCTTCGGGTCATCCGGCTTGAGCGGCAGCACGCAGTCCCCTTTGAACAGGCTCCAGCGGCGGCCTTTCTTTGTGCTGACCGCCGTAAGCGCGATGAACCCGTCATGGCTGTAGCCATACGCTTCGAATTTGATTAGGGCTTTCTCCAGCGTGACCGGATCGGGCGCGGCGGATTCAAGCGCCTTCGTGATTTCGTTGGGGTCGGCGAAACCCGACAACACATAATCCGGCTTCTTGTCGCAGTTGAAGTCGGCGGTCACCACGCGTCCTTCAAAGGCTTCAACAGGAAGGTAGAGCCGGAACCTGGGGAACTTGCGTTGCGCCTCCTTCAGCAAGTCCTGCGGCACGCTGGACTTGTAGGCGAGTTGTCTCTCGCGGATGGGCTGCCAGACTTTCGGCGTGTCGGCTCTGGGCTGGACCACCGCCGGGACCGCGCACACGGCCTGGTTGTCCACGCACCGCCACTCAAGACGTTTGTCGCAAGGAGCTTTCAGCCAATCCTTGCTGAAGCAGGTCGCTTTGTCGCAAGGATCGGCAGCGATGACCTGCCATGACTCCACGCACCTGTCGTCTGTTTCCGCGGCGGAAACCCCTGCGCTCGCGCTTGCGGCGGCAAGGGAAACGAGCATGAATCGGAAAAAGAAGTTCATGGGGGTATTCTATCATGGGTGGAACACCCGCGCCGCAGAAAGGTTTCTTCTCCATATCCAATTCTCCATCTCACCTTTGGTCAGTCGGAAGGCGAAATCCTCGGGAACCTGTTTTTGTTGCGGTTGACCTGTCGGAAAGGCTCATATTACGGCAGATTCGACCCTCAGCCAGGTTCTAATATCGTCCTGTACTCCCCAAGCTTTCGACGGCCGACGAGGCAAAGCCGCCCAATCGGGTGGCTTTGTTGGCTCAGGGTGGAATCTGAGAACAGGGCCTGGATGTGATCGTCGTGCGTGGAGACGAGGCGTTCGAGTTTCGCCAGTTGGAGCGACCGGGCCTGGTTCACCGTAGGTCCCTATATTCGTAGAATAGGCCGAACCGATGAAGGCATCAGACTGGAAGGCGGCTGTGCGGGCCCTGGTCTATCCCGTCCAATTCTCCATGGACCCGGAAAAGGACGTGGATCGGGCGCTCGCCGCACTGCTCGGCCGCTCGGGGACCGTGTGGACGCGGGAGGGGCTCGCCGAGTCAGTCCGGGCGGCCTTGACCAGCCGGGCTCACTTGGCCGGGCTCATCCCTCAGAAACACTCCGAAGAGGTCCTGCGGCGGTATTTGGCGGCCGCCCTCAGGAGGCTCATGAACCCATGATTTCCGCAATAGGACAAGGCTTTCGTCCATCAGTCGGGTTCTAATATCGTCCTGTACTCCCCACCATCCCTTTCATCCCGTCGGGAATCGGCGCGCGTGGTTCCCGCTACTCTCCGGTGACCTCCGCCGAGAACGCGTCCTTTCCCGGGACATGCTTCAGGCGGCTGTTGAGGAAGATCGCGGCGTGGCGTTCGCCTCCGGTTCTGCAGCCGTAGTCCTGTGACAGCAGCAGGACATATTCCGGCTCGCGCTCATCTTTCTGGATCTTGAGCAGTCCGGTAAGCCCCGAGTCCCAGGCCAGATCGCAGCACTCCGTCTGCGAGTCTTTGAAGAGGACGCCGCAGGCCTTCGTCTCCCTGTTGAAAAGGATGACCCGTGTTTCTTCGAAACAGCTGTCGGCGGTGAAGGAGGAGAAGCGAGTGAATGCCACCGTGGCGTTGATGGAGGAGAGCGTGGTCGTCGACGCCGAGAACGTCGAATCGCCGGGGAAGAGTCCCTGGGGGCGTTCTGCGCAGGGGGGGAGGCCGCCGTTCCCATTCTTCGTGCCCGTATCCCATGTCAGGGCGTCCGGCCCGAGACCGTTCCCCGCGAGCGCGGCACTGCCGCGGAAGCCCCAATGCGCGGCTCCTTGGACGGATGCCGGGACCTCGAGCCGCGCGAAGGGCGGCTGCTCGGCCTCGAATCGGTCTTCGGGGAAGGGGAGTCCTTCGACAACCGTGGCGGTGGAGCTCGGTGAGCCCCGCAGCGTCGCCACGGTTCCGTCCGGGCCGAGAAGGATGACCGTGTCGGCGGCGTGCTGTTCCCCGAGCAGGGGGATGTAGACGAAGGCCGCGGAATCCGTCCCGACGGCGAAGGCCTCGACCAGGACGGTGGAGCCGACTGTGGCGATGGGGCTGGGCGTGGGGATGGCGATGAAATCCTTCTGTGCCGGGGCCGGCCCGGGCGGTGTCGGTCCGGCTGACATCTCTGTGGAAGACCGTGCCGATGGCATGGACGGGGTGAGGGGACTGGGAGGGACTGGCGGGCCTGGCCGTTCCGGGCTGTCTCCCGCAGATCCCGGGTCGATGCGGAAGATCACGAGATAGCGGTGGGTCCGATGCCGCAACAGGTAGGCGTGCTCGGGCCGCAGCGGGAATGGGGGGCGAACGGGCCTGGTGAATCGGTTCGGGTCGAGCTGCGGGGCAAGGCTGTCAACGGAGCCCCTGCCGAGATCGTAGAGCCAGAAGGGCCCGAAATCACTGCCGAGCCGGAGTTGGCCATGCAGGCGGTCCACATCGACCGAGAGGGGAGAGCCTTTTATGCCGTTGAGCTTCAAATATTGACGATATCGTCCTGTCCCCCGGCCGCCGAGCCCGAAATCGATGGCATCGGACTTCCCGCCGCTGAATCGGCCGGAACCAGTCACTTGATAGGTCATGGTGAAGGAATCCGGAAGCGGCAATTCCGCCTGGACACGGGCCGCGGCGAGCGCCAACAAGGCCGTGAGCAAGAAAGGAAAGGGCATGGGCCATCATATCATGTGCGGGATTAGGGGCCAAGTCGGACCGTCGCGCCTCAGCCAGGTTCTAATATCGTCCTGTACTCCCCAAGCTTTCGACGAGAAGCCGTCCTTCGGGGCGGCTTTTTCATTTAGGCGGCACGAATCCTATCTGCTTGCGCGGCTTGGCCGGCGGTTCCTCGAGCCGCTGGAGAGCGTCAAAGACGATCTTGAACTGGTCATCATGCCCGGCGACTTTCTTGGCAAGTTCCGAGAGGGCGAGGGCCAGGTCCTTGTGGGCCGCGGCCATCTTCCGCAGTCTGTTGAAGGCGCGGACGATCTGGATGCTGGCCGAGACTGCGATAGGGGTTCTGAGAACGGCTGAGAGCATGACAGCGCCGTGTTCGGTGAAGGCGTAGGGCAGGTATTTTCGGTGCTGGCCACGACTCATCTCTAAGGTTGCAAAATGGGGATGCGTAAAGAAATTCTGTTGAAGAATCCTCCGAGATTGGCGTTATTGTCGACGGAAGGCCGTTCGAAGTTCAGGATAATTCGCATGTATGATTGCCAGACATGCGAAATCGCCATGCTGCGGCTCCAGGGTTCGCCGTTTTGGAAGGCGTCGGCGGCAGTGCTCTAGCTGCAAGAAGACCTGGTCAATCCGGCCGAGAAAGCGAGGACGGCCCAAGCACCGAACGCGCCTTGCCATCTTGGAAAGAGCCCTCCTACGCCGTTATACGCTTCGCCAGCTAGCACAGCAACGGGGGATGCTGTCTGCCCCGACCCTGCGTTACAGATTCCGCAGGACATTGGTCCGCTTCCTCAGCCTGCCCTACAACCGCAGAATACCTCACGGCCCGCTCGTCCTGCTTGCGGATGGCATGCGTTTTCAATTTTCAGGAAAGCCCTGGGTCCTGTACCTGACGGCGCTGAAGCCATGCGCGGGGGCAAGCGCCCTATTCCTGGATCCGTTGCTTGTCGCAGGCAGAGAAGGCGCCTCGCGATGGGAACTGGCTTTCGCTGCCATACCAAAGAACGCCCGTGCTTGCATATGCGGCCTTGTCGTCGACAACCTGAATGGAATGCAGAAGATTGCGAAGCGGCAGCGCTGGGTGCTGCAGCTTTGCCAATTCCATCTAATTCACAAGCTTCAGTTTCACCGCCGCGGCCAATATCGGGCGCTCAAAGGTGGGGAGGTAAGAGAACAAATCTACCGACTCGTTCGGAAAGCGTTGGAGCTGCCTAAAGGCGCTGAGTTCAACAGTGCCCTTGCCGACCTGCAACAGCGAGCCCTGGGTGATTGTGGGACAAGAAGGATGCAGGCGGTCGTGCGCGATTTCCTAGCCTGCCTTGAGTACTACCGGGCTTATCGTGCCCATCCAGACCTTGGACTGCCGGCCACCACGAACGTCATGGAATCTATGGGCGGAGTCATCCGCGATCTGTTCCGTCGCAGCCGTTCCGCCAACAACCCGAAGTCACTTCTTCGTTGGGCCACAGCGCTTATCCGACTGCGACCAAACCTGGTCTGCAATGGGAGACATTCAACAGATTAATTCAACGCATCCCCAAAATGCAACCTTAGAGATGAGGCCTCTTCCTTAGTCACGCGGAACATGAAATCATCAGGAAAACGCTCCGGATTCCTGCACGCCTGCTGATTAAGTCGCTTGGTCGATATCCCGTAGATTCTGGCAAGGTCGCAATCCAGCATGACCCGATGTCCGCGGATCCGATAGATGCGCTGTTCGATGCAATCCGGCTCAAGGGATGAAGTGCCCATACTTTATATATACGAGCGAGGCTTGAAAAAGTTCCCTTGAATCAGTCGAATCGCTGGGAGTTCGGTCTTCAGCCAGTTTCCAACAGTGGCCTGATCTTTTCCGTATAATACAGCGTATGAAGAGAGCAGCGGCGCTGGCGGCATTCCTGCTGATGGGCGGTTGCGGCCACGCGCCGTTCGATTCCCAGCCCATGCCCAGCGTGGAGCTGGACCGATACATGGGCCGATGGTACGAGATCGCGCGGTACCCCAACAGCTTCGAGAAAGGCTGTCACGGCGTGACCGCGGACTATGCCCTGCAGGAGGATCGGACCGTGGCGGTGGTCAACACCTGCCGCAAAGACGGCCCGAAAGGGCCTGTCCGCTCCGCCCGGGCCCGGGCGTGGAGCGTGGATCCGTCGAACTCGCGGCTCAAGGTGAGCTTCTTCCGGCCGTTCTCAGCGCCGTACTGGATCGTCGCGCTGGACCCGGAATACCGTTGGGCAATGGTCGGCCACCCGGAGCGCAAGTATCTGTGGGTGCTCTCCCGGACGCCTGCGCTGGATCCCTCCGTGGACGCGGGGGTCATGGCTGAGGTCGCGAGGCTGGGCTATGACCCGGCGCGGCTGGAGCGGCCGGAGCAGGCGCCCCAAGGGGACAAGGAGCCGACCCCATGACTCAGAAGGCCGCTGCAGCCTTTAAGGCTGGCTCCGCCCTTCGCGGTTAGCCGGGCAAGGCTCTCGGCGTCAGCGGGCCCACATGCAGGCCATGGAAAAGCCCAGGCCGCACGCCCGCTTGTAGAGCGGAGCCGCCTTGGCCCCGTCTTGGGGCACGCCTTGGCCGTTGTCGTAGGACGCGGCCAGGTTGAAGCAGCCGTGGCCGATGTCCGCGTCGCATGCCTTGCGGTAGAGCTCGATGGCCCTGGCCTCGTCCTTCGTGATCCCGAAGCCGTTGAGCAGCATGGTCCCGAGATTGACGCACCCGGGTTGATAGCCGGCTTCGCATGACTTGCCGAGGAGCGCGGCGGCTTTGGGCAGGTCCTTGACCACCCCTTCCCCGTTCGCGTAGCAGCCTCCCAGGTTGGAGCAGCCCTCGTTGCTGCCGAGGTCGCAGGCCTTGCGGAAGAGCCCGGCCGCCTTCGCGGGGTCCTTGGCCACGCCTCTGCCGTATTGGTGCATGATGCCCAAAGCCGCGCAGCCCGGTTGATGGCCTCCGTCACAGGCCTGGCGGTAGGCTCCCGCGGCTTTGGCCATGTCCTTGGCCGTCCCGGAACCGTTCTCGAACATGACGCCGAGGTTGACGCAGCCCTCCCAGAATCCGTTGTCGCAGGCCTTGCCGTAGAGCGCCAGCGCCTTGGCGTCGTCCTTCTCGACGCCCTTTCCCCTCAGATGCAGGGCCCCGAGGAAAGAGCAGCCCCGGTGATCGGCCAGGGTCTCGCAGGCTTTGAGGTAGAGCGCCGCCGCGTGCGCAGGGTCCAGGCGCATTCCCTTGCCGTTCTCGTGCATGACGCCGAGGCTGGTGCAGCCGCGCCCGACTCCGGCTTCGCAGGCCTGGCGGTAGAGTTCCGCGGCCCGAGCCTCATCCTTGGGGACGCCCTTGCCGAACTCGTGCATGATCCCGGCCGAGACGCAGGAGTCGTGGTAGCCGAGGCCGCAGGCCCGGGCCTGGGTCTTCGCGGCCAGGGACTCGTCCTTGTCCACGCCGATGCCGTCCTCCCGCATATAGGCGAGATTGGCGCACCCGAGTCCGAAGTCCCCTTCGCAAGCCTTGCGGTAGAACCCCGAGGCCTCCGCTTCCAGGCCGCCGCTGTCGCGGTTGCGGAGGGAGTCCGCCAGGTCGTTGCAGCCTTGGGCATCGCCGAGGCCGCAGGCCTTCCGGTACAGGGTTTCGGCCTTGGCCTTGTTTTCCGGGACGCCGTTGCCCAGCAGGTGGCACACGGCGAGCCCGGTGCAGGCCGCGGACTGGCCGGAGTCGCAGGCCATGGTCATGAGCCGGATGACGGGCGCAAGCGGCAGGAGCTTGAGCGACATCGAGGCGGTGAGCCCGGTGGAGCCGGAGTAGGCTTGCGCGAATTGGACTGCCCAGCGCTTCTTCTCCTCATCCGAGACGACTTTCAGGTCGAGGAGGTCCGAGAGCTTCGCCCAGTCCTCATCCCTGGCCTTGAGCGCCTTGTCCCGCGCCTCGGCCGCTGCCTTGCGCTGGCTCGCGTAGTCCTCCCACGCGGACGCCCGCTTGTCGGCGATTCCGGAGAACTTCGGGGCCTGTTGGGAGAGGCTCCTCCAGACCTCCGCCTTGCTCTGCGGAGGGTCCTCGCCCTTGTCCGCCTCCAGGGCGTGTTCGTAGAGCCGCAGAGCCGCGACATCGACACCCCGGAAATCCAGGCCCGCTGTGTCGGCGGACAGGGCCTTGGGCGCCTCCGCCCGGGGCACGCTGGGAAGGGCCGATACCCGGAACATCTCGGTGGCGGCGCCGCCTGCCGTGGCCTTGGAGAGGCCGGCCAGGTCGGGCCCCTGCTCTCCAGGGGAGGCCGCGATCGGGGCGTCCCCGGCGCCCGTGAGCTCCGGGGTCTGGTCGCGGCCGCGCAGGGTCGCTTCGAGCGCGTCCGAGGCGTAGCGCCAGAGGTCCTTGGCCGTGATCGTCCCCTTGGCGGCCCAGCCCCGCAAGCCGCCCAGGACCAGGTAGCTGAAGGCCGGCCTATCTTCGCCGGGAAGGGCGCCCGCGAACTGGTCGCCCTTGGCCGCGGTGAGCACGGACATCCTAGGGTCGGAGGCGCCGGCCGCGGCCACGGCCACCAGGGGCTGCAGGCCCGGGGCGAGCGAGCCGCCGCCCTCCACGCGCCCGGAGAAGCAGGCGTCCAGGATGACCTGGATGGAGCCGGCTTTGGAAAGGCTCAGCGCCTTGAGAAGCTCGCCGCGGCGCAGGCTGTAGCGTTCGAGGCTCTTGGCCTTCTGCTGGGCGTCGACGGCCACCAGGAGGCCGTCCTTGCCGTCCTTGGCCGGCGCGCCGTGGCCCACGAACACGAACCAGAGGGCGGCGGATGGGCCGGCTTTGGCGGCGGCCGCATGGACCGCGTCGAGGATCTCGTCGCGGGTGGCGTCCATGCCTGTCAGGAGCCTGATGTTCTGCGGGGGGGTGCCCCGGGTCGCGGTCAGGTAGTCGAACCAGGCCTTGGCATTGGCCTCTGCTCCCGGGACGTCGGGCACGAACGCGTAGTCCTCGATGCCGACGATGACGGCCGCATCGCCGGCCCCGCCTCCCACCGGCCGGGCCGGCGCGGAGAGGTCGGGCCACTCCTGGGCAGGCGCAGGCCGTCCGGAGAGGGTCAGGGCGGCGGCTAAGAGGAGGGATGCGATCGAACGTCGTGGGCGGGTCATGGAGGACCTCCTCTGGAAGCCGCGGCTAAGACGGATCAGGACTCGTCGTCTCGGGAGCCCTGCTGGCCCTTCAGGAGGTCGCCGAGGGTGCCCAGGCCCCCGGTGGAGTTCTCGGCCCTCTGACGGTAGACCTTGAGGGATTCCTCTTCCTCCTCCTGGGCGCGGCTCACCTCCGCCAGGGACAGCGAGAGCTTCTTGGCCGCGGTGTCGACGCCTTCCACGCGCACCTCTACGCGCTGGCCTTCCTTAAGGACCTCCCTGGGGTGGCCGACGCGTCGGCCGGCGCCGAGCTTGGAGATGTGGATGAGGCCGTCGATGCCCGCGCCCATGGTGACGAAGGCGCCGAAGGGGGCCAGGCGCGAGACCGTGCCGAAGTGGTAGGTCCCGATGGGCCAGAGCTCGGCCGCGCGTTCCCAGGGGTCGGGGAGGGTGTCCTTGAGGCTGAAGGAGATCTTGTTGTTCTCCCAGTCGATCCGCTTGATGACGACCTCAACGGTCTGGCCGACCGCGAGCTTGTCCTCGACCTTCTCGACTCGGCTGAAGGCGAGCTCGGAGACGGGGATGAGCCCCTCGATGCCGCCGATGTCGAGGAAGGCGCCGAATTTCTGGATGGAGGTGACGGTCCCCTGGACCCGCATGCCTTCCTGCAGGGTCTCGCGCAGGGCCGCGGCCTGGGTCTTGCGATCGGCCTCCACCATGGCCTTGCGCGAGAGCACGACGTTGCGGTCGCCGCATTCCGTGATCTTGAAGACCAGGGTCTGGTTGATCATGGAGGCGCGATCGTCCTCGCGGCGCAGGCCCATCTGCGAGAAGGGGCAGAAGGCGCGGATGCTGCCGACGCGGATCTCGAAGCCGCCCTTGATCTCCTTGGAGACCGTGCCCTCCACGGGCATGCCGCTCTTGAAGGCGTTCATGAGCTGGGAATGGCCCACGGGGCCGGAGCCGATGCGGGTCGTGAAGTGCATCTCGCTGCCCTTGCCCGGCAGGTAGTAGGCGCAGACCTTGTCGCCCTCCTTGACCGGGATGTTGCCCTCGGAGTCCGCGAGCTCCTTGCGGTCGAGGTAGCCCTCGCCCTTGCGGCCGACGTCGAGGAAGATCCACTCGGGCGTGATCTTGACCACCAGGGCCTCGATCATCTGGCCGGGCTTGAGCCGCTCGGGCTCCTTGAAGCTGGTTTCGAAAAGCTTGGCGAAATCCTCGGTCTCTTCCTGAGATTCTTCGGGCGTGTAGTCGGTCATGGGGGCGCTTCCTCCGCCCCCTATGATACCATGATGGGGGCCGTCCCGTCAGGACTCTCGGGGCGCGGAGGAGGGACGGCGGGACGGAAACTGGTATAATGGACCGGTCGCACCGCGCCCCCATCGCCGGAATCTCTCGGAGGAATGATGCCGTTCACTCAGCTGGGCCTGCACAACGACCTCGTGCGCGGGGTCAACGCCATGGATTTCACGGCTCCCACGCCGATCCAGACCGAGACCATCCCGATCGCCCTCCAGGGCAAGGACATCATGGGCTGCGCCCAGACCGGCAGCGGCAAGACCGCGGCCTTCGCCCTGCCCGCGCTCCAGCGCATCCTCGGGCGCAGCCTGCACGGGGTGCACATCCTGGCGATCGTCCCCACGCGCGAGCTCGCGCTCCAGGTGGACAAGGAGTTCCGGTCCCTGGGGCAGTTCGTCCGCTTCCAGACCTCCGTGGTCATCGGCGGCGTGGGCTACGGGGACCAGCGCAAGTCGTTCCACGAGGGCGCGCAGGTCGTGATCGCGACCCCGGGGCGCCTCCTCGACCACCTGTGGCAGAAGAGCGTGAGCCTCGACCGGCTGGAACTGCTGATCCTCGACGAGGCGGACCGCATGCTCGACATGGGCTTCCTGCCCGACATCCGCGACATCATCGGCCGCCTGCCCAGCCGGCGGCAGACCCTCATGTTCTCCGCCACGCTCGGCCCCGAGATCGAGCGGATCGCGGCCTTCGCCCTGCGCGACCCGGTGCGCGTCGAGGTCTCCCGCCCGACTTCCGTGGCCGAGGGCATCAGCCAGGTCGTCTACCCGGTGATGCAGACGCAGAAGACCCAGCTCCTCATCGCGCTGCTGGAGTCCACGCAGATCCGCTCGGGGCTGGTGTTCTCCCGGACCAAGCACGGGGCCGACCGCCTCTCGGGGCGCCTGAAGACCGAGGGCTTCTCCGTGGGCGTCATCCACGCGGACCGCACCCAGGGCCAGCGCAACCAGGCCATGGACAGCTTCCGCTCCGGCCGCACGCGCATCCTCGTGGCCACGGACATCGCCGCGCGCGGCATCGACGTCAAGGAGATCAGCCACGTCATCAACTACGACCTGCCCCAGCACCCGGAGGACTACATCCACCGCGTGGGCCGCACGGCCCGGGCCTACGGCGCGGGCGACGCCATCACCCTGATGGCGCCGGACGAGCAGCCGTACCTCACCGCGATCGAGCGCTACATCGGCATCACGTTCCCGCGGGCCATGCTGCCGGACTTCAAGTACACCGTGGCGCCCCAGCTGACCCCGCCGCGGCCCAAGACCTTCAAGGACCTCAACTGGGGCCGGGCCCGGATGGCCCGTCTCTACCGCAAGCGGCGCTGACCATGGCCGGGCTGGGGCTGGCGGTCCTGGCCGTTGCCTCGGCGCTGGCCTTCACGGCGGGCCCGGCCCTGGCGCAGGTCGACGTCAAGGGTATGCTCCTCGAGGAGGCGGCCCGGGAGGCCGGCCGCAAAAAAGGGGGGGAGCCCCTGGAGGGAGAGACCCGCCCCCTCGTCATCGTGGTGCACGGCATCGGCGGCGGCGACCGCGCCCCGGGCTGGTCCGACGCGGACGCCAAGGAGTGGGGGATCGGGCCGGTGCACGAGATCTCCTTCCGCTACGAGGGGCGCACCGAAGGCATGTCCTTCTCGGACTTCGCCCAGCGCGCTGGGGAGTGGAGCGGCAGCGTCCAGGAACAACTCGCCGACGTCCTCTCCCGGCCCGAGAACAAGGACCGTCCCGTCATCATCGTCTCCCATTCCTGGGGCACGGTGATGGCCAAGCTCGCCGTCGGAGGGGGCACGACCCCCCAAGGAGACCGGGACGGGCTCGAATCCGCCCTGCGGGCCAGGGGCGTCCACGACCCTGTCCGTGTGGCCCACTGGTTCACCCTGGGTTCTCCCCTGGGGCGCGACACTCCGGAAGGACCCCTTGCGATGACGCTGAGCCAGATGGGCGTCGGCGTCGGCGCGGAGAAGCCTCCCGTGGTGGACCGCTGGACCAATGTCTATGACCGGGATGACCCTGTGGCCGCCCACTCCTGGAAGCTGGCCGGCGCGGACGAGAACCTGGAGGTCGAGGTCGACGGATGGACGGGCCTCGGGGACCATTCCGGCATGTGGACGCAGAAGGAGGTGGTCCGCCGCATCCGCGCCGCCGAGAGGGGCTTGCGGACCCGGCAGCTCCTCTCGGTCGAGGTCTCCGAGCCCGGCTACTGGGGAACGGGGGTCGCGGGCGCGTCGGTCACCCTGGCCGGGCCCGTGGCGCGGAGGCTTTCGGGCGACGGCATCCTCTTCTTCGAGGATCTCCCGCCGGGCGAGTACCTGCTCGTGGCCTCGGCTCCGGGGCACGAGACGCGGCGCATGAGCGTGGTCGTGCGCCAGGAGCGCGCCAAGGTCAGGGTGGACCTGCCGCGCTCCGCGAAAAAGCCCGAGGCCGCGGCCACCGGCCTCGAGCTGGCCGACGCCCGCTCGTTCGAGGTCTCCTCGTCCGGGGAGATCCTCACGACGGACGATGAGAAAGCGCGCGATCGCGTCGAGGAGAGGACGGGCTGGACCCAGGAATTCCGGGTCGAGAAGCAGGGGCGCGTCGGCTACCGCCTGACCCTGGCGTCCTTGCCGCCGAGCGACAAGCCTCTTCCCGGGCACTGCGCCGAGACCCGGAGATTCCCGGCCGCTGTGTCCTGGAGCGTGTCCGGGACCGGGGTCCGCGGCTCCCGGGCCGCGGAGGGCCCCACCGCTTCCGGCGGCATCGAGGCTCGGCCAGGGGACACGGTGGTCTTCAAAGTGACCCTGCCTGGCCGCGTCGTGGCCTGCAGGCAGAGGAACACTTCCTGGAACGTGGTCTTCACGGACAAGGCGGGCCCGGGCTGCCGGCTCGAGGTCGGCACCATCGCGCCCTGAGCGTCACCTGAGGGTCAGGACGGCCTTCCGGTCGACGAGGAGCCCCTTGACCACGACCTCGACCTGACTGCCGGACTCGCCTGCCAGGGCGTCGAGCATGGAGTCGAGGTCCTTGCCCGCGAGTCTCGCGCCTCGGGCCGAGACCAGCAGGTCTCCGGCCTTGATGCCGGCCCCGGCGGCCGGGAAGCCCTCGAAGACCTTCTCCACACGGGCGCCGGAGGATTCCCCCTTGAGGACCATGCCGGCCATCCCCGAGACGGGCTTGATGGCCTTGCGGTAGGCTTCCTCGAAGCGGCCGGGCCTGAGGCCTCCGGAGGAGAACGCGGCGGCGATGAAGCGGTCGTAGCCCAGCCCCTTCTGCTGGTCCTTGCCCGCGGCCAGGCCGTCATAGAGCACGGCGGCCAGGGGAACGCCGCCCTTGCCGGTCTTCTGGGAGAAGTAGAGGAACTTCATGGAGCGCAGGTTGCGCACCGGCGAGGCCAGGCCGAGCTCCAGCAGGGCGAAGCGGCTGGCGGCGTCCACGAACTCCTCTTCCTTGCCTTCGTTGAACTCGCCGTAGACCCGGTCCCAGGCCTCTTTGTAGAGGGGATCGGCCCCGGCCAGGCGCTTCTGCGCCGCGAGGTTCTCCCTGGAGGGATTGAGCTTGTGCATGAACTCGTGCGCGAGGAGCCAGTCCAGGGAGCCCTTCTGCGTCCCCCAGCCTATGCTGAAGCCGTTGAGTTGGAAGCTCATGGGGGAGGCGAAGACGAGCACCGCGATCCTCATCTCCCGGTCCGGGATCCTGCGTCCCGAGAAGGCCTCGAGCAGGTCCGCGAAACGGGCCGCGTCGAAGCGCTTGAGCACGGGCTCGAGCGCCAGCTGGTTGTCGCGGAGCAGGCCGCCGTAGCGCTCGGCGCGCAGGGCCGAGAAGCCGTTCCTATGGAGGAAGGCCAGCAGGGTCCTGACCATGCCGTGGCTGGCCTCGAGGTCCGCCAGGACCGGGCCGTAAGCCGGCTCGTCGAGCTTGCGCCGGATCTCGGCCAGGAGCGGCTTGGGGTCGTCGAAGCGCTTGAGGATGCCCCCGAGGTCGGTCTCGGGCAGGCTGGAGAGGAGGTAGGCGAGCTGGATGCCGCGGCCGGACCAGCGGTCGAGCGCGGCCCGGACCGCGGGGTCCGCCTGGAGCTTGGGAAGCCACTCCTCGCGCAGGTCCGCCCAGGGCTCGTTGAACCTGGGGTTGTCGGACACCGCGTTGAGGAAGCATGCCGCGTCGAGGACCTCGGAGGTCAAGAGCGTGAAGCGCGCCGGCGCCGGTTCCGCGGCCAGGGCCAGGGCCCGGGAGAAGCCCAGGCAGAGGGCGAGGAGAACGGCTTTTCTCGTCGATGGATGAGGTCCGTTCATGGCGAGGTATGATACCATTTGCCCGTGCGCATCGCCCTGGCGTCCTGCCGGACCCTGCCCGAGCCCGACCCGGACCAGGGGGCCCTGCTCGAGGCCATCAGGGACGCGGGAGCCCTGCCGTTCCTGGTGCCGTGGGAGGACCATGCGGACTACGGCCAGTTCGGCGCCTGCGTCATCCGCTCCACCTGGAACTACGTCCACCATCTCAGGGAGTTCCTCGATTGGGCCAGGCGCGTCGCCAAGGTCACGACGCTCCTCAATCCCCTGGACGTCGTGCTCTGGAACACGGACAAGGGCTACCTCAGGTACCTGGAGGCGCGGGGGATCCCGGTCGTTCCCACGGAGTTCGTTCCCAAGGGAGGATCGGAGGGTCTCCGGGACCTCGCGTCCCGCCGCGGCTGGTCCGACATGGTGGTCAAGCCCCGGGTGGGGGCCGCGTCCTTCGCCACCGCGAGGTTCGGTCCGGGGGAGATGGATGAGGGGGAGCGGTTCCTCCGGGAGAACGCGGCCGGACGCGCCATGATGGTCCAGCCGTACCTGCGTTCCGTGGAGGACCACGGCGAGCGGGCCATGGTGTGGATCGCGGGCGAGTTCACGCACGGCGTAGCCAAGAGCCCGCGCTTCGGCGGCAGCCGGGAGGCCGTTTCAGGGGCGCTGGACCTCTCTGACGAGGAAAAGGCCTTCGGCGAGAAGGTCCTGGGCGCCGTCGCGGACCGCCTGCTCTATGCCCGCGTGGACACGGTGCGCCTGCCGGACGGGAGGCTGGCGGTCATGGAGCTCGAGCTCGTCGAGCCCTCGCTCTTCCTGGTCCAGCGGCCCGAGGCCCTGCGGCGCTTCGCACGGGCGTGCGTGGCGTCCTGCCGGGGGGGGAAGCCTTGACCCAGCATCCCAAGTACCGCCGCATGCTCGAAGGGCTCGTCATGGACAAGGGCCCCAGGGAGTGGTCCGTGTACATCCTGCGCTGCGGGGACGGTTCCTTCTATACGGGCATCGCCAAGGACGTGGACGCCCGGCTCTCCCAGCACCGGTCCGGCCGCGGCGCGGCCTACACCAAAACGCACCTGCCGGTCGAACTTGCCTACCGGGAAGACCGCTATACCCGCTCGGGCGCCCTGGTGCGGGAGGCGGCCATCAAGTCCCTGCCGCGGCCCGCCAAGGAGAAGCTGGTGCTCGAAGGACCGCGCCGCGGGAAGAAGGCTCGCCGCGCCGGAGGCGGCCTCGGCGGCCGTCCGGCGGCCTAGTCGGCCTCTTCTTCGGCGTTCTTGGCCGCGCGCTTGCGCGAGGAGCGCACGAGGATGGCCTTGCGCAGGCGCAGGTTCTTGGGCGTGACCTCGACGAGCTCGTCGCCCTCGATGAACTCGATGGCCTGCTCGAGGGTGAGCTCCCGCGGCGGGGTGAGCACGATGGCGTCGTCGGAGGCCTTGGAGCGCATGTTCGACATGGCCTTCTGCTTGCAGGGGTTGATGATGAGGTCGCCGTCGCGGCTGCGCTGTCCGACAATCATCCCCTCGTAGACCTCGACCCCGGGGCCGATGAACATGACGCCGTTGCCCTGGAGGTTGTCGAGGGCGTAGCCCGTGGAGGTCCCGGCGAACTTGGCCACGAGCACGCCCGTGGTGCGGCCGGTGGTCTCCCCGACCTTCGGGGCGTAGCCGTGGAAGCTGTGGTGCATGAGCCCCGTGCCGCGCGTCGTGTTCAAGAGCTCCGACTTGAAGCCCATGAGGTTGCGGGTGGGGATGAGGTACTCGAGACGGAGGTGCGTCGAGCCCTCGGTGTGCATGTTCTGCATCTTTCCCCCGCGCCGGCCCAGGGACTCCAGGGCCACGCCCTGGTACTGGGTCTCCACGTCGACCACCAGGTGCTCGATGGGCTCGAGCTTGACCCCGCCCTCCTCCTTCATGATGACCTCGGGCCGCGACACGGAGAGCTCGTAGCCCTCCCGGCGCATGGTCTCGATGAGGATGGCCAGGTGGAGCTCCCCGCGGCCCGCGACCTTGAAGCGGCCCTCGCCCGCCAGCTCCTCGAGGCGCAGGCCCACGTTGGTCTCGGCCTCCTTGAGCAGGCGGCTGCGCAGCTGGCGGGAGGTCACGAACTTGCCCTCGCGGCCGGCCAGCGGGCTGTTGTTGATGGAGAACTCCATCGAGAGGGTGGGCTCCTCGATGGCCAGAGGAGGCAGGCGCTCCGGGTTCTCGACCGAGGCCACGGTGTCGCCCACGTCCACTCCTTCCAGGCCAGCCACGGCCACGATGTCCCCGGCCACGGCCTCGGCGATCTCGCGCCGGGCGAGGCCGTAGTGGCCCATGAGCTGGGTGACCTTGGCGGTCAGGGTCTGGCCGTCGTGCTTGAGGAGCGCGACCGTGTCCGTCTTCTTGATGCGGCCCGAGTAGATGCGGCCCACGCCGATCTTGCCCAGGTAGGGCGAGTGGTCGAGCATGGTGACCAGCATCTGCAGGGGCTTGTCCGGGTTGACGAGCGGGCCCGGGACGTGGCTGAGGATGGTGTCGAAGAGGGGCTGGAGGTCCGCGCCCCGCCGGTCGACGTCGCGGCTCGCCCAGCCCTCCTTGCCGGCCGCGTAGATCACCGGGAAGTCCATCTGGGGGTCGGTGGCGCCGAGGTCGATGAAGAGGGAGAAGACGTCGTTCAAGGCCTGGGACGGCCTGGCGTTGGGGCGGTCCATCTTGTTGACCACCACGATGGGGGAGAGCCCCAGGCCCAGGGACTTGCGCAGCACGAACTTGGTCTGCGGCATGGGCCCGTCCTGGGCGTCGACCAGGAGGAGGACCCCGTCGACCATGCGCAGGATGCGCTCGACCTCGGAGCCGAAGTCCGCGTGGCCCGGGGTGTCCACGATGTTGATCGTGATGCCCTTGTAGGGCACCGAGGTGTTCTTCGCGAGGATGGTGATGCCGCGCTCGCGCTCGAGCTCGTTGGAGTCGAGGACCTGCTCCTGGGCCGCCTCGGCTTTCACGTGGAACTCGCCGGTCTGCTTGAGCATGGCGTCGACCAGCGTGGTCTTGCCGTGGTCCACGTGGGCCACGATGGCGATGTTGCGGATGGTGTCGCGTCTGAGTTCCATTGGAAGGGGGACATTGTACATCTTATCGGAGCCGCGAAGAGTTGACGGCCATCATGTACAATAGTCCGGCATGGACATCTCGGCCGTGACCTCCATCGACGACCCCCGGCTGGCCGACTACGGCCTGGCCCGGTCCCCCGAGGAGCTCAAGGCCCGCGGGCTCTTCCTCGCGGAGAGCCGGGAGGTGGCGGCCGCGCTCATCCGCTGCGGCCGCTGGCGCGTCCGGTCTCTTCTGGCCACGGCCTCGGCCCTCGAGCGGCTCCGGGGGGAACTGGCCATGCTCGGAGACGGCGTGCCGGTCTTTAAGGCCGAGCCGTCCCTGATGACCGGCGTGGTGGGCTACAACGTGCACCGGGGCTGCCTGGCTGTGGGGGAGCGCGGGCCGGGCCTCGCCCTGGGAGGCCTCCTGGCCGGCTTGGGGACGGGCGCGGGCCTGCTCGTGGCGCTGGAGACGGTCTCCAACCCGGACAATATCGGAGGGATCTTCCGCAACAGTCTGGCGTTCGGCGCCGGAGGCGTGCTCCTGGGGCCCGGGAGCGGGGACCCTCTCTACCGCAAGGCCATCCGCACCTCCATGGGCGCCGGCCTGAGGGTGCCCTTCGCGGAGGTCCCGGACCTGGCCGGGGCCCTGGTCGGCCTGCGCAGGGAAGGCTGGCTCGTCGCGGCCCTGGCGTGCAGGGAGCCGGCGCAGGACCTCGACCGCTTCCGCTTCGAGGCTCGCCCGCGCAAGCTCGTGCTGGTGGCGGGCAGCGAGGGCGCGGGCCTGAGCCCCGAGATCCTGGCCGCGGCCGATGTCTCCCTGCGCATCCCCATGGCCCCGGACGTGGACTCCCTCAACGTCGCGGTCGCGACGGGCATCGCCCTCCACGCGCTCACCCGCCCCGAGCCCTGAAAAGGGCGGCCCCCGCCTTTCGGCGGGGGCCGGTCCCCACGGAACGACGCGCGATCCTACTTGGTGATCTCAGCGAACCACTTGGCGAACGCGTCCCAGTTGCCGTCCAGGGACCAGGCCAGCTTGTCGTAGGCCGAGGAGTAGTAGGACGGCAGGTAGACCGCCAGGCCGTAGGCGTTCTTGTACGCGCTGCCGGTGATGGCGTTGGCGCTGATGACCTGGCCGGAGAGATGATTCAGCAGGTCCTCCCCCTTGGCCTTGACGTTCGCGTCCTTCGTGCCCTCGGTGACGAGCTTCACGAAGTGGTAGAGGTCCTTGTTGCTCGAGTAGTAGAAGTCCTGCGCGTTCTGGCCCGCGGTCTTGACCACGTCGACTTCCTTGGCCGCGAGCACCGCTCCGGTCCAGGCGTCGGCCTTGGCGAGCAGGGCGTCGAAGGCCCCGCCCATCACCGCGGACTGGGTCGCGCCCTGGCCGAGCTTGGCGTAGTGCGCGGTGAAGGAGTCGGCCGCGATCTTGCCGAGCTGGGCCGGGGTGGCGTTGGGCTTGGCGGCCAGGCCCGCCAGGAAGGTGTCGTAGGTGTAGCCGTCGCCGGGCTCGGTCTCCTCCGAGGCCACGACCACGGCCGCGTGCTTGCGGACCTGGTAGGCGACCTCGGCCATCTGCATGAGGCAGGCGTCCATGCTCAGGATGTCCAGGCCGCCGATGCCGGCGAGGGCCGACTCGAGCTGGGCCGTGGAGATGTGGTTGCCGGTCTCGTCGTCGTAGGAGATGCCGTTGGTCCAGAAGTCGCCGCGGGTGGTGAAGCGGTCCCAGCCGCTGCCGTGGTTCCAGACGATGAGCATGTAGCGCTTGGCCGGGGCGGCGGCCTTGGCCCACTTGACGAACTCGACCAT
>JBAZSR010000001.1:30680-74873 GCA_041662295.1 Elusimicrobiota bacterium | reverse complement strand
GCCATCGTGGAACACGGGGTGCTGGAGCCGGGCCTGGCGTTCCTCTATAAGCCGTTCACTGGGCATGGCCTCGCCCTGAAGGTGCGCACCGTGCTCGACGGCCCCCCTGACGCTGCCAGGGCCTGACCTTCCCCGGCACCCCTGCCCCCCTCCCCCCCGCTCCGCCTCCCCTCCGGTTAAGGATAAGTTAGCGGCCCGCTAAGAGAGACTTGAGCCGTCCCGGCTATCCTGATAGCGTGATGAAGCGGGATAGGCGGTCGTTATTCTCGACCTCGACCCTCGTTCTTGCCGCAGCCGGCCTCGGCTTGGGAGCCTCCCTGCCCCTCCCGGCATCGAGCCAGACCTTCAGGCAGGCCGGAGCCGGCGTTCCCAACCCCGCGGCCGACGCCCCAACGACGAGCCCGGACCCGGACCTCGAAATCCGGCATGAGGTCCATTACTACCCGGTGGAGGGGGCCACGGCCTCCGCCCTTCGGGCCGGCCTCGCGGCATCGGGCCCGAAGGACCGCCGCACCGGACGCAGGTACGCCGGCCTGACGGAATACCGCCTCGCTTGGCGATTCTCCTACGCCGTTGTCAACGAAAACTGCGCGATCACGAATGTCACGGCAACGCTCGCCCTGACCCAGCTCTACCCCCATTGGGCGCCAGGGCCTCGGACCTCCAAACGGCTCCACCGGAAGTGGCAAAGGTACATGACCGCGCTGACAAGGCACGAGGACGACCATGCCAGGACGGCCGTCCGGGGCGGGCTCGGGCTCCTGCACGCCATCCGTGCGCTGGAGCCGAGATCCTCCTGCGAAGAACTCGCCGCATCCGCGAGGCAGGAATTCAGCCGCGCCATCGCAGGGACGAACATCGAGCTGTCCCTCGCGGATGCGTTCACGGGCCACGGCCGCTCGGACGGCGTCCGCCTTCCCTAAGAAGCGAGCCTATCCGCCAAACTGCTAAAATCACCCCATGTTCGGACGCCCGAATCCCTTCGGCGGGGACCCAGGCCAGCAGCGCCGCACCTTCGATGCGGAGAAGCAGGCAAAGCGCGTCTACGCGCGGTATGCTTGCGACCTGCCGGCCGCGGTCTGGGGAGGCGACCACCCAGCCCGCATCGGCAACGGCCGCGTCCACGACATCAGCATGGGCGGCATCCTCCTGCACTGCCCGATGGAGCTCAAGAAGGGCACCATCTACAGATTCCAGATCGCCTGGAACAACGCCGTGCTCACCGTGGCTGGCCAGGTCGCGCGCGCGGCCTCGGAGGGCGGTTCCCGCGGCAACCAATACGGCGTTTCCTTCACCCTTTCCGCCAAGACGCAGAACAGCTTGAAGACCCTCGTCGAAGCCCTGCGCCTGAAGTCGGCCAAGCCCCCGGTCGCTGAAGAGAAGATCAAGTGGTACTGGGGAGTCTAAGGAGTCACCCGATCCATGCCCCCGAAAAAAAAGACGTCCAAAGCCGACCGCGGCAGGCTTGAGGAGCTCCAGAAGCTGCTCGGGACCCGCATCCTCGTGCTCGACGGAGCCATGGGCACGGAGCTCCAGACCAAGGGCCTGAAAGCCGCGGACTTCGGCGGCCCCGAGCTCGAGGGCTGCAACGAGCACCTCGTCTTGACCAGGAAGGACGTCATCGCCTCCATCCACGAGTCGTACCTCCAGGCCGGGGCGGACATCATCGAGACCAATACCTTCGGCGCGGTCCCTTGGGTCCTCGAGGAGTACGGCATCAGCGCCAAGGCCTCGGAGATCAACCGGGCGGCTGTCGAGCTCGCGCTCAAATGCGCCAAGAAGCACTCCACCCCGCGCCAGCCCAGGTTCGTGGCCGGCTCCATGGGGCCAGGCACCAAGACCATCTCGGTCACGGGAGGCATCACCTTCGGCCAGGTCCGGGAAGGGGCCAAGGCCTGGGCCACGGACCTCGTGGACGCCGGGTGCGACCTGCTCCTCATCGAGACCCAGCAGGACACCCTGAACCTCAAGGCCGCGCTCGCCGGCGCAGACGACGCCTTCGCGGCGCTCGGGCGGAGCGTGCCGGTCATGGTCTCCGTGTCCATCGAGAGCTCCGGCACCATGCTGGGCGGCCAGACCATCGAAGCGCTTTACGCCTCCCTCGCGCATCGGGACCTCCTCGCCTTAGGGATGAACTGCGCCACAGGCGCGGCCTTCATGACGGACCACCTGCGCACCCTCTCGGGGATGTGCCGCTTCCCCACGCTGGCCTACCCCAACGCGGGCATGCCCGACGAGAACGGCAAGTACTCCGACTCTCCCGCGGCCCTGGCGAAGTACATCGAGCGCTTCTGCTCCCAGGGCTGGGTCAACATCGTGGGCGGCTGCTGCGGCACGACCCCGGCCCACATCCGGCTCATGGCGGCCATGGCCGCAGGGACCCCTCCACGCCAGCCGAGCAGGAAGCGTCCCTCCATGATCGCGGGCCTGGAGGCCCTGGCGCTCGAGGACAAGAACCGGCCCGTGCTCGTGGGCGAGAGGGCCAACGTGCTGGGCTCCAAGGCCTTCAAGGAGCTCATCGTCAAAGGCGCCTTCGAGGAGGCCGCGGAGACCGGCCGGGCGCAGGTCAAATCCGGGGCGCAGATCCTTGACGTCTGCCTCTCCAACCCGGAGCGCGAGGAAAAAGCCGACGTGACGGCCTTCCTCGGCCACCTTCTCAAGAAGGTCCGGGCCCCCATCATGATCGACTCCACGGACCCCGCGGTCATGGAAGCGGCGCTCGAGCTTTGCCCGGGCAAGTGCGTCATCAACTCGGTCAATCTCGAGGACGGAGAGGCCAAGCTCGCCTCAGTGGCTGCCCTGGCCCGCAGGCACGGCGCGGCCCTGGTCGTGGGCGCCATCGACGAAGACAAGGCCGCGGGCATGGCCCTGACCCGCGAGCGCAAACTCGCGGTCTGCCAGCGGGCCCATGACATCCTCGTCAAGAAGCACGGCATGCCTGCCGAGGACCTCTTCTTCGACTCCCTGGTCTTCCCGGCCGCCTCTGGCGACAAGAACTACTGGGGCTCCGCGGTCGAGACCATCGAGGGGATCCGGCTGATCAAGAAGGCCCTTCCGAAATCCAAGACCATCCTCGGGGTCTCGAACGTGTCCTTCGGCCTGCCCCTGGCCGGCCGCGAGGTCTTGAACGCCGTCTTCCTCTATCAGTGCGTCCAAGCGGGCCTGGACTGCGCCATCGTCAACGCAAGCAAGCTCGCGCGCTATTCCACCCTGCCTGAGGCGGACCGGAAGCTCGCCGAGGCCCTGCTGACCTGGAAGGGCCCGGGAGACCCCGCCTTCCCGCCGGGCAGCGACCCCCTGGCCGAGTTCGCGGCCCGGTTCAAGGCCGCACCGACCGGACCGGCCGCGCCGCCTGCCGCGGACCTGCCCGCTGAGGAGCGCCTGGAGCGCTGCGTGCTCGAAGGCTCCAAGCAGGGCCTGCCAGAGGCCGTGGCCGAACTCCTCGGCCGAATGAAGCCCCTTGAGATCGTCAACGGCCCCCTCATGAAGGGCATGGCCGAGGTCGGGAGGCGCTTTGCGGCCAACGAACTCATCGTGGCCGAGGTGCTCCAGTCCGCGGAGGCCATGAAGGCCGCGGTGACCCTGCTCGAGCCCCACATGGAGAAGGGCGACTCAGCCAGCAGGGGGAAGTTCCTCCTCGCCACGGTCAAGGGCGACGTCCACGAGATCGGCAAGAACCTCGTGCACATCATCCTCAAGAACAACGGGTTCGAGATCGTGGACTTAGGGATCAAGGTTCCCCCGGAGACCCTCGTGGCAGGTGTCCGCGAGCACAAGCCGGACGCGATCGGCCTTTCAGGCCTGCTGGTCAAGTCCGCGGAGCAGATGGCCCTGACGGCCGAGGACCTCAGCCACGCTGGCATCGACGTCCCCCTGCTCATCGGAGGCGCGGCCCTGTCCCAGAAGTTCACCTCCATGAAGATCGCGCCGCGCTACAAGGGGCCGGTTTTCTTCTGCCGCGACGCCATGAAGGGCCTCGCCGTCATGTCGGGCCTGAGCGACCCGGCCAAGCGCGAGAGCATGCTCGCATCGGCCAAGGCCTCGTCCGAGACCTCGGCCGATGCGTCTTTGGCCGGTTCCACCGCGGCCCTCGCCGGCCCGTCCGTGGGACCCGCGGCTCCGGCGGGTCCGGCCAAGACCCCGGCGCCGTCCATCCCGGCGCCCCGGGACCTCACGCTCCACCTGGCCTCGGACGTCTCCGTCAGCCAGATCTTCCCCTACATCAACCCGGTCATGCTCTACGGCAAGCACCTGGGCCTCAAGTCCGTGGAAAAGTCCTTCGCGGACAACGAGCCCAAGGCCATGGAGCTCAAGGCCAAGGTCGAGGCCCTGCAGGCCGAGGTCGCGGCCAAGGGGATCATCAAGCCCCGCGGGGTCTACCGGTTCTTCGCGGCGCACTCGGACGGAGACTCCATCATCCTCTACGAGAACGCCACGGGCAAGAGGGTCGTCGAGACCTTCACCTTCCCCAGGCAGACCGGAGGCGAGAGGCGCTGCATCGCGGACTGGGTCGCTCCCGCGACCTCCGGGAAGATGGACTACGTGGCCCTCTTCGCGGTCACCTGCGGCCACGGCGTGGCCGCGCTCTCCGAGAAGTGGCGGGCCGCCGGGGACTACGTCCGGTCCCATGCCCTGCAGGCCCTGGCCATCGAGAGCGCCGAGGGCTTCGCGGAGCTCCTCCACGAGCGTCTGCGCGCCATCTGGGGCATCTCCGACGCCCCTGACCTGACCATGCGGGACAAGTTCCAGGCCAAGTACCAGGGACTGCGCGTGAGTTTCGGCTACCCGGCCTGCCCCAGGATCGAGGACCAGCGCAAGCTCTTCGCCCTCATCGACCCGGCCAACAACGCCGGCATCACCCTGACCGACGGCTGCATGATGGAGCCCGAGGCGAGCGTCTCCGCCCTGGTCTTCCACCACCCGGCCGCCCGCTACTTCGCGGCCGGCTCCCCCGAGACCCAGGCGGTCGCGGGCTGATGAGGCGGTCATGACCCTGGTCCGGGCCGCAGGGCTGGCCCTGGCCCTGCTGACCGCCCTGCCCGCGGCCCCGCAGACCTCTGCGCAGAGCTCCGAGGACGCCGGCCAACCAGCGGCCGGACGGCCCCGCAAAAAGAACTTCCGGCGGATGAAGAAGACGACCGCACCCGCGCCGACAGCCGGCCCATCCCCGGCCCCTGCGGCCAAGCCCGCGGCCCCGCCCACGGTTTGCGAGAAGGTCAACCGGATCTTCCTGCGCGTGGACGCCCTTGTCCAGGAGGGGGCCGAGAAGGATGCCCGCACCTTCTCCCGCGTGGACAAGGTCGTCCGCGAGTACAAGGCCCCGATCACGGCCCTGGGCGTTTCAGCGGTTCCCTGCCTGGCCGCCATCGCCTTGGACCCCCTGCGCTTGGAGAAGAGCCGGCTCTGGGCCCTGACCTTCATGACCTTCATCAAGCGCTACCCGGTGTTCTTCCCGGTGAAGGGCATCCTGCTCGACCCGGCCTCGCCGGCGGAACTGCGCTCGGCCGCGGCCTCCTACCTCCCCCTCCTCAAGGGCCTCTGCGACGAGACCCAGGACCCGGACGTCCGCGACTGCGTGACCCGCGAGGCCATCGACCGGACGCTCTGCGCGAGCCTCGAGGACAAGGCTCTGCCTGCGCCGGTCCTGCGGGAAGCGCTCTCCCGCGTCGCCCGCAGCGGCTGCGATGAGCCCGGCCCTCTGGAAGGCTGGATCAGGAGCTTCGGCGTCCACCCGAAAGGCAAGGATTGGGAGAACGCCCACCTCGCCATACTCGCCCTCACCCGGGGGCGGACCCTCCCCTCCACGCGCGTGCTCCTGCGGCTCTTCGAGCACTATCCGACGGGCTCGCGGGGCCGCAAGCTCCTCTACAAAGCGCTCCTCGACAAGCGCGGAGACCTGCTCGCGATCCGGGACACGGCCACCCCGATGCTGTCCTGGGCGCTCCAATCTGAGCCCGGGCCCGCTGGCGAGCTGTTGGCCCTCGAGACCCTGGCCCTGGTCCGCGACCCCAAAACCGCAGCCGTGTTCCTGCGCTACCTGGAGAAGAAGGACCCCGAGGTCGTGGCAGCGGCGGCCGCTGGCCTGGCCGCGGTCGGGGCCAAGAACGCCATACCCACCCTTGAAAAGCTCCTCGCCGGCGTCATGGACGACCCCCGCTTCCAGGCCAACGCCGACCAGGACCGCCCCCGCGAAGCCGTGGCCCGTATCCGCTCCTCCCTCGATGATCTTTGGAGGCAATAAATCGGGTGTCACACCTCAACTTATGAAACTTGTTTTCTACAGCCAATTCGTACAAACCCCTGGATTTATCATTTTCGACAGAGCCTATCACCCGCTGGAAGATCGCAACATCTTCGAGATTGTTTGATTGGAAATCCCCAGGACCCTCGCCAACTCGATTCCACGATAGCCTTCGGCAACCGCTATTTGAACCAATACCTTACGCGCCGCACATACCTGGCGCACTCGACAGGGACTCATCATCAGTCCAGCGGGAATCCCCAAAGAAGCGCTGACCGCTGCAGCAAGAAGGTCCAAGGGCGCCTTCCTAAATTCACCACTTTCGCCGGTCATCCGTTCTTCCCTTCCTTCAACGCACAATGCGTCGGCGCTCACCATGAAATCGCTTGGGCTCGTGACTCCCATGAATTCCGCATACCCCCTGTGCGCTTCTATCTTCTTTTGATCGAATAGGCCAAGCATCCAACCCTTGTCGCACAGCCCCGCCTCCACGTTCGATCCAAGATACTCCCGGTGACTGGACCATCTCCAATCCTCGGCCTTTTCCACCAACCCGGCTTTCACTGGATTGAGATGCACATACCTTAACACCGATTTTATGTCTGCAGAGGTCTCGCACTGCCGGGACATGAATCGTCCTCCAAAGACATGTCCCTTCCTCTCTCTGCGCCGGTTAAAGCGCATCGCCCAAGCCGTTTTGACCCTCTGCATGATGCTCCACAAGGGAACTCTCCAGACCCGCAAAATCAGGTGGAAATGATTGGGCATCAAGCAATACGCCAGCCACTCGAATTGCATGGTCTTGCGTGCCTCCGCAACCAATTCGAGGAAAGACTCCCACTCACGCGGCACGATGAAGATCTCCTCGCCGCCATCTCCTCTCGAAGTCACATGGTGAACCGCCCCGGGGACATGAATCCGATTCTTTCGAGCCATACACTATATACGAGTGACCCCCCAAATAAGTTCCATAAGTTGAGGTGTGACACCCCAAAAATGGTAGATTCGGGGCATGACTCAACGACATGGGATCGCTGTCTACCCGGGCAGCTTCGACCCGCTGACCCGCGGCCATCTCGACGTCATCCAACGCACCAGCCGGGTCTTCTCCTCGGTCATCGTGGCGGTCGCCCACAACCCGGCCAAGAAGCACACCTTCAGCGTCTCCGAGCGCCTGCGCATGGTCGAGGACGCCATCCGCCACATCCCGAACGCCGAGGCGGACACCTACTCGGGACTGCTCGTGGACTTCCTCAAGACCCGGCACGCCAAGATCCTCATCCGCGGCCTGCGCGTGGTCTCGGACATGGACTACGAGTTCCAACTGGCCTCCATGAACAGGCGCCTCTCGGGGTCGATCGAGACCGTGTTCCTCATGCCGGACGAGAAATACGCCTACCTCTCCTCCTCCATGGTCCGGGAGGTCGCGAGGCTGGGAGCCCCTGTCGTGGACTTCGTCACCCCGTTCGTGGCCCGCCAGCTCGCCCGGAAGTTCAAGGCTTGACCCATGCCTCTTCCCCGCGGCCCTCTGCCGACCCGTCTCGGCATCGGCCTGGCCGCGGGCGCCGCCGGGATCCTCATCCTCCTGGCCGTGCGCCGGAGCGAGCAGCCTCCCGCGCCTGACTTCAAGGCGCTCCCATCGGATAGCGCACCCATCACTCCCTCACCGACGCCTGGGGAAGGCATGGTCATCACCCCGGACACGAGCGAGGACCCGACCAAGCTCATCCTCGCGGACGGGGCCGGCAAGGATAAGGGCGGCCCGCCCGCCCCTGTCGGCATCACGCTGACCAAGGACGATAAAGAGGACGTGTTCGCAGACCCAGCCCCCCCGCCCATGGCGCACGTCCCTCTGGCGGAGCGCCGGGAACGGTTCCGCGGCTACATCGACCAGCTCAAAGCCCTCCGGGAAGCACTCATGGGCGACTACAACCGGCCCGTGCCCATCTCCGGAGACACGGCCAAGCTCTTGGCCAAGGCTCCCACGGCCGCCGGCCCCATCGCGGACGGCGAGGCCCCGACGCGGTGGAGCGGCTCCTACTCCGGCCACCACCAAGCAGGAACGCAGGTCGTGACGGACCAAGGGGCCTGGCGCGTGTTCTGGACCCGGCTGACCCAGGAGCCCATGCCCCAGGTGGACTTCACCCGCCACCGGGTCGTGGCCGTGTTCCTCGGGAAGCGGCCTACCGCGGGCTGGTCCGTGGAGATCCTGGACGCGGCCCACTCCCCCAAGGCCCTGGTCGTGCGCTACCGCGAGATCCCTCCGGACCCGGCTTCCAAGCCGGTCGCGACACCGTGCTCGCCCTACGCGCTCCTGGCAGCGCCGGCAGGGAACACCCCTGTCGCGTTCAAGCTGGAGAAGTAGGCCTTTGGGCCCAGGCGCGCGTGGGTCCAAGGTCCCTTTTTCATTGACCCTCCGGAGAGCAACATCTATAATACTTCCATGAGAACCGCCGAGCTTCTCATCGTCCTCCTTTGCGGCCCGACTCTCTCGTGGGCCTTCCCGGACCCCGCCTTTGACAGCCGCGGCGCCAGCCTGGACCTCGGCGTGCCCAAAATGGCGTCCCCCTCCACGGACCTCGCGGCCGAGGTCGCCGACCGGCTCTGGGTGACCGCGGTCGGGCCGGACAGGGAGAGCCGCACGCTCGCCTCTGAGGCGGGCTTCGCCATCGAGGAGATCCGCGGAAACCGCATGATGGGCGCGGCCCTGCCCGAGACCATCGCCGCCCTCAAGCAAGCCGGCATCGAGGTCGAGAGCGCGGTCCCGCTCCAAAGAAGGGCCACGGCCAAGGACTTCCCCTCGGAGGACGCATCCTTCCATAATTACGCGGAGGCAGGAGCGCTGCTCCGCGGCCTCGTGGCCTCTGCCCCGCGGCTCGCCTCGACCTTCTCCATCGGAAGGAGCTTCCTCGGCCGCGACATCATCGCCCTGCGCCTCAACACCTCGGCCCAAGGGACCGCGCCGAGCGCCAAGCCCGGGATCGCGTTCATGGCCACCCACCACGCGCGCGAGCACCTCTCCACGGAGATGGCGCTCCTCCTGGCCCAGCACCTTGTCGAGAACCGCGCCAAGCCCGAGATCGCGGCCCTGCTGGGCTCCCGCGACATCTACATCATCCCCAACATCAACCCGGACGGCTCGGAATACGACATCGAAGGCGACCGCTACCACATGCACCGCAAGAACATGCGGCCCAACGGCGACAAGTCCGTGGGCGTGGACTTGAACCGCAACTACGGCCACCACTGGTGCGAGACCGGCGCTTCCGACAACCCGCGCGCGGACACCTACTGCGGCTCCGCGCCCTTCTCCGAGCCCGAGACCGGGAGCGTCAAGACCTTCCTTGAGGCGCGGCCCAACATCAAGGTCCTGTTGGCATACCACACCTTCAGCGAACTCATCCTCTATCCCTGGGGCTACACCGACGCCCCCATCTCCGAGGCGCCGGCCCTGGCCGCGTACAAGGCCATGGCCGAGACCATGGCCAAGATGAACGGGTACACCCCCCAGCAGTCGAGCGAGCTCTACACCGCCTCGGGCGACACCACGGACTGGGCCTGGGCGGCCCTCGGCATCTACTCCTTCACCTTCGAGCTCTCCCCGAAGTCCCTCTGGGACGGCGGCTTCTATCCCGGCGTGCCCGCCATCGCCACGACCTTCGCGGCCAACCTCAGGCCCGCCCTCTACCTCATCGGCCTGGCCGACGACCCGCTTCGCGCCCCCGCCGCTGGAGACGCGGTCGCGGGCGCCGAGGACCGGCCGTTCCACGCCAACAGCGGCCGCTGACCTTCCGCCTTGACCCGGTGCCGGGGATTAAGTTATTTAAGTTCTCCTGATCCCGTGCATGACAACTTAAGCAACTTAATCCCCGGCACCGTCATCGGCACCGTCATCGCCGCTATCGTCCTGGCCTGCGGCAGTGCTCTGGCCGCGGAGTTCCGTCCCGCCCTCCCCGCCCCTCCCGCTTCCGCCAAGGCAGTGGCCAAGTCCTGTCTCGATGCGATTACCCGTGGACGTTCCGGCCTGCAGGCCGCGGTCGGCATATCCGAGGCCAACCGAGATTTCTCCAACACCCCTGAGACCATCGAGAACAGCCTCGCTGAATGTCGCGAAGCTGCGGACCCCCTCTCGATGCTCGCCTTCGTCTCCACGGCCAAGACCATGCGCAAGGCCGCCCTGGCCTGCGGGGAGCAGGTCCGTGTGTTCGAAGAGGAGACCTGGTCCAGGCCCGACCTCTACCTCGCTCTGCGGCAATACGCGGACCTCAAGGAGCCCCTGGCCGGCGAACCCAAGCGGCTGGTGGACCACCAGCTCCGGCAATTCAAGCGCCACGGCGCGGCCCTTCCAGCGAAGGAACGCGGCCGGCTGTCCAAGGTCAAGGAGGAGATCCGGCTCCTCGAAGCGTTCTTCCTCAAGAACGCCGCGTCCACGGAAACGGCGAGAGACAGCGCTGTCAGCCTCAGCCGCCTCCTCAGGTCGCGGGAGGAAGCTGCCCGGCTCCTGGGATATCCTTCCCACGCACACTTCGAGTACGAAAGCCGGATGCTCGGCAACCCGCTCGCGGTGGAGTGGTTCTTGGACAGGCTCGCTTCAGGGATCAGGCCCGCGGGAGACAGACAACTCCAGACCATGGAAGGGCTCAAGGCCCTCGCTGAACCCGCTGACAAGAAACGAGCCCTCCACCCGGAAGAGAGGAGCGCCTACCGCAAGAAGCTCCAGGACTATGTCCTGGGAGATGCGGCCAGCGACATCAAAGATGGCCTGCCCCTCCGGGCCTTCCTCGACGGCATGGCCGAGCTCAGCCGCAGCCTCTATGGCCTGCGCCTCAAAGACGCGGGCCAGGCCCCTGCCTGGCACCCGGATGCACGCGTCTTGGCCGTCCTCGCGGAGCAAGGTGAGACGCTCGGTTATCTCTACCTCGACCTCTACGCCAGGCCCGGCAAGACCGAAGAGACCGCTGCCTTCAGCCTGCTCCGGCCCCGGCAGACCAGCGACGGCCTGCGCCAGCCGGGCATCGCGGCCCTTGTGGCGAGCCTGCCCAGGCCCCCGAAAGGCAAGCAGGCCCTGCTCCCCCTGGACCAAGCCCGGCCCATGCTGAGGGCGTTCGGCAAAGCCCTGTACCTCATATCGAGCAGGAACCGCTACGCCAGCTTCTCGTCCGCCGAAGCGCCTTGGGATTTCGCCGAGGTCCCCGGCATGGTCTTCGAGCGCTGGGCCTGGTCTCCCAGCGGGCTGCCGACCCTCTTGCCGCGGCTTGCCAACGGCATCCCACTGCCCCGGGAGCTGGCCCAGCTGCTGCCCCAAGCCCTTGCCGCGACCTCGGCCCTCGACACCCTTGAAGCCACAGCCCGCGCCGAGTTCGGCCGAAGGAGCCATACGACCCAGGTCCTGGACCTCTGCGGAGAACTTGGCCGCATATCCCTGGAGATCGGCCTCCTCACCCCTCCCAGGGCCTGCGGCCCGGCTGACCTCGCGTTCCTGGTCACGGACGCCGGCCGCGGCTTCGGGCCGCTCTGGGCCGGAGTCGCGGCCGAGGACCTGTTCTCCGGGTTCGGGCCGAAGGACCAGCCCGACCCCATCATGGCGCGCCGGTTCCGCGAAGTCGTGCTCGACTCGGGCGCAACCAAGGATCCCGCGGCCCTCGTCGCAGAGTTCCTCGAGCGGCCCCTTCGGGAGCAGCCGTTCATCGACGCTGTTGGCGCGGGCCCCTGGAAAAAGGTACAATGACCGGAGTGTTCGGTCTTCTTGCATCCCTCTTCCCCAAGCCGGGTCCTGCCAGACGGTCTGAATCCATTATAGACGCACCCAGGAGGAATCAGTTAGTGTCTCATTATCTGTTCATTGACTTCGAAAATACGCAAAAAGTGAAGCTGGAGGAAGGCGGCGGCGCCTTCGACAAGATCATCATCTTCGTGGGCAGGGGCCAGAACAAGCTCGACTTCGAGCTCGTCCAGCGCCTGCAGAGCCTCGGCACCCGCGTTGAGTGGGTCAAGATCGGCGGCGAGGGCAAGAACAACCTCGACTTCCACCTCAGCTACATGCTCGGCCGCATGGACGTCGAAGCGGACAAGTCCATCGGCTTCACCGTGCTCTCCCGCGACAAGGGCTACGACGCCCTGCTCCGCTACATCAGCGAGAACGGCCGCGAGAGCCGCAGGGTCGACAACCTCGGCAAGAGCTGTCAGCTCCCAAGCCCTGCCCCGGAGAGGCGGCCGAGCCGCTCCAGCGCGAGCCCTGACCGCGGCGGACGCTCCCGCCGAGGCGGCCGCCGCTCGGGCGGACGTCAGTCATCCCAGGCCCCCAAGGCTCCCGCCCCAACGGAACCGGCAGGCTCCAACGGCGCCGGCCATGTCGCGGAATCCAAGGTCCTGGCGGCCCTCGAACGCCTTTCCGCCAACCAGCGGCCCTCGACCAAGGTCCGCTTCCTGAACTACCTGCAGAACCAGCACGGCGCGGGCAAGACCCTTCCGCCAGCAGCCGACATCCTGGAAGCCCTCCTGCAGACCGGCAAGGTCATCATCAACGACAACAGGATCACCTACAGCCTGTAGCCACCTCCGCGCCAACGAGCCCCTGGTCCGGACCTTTCGGCCAGGGGCTCGTTTTTTCAGGAGACCTGCTTGCGTTTCCGCGCATTTCACTTTCGCGATGAAAGTAAAATTCATAGAAACGCTATTCCCCTGGCCCTGGGGCGAGGAGAATGAATGGATACGCAACCAGAAATTCAGGCCGAAGCCGGCCGCGTTCGAGCCAAGGCCGTGCCTCACTACCCATGGCAAATCTGGAAGCGCCCTTTGTATACTCCCAGCCAGACGAACGCTGGAGGACAATGGACCATCCATCGGCGCAGGTGTAGACCATGAAAAGACAGCCAATCCCGCTCCTTGATTTCGATCCAACGCGCGAAGCGATCATAGAGCCGCATAAGGTGATCAAACATAGAGATGTGCCCCCTCTTTGCGTCCTATGCTTCTTTCGGGAGGTCATCGATGGGGCCAGGAAGCGGCTCTCCCTCACCGAACTCCCTCCGCTGAAATCTGAGATGGGAAAAGTCCCGGTCTACAAGGGGACATTTGGCGGGCATGTCTTAGGAGTCATTCCCGCTGCCGTCGGCGCATCCCTGGCTGCCGGGCTTTTCGAAGAGGTCATCGCAAGAGGGGGCAGGAAGTTCGTCGTCTGCGGCGGTGCCGGGGTCCTCGACCGTTCGATCGCCAGCGGGGACATCATCATCCCCACGTCCGCTGTCCGTGACGAGGGGACATCCTACCACTACCTCCCGCCCTTGGCAGAAGCACGTCCTTCCCCCAAGGTCGTCAGGGCGATGCTCCGGGTCTTGAAGCGCCACAAGTGCCCTTTTCTGAAAGGCAAGACTTGGACAACCGACGCATTCTATAGAGAAACGCGCGCCAAAGTCGCCCGCCGTCGAAGCCAGGGTTGCCTGACCGTTGAAATGGAAGCCGCGGCCCTGTTCGCCGTCGCCGCATTCCGGAAGGTCAAAATCGGCCAATTCCTGTACGGCGGCGACGATGTCAGCGGCCTAAAATGGGATCCCCGCCACTTTGGGATGCGGATATCCGCAAGAGAACGACTCTTCTGGCTGTCTGTGGAGGCATGCGTGGAATTGGATGCTCCCCTCCGCCGCCGGCGCTAAGGCCCTCATGTCTGTCCACGTCATCGAAGGCGACCTCCTCGACCAGAAGGTCGACTGCATCGTCAATGCCTGGAACAGGAACATCATCCCGTGGTGGCTGCTGCTCCCGCAGGGCGTCTCAGGCGCCATCAAGAAGCGCGGAGGCTATGCGCCGTTCCTCGAACTGGGAAGGATGGGCCCCATCCCCTTGGGCGGCGCGGTGCTGACAGGCCCGGGCAGGCTCCCGTTCAAGGCCATCATCCATGTCGCGGGCATCAGCCTGTGGTGGCGCTCTTCGGAAGCATCCGTCAGGGCTTCGGTAGTTAATGCCCTAGCCTTGGCGAAACAGAAGGGGTTCTCCTCCATCGCGTTCCCGCTCATCGGCGCAGGCACCGGAGGCGGCAGTCCTGAACAGGTGCTGAAGATGATGACCGAAGAGGCCGCTGCCGCGGATTTTCCCGGAGATATCCGGATCGTGGTATTGAAAAAGGCCGGCTAGCTGCGGGCCCTTTTGAGGCGGCGCTGGAAGGAGCGCTCCATGAGACGGTCGCTCCTGCAGAGCAGGAAAGACTCGGCCAGGAGAAGGTTCGTCCTCCACTGGGGCACCATGATGACCTGCTTCGGGTCAAGCGGGTTGCCCTTGCGCAGGAGCCCCATGGTCTCGAGCCCGATCCAGATGGGCCAGGCGCACGCCAGGCGCAGCTTCCACAGGCTTGGCGGGATGCTCAGGGTGTAGCACCAGCCAGCCTCGAGATGTCCGAGAGCCGTGTCCAAGAGCCTGTTGTACAGCGGCTGGACAGCTGGATAATTCATCGGGTCGAGCAGGTCCTTGGGCGTCAGGACCGGCAGGTAGCACCTGCCGTTCCTGAGGTCCCGCGGCACATCGCGCAGGACATTGACAAGCTGGAGGCCTTTGCCGAAAGCCACACCCAGACTGAGGAGTTGGTCCGTATCCCAGCCTTTGAGGGCAGGCAGCCGCAGGCCGGCCAGCTTGGTCCAGAACTCGCCTACGCACCCCGCCACCATGTAGGTGTAGTGGTCGAGCTCGGCCTCGTCCGAAAGGGCGGTCAGGGATGCGGCATCCTCGCCGGCAAAGCGCTCCAAGTCGAAAATCTGGCCGCTGACGATGGTGTCGAGCAGGCAGTCCGTGAGCACGCGGTCTTCCGCGCAGAAGGAGGCCTTGAGCTTGGCGACCTCAGCCAAACGCAAGAGAAGCTCCGACTCGGCCGGGAGCGCCTGGCTCGCCGAGAGCCCGGCGACGGGCTGAAAATCGCCCTTCCTCATGGATCTGAGAAGGCCGAGCCTCTTCTCCCTGGCAACGACCTTGGTGTCAGCCACGGTGTCGCTGGCTCGGGCAAGCAGGTAGGCAACGGAGATCTGCTGTCTCAGCTCAGGGGGAAGGATTTTCAGGGAGAGATAGAACGACCGCGATACGCCTTTGAGCAGGGGGCCGAGATCTTCCATCCGCCCGTCTATGATAGCTGATTTTGCCTTGGACGACGAAGCGGGCCCGGAGCCTGCCTCCGGGCCCGCCCGCGGACAACGACAGCATCGTCACTCTTTGCTGTCGCCCCACTCCTGGCCGCGGCCGAATCCTCGGCCTTCGCGATTGCCTCGGCCGTCCTGACCGCCCCTGCCTCTGCCGCCTTCCCAGCCGCCTTTTCCGCCTTGCCCCTTGCCGCGTCCGCCCATGCGCATGCCTTTGCCGGCCTTGTTCATCCTGGCAGCAGCGAGCAGCATCTTGGCCTGCTGGCTCGGCGTCAGCAGGACAGCAAGCTTGCCTTTGAGCTTCTCCTGCTCGGCCTGGATGGCCTTATGGGTCTCCTGGACACGGGAGAGGACAGCCGCAATCTCCTTATCAGAGGCCTCGTCGCGGACGAGCTCGCGGAGCCTGGCCGTCTCTTCCTTAAGCTTTTTGCGCAGGGGCGCGACGGCCTCCTTCTGGGCTTTCCGGAGCTCACCCATCTTGTCCGCCTGCTCCTGGGTCAGGCCCAAGCGCTGGGCCATCCTGCCCTTGGCGCACTGGACCGCCCCGGCGCCCTTGCCTGCTGAAGCCTTGTCCTCGGCCCAAAGCGATCCCGTCTGAAGCCCCAGCCCCACGATTCCCGCTGCCATCGCGACCCAGAACGCTTTCTTCATAACACCTCCCTTGAAGTCTGTGTGCGGCCTACCATGGATAACGGCCCTGGGGGAGGTTTATTGCAGGGGACGGGAGCGCTCAGCTCGGCAGGAACTGGCAAGCCAGGCATTGACCTTTCCCGGCCGCGCGCGGGACGTCAGGTCCGAGGTGAGCGGGGTCAGGGAGACCACCCGGTCGCAGGTCAGGGCATAGATGTCAGAGTCCTTTTCAAGGCAGTCGTGGCCGACCTTGACGCGCACACGGCCATCGCCCAGGGAGGAGGCCAGCGTGGCTCCGGGTATCTCGAAGATGAAGTAGGATTGCCGGGACACGCGCGTCAGCCGCATGGGCGTGGTCTTCTTCGCGTCAGCCGGGACATTGAGGTTGAAGACATCCACGCCGTCCGGAAAGCGCCTTCCCAGCAGCATCTTGACGACCTTGCGCGTGAAGTGGCGGCTGGCGCCCCAATCCAGCCTTCCGTAGCGCATGTGGTGCTTGATCTCGGTCTGGCGGGACACGGCCAAGGCAGGCACGCCGAGCCCCGCTGCCTCGAGCGCGGCTCCAACGGTGCCGGAGGCCGTCACCACCGCTCCCGCGTTCTCCCCGTAGTTGATCCCCGAAACCACCAGGTCCGGGAGCCGTCCAGAGAACAGGACCACGAACGCAAGGTCCACGAGCATGGCCGGCGAGCAGTCCACCTGGTATGCCCGGATCTTGCGGCCGGACACGCGGTAGGACACGGGCTCGAGCACGGCATGGTCCGGCCCGGTCAGGCTCCTGCCAGCTGCTGTTTGCTGGGACTTGGGCGCCACGACCACGACCTCGCCGAGGCCTGTCACTGCTTGGGCAGCGGCGCGCAAGCCAGGAGAGCCGATCCCGTCGTCATTGCACACCAGGATGAGTGGCTTGGTCATTCGATTGAAGCTATGAATATATAATATATTCTTATTCCTTCGGAGAAATTACTTGTCCCAGCCCTACATCCTTTCCAAATCCCAGTACATCCGGGGCCTGCAGTGCCTCAAGTCCCTTTGGCTCTACCGCCATCACCCGGAGCTCATGACCAAGACATCGCCTTCCTTGCAGAGGATATTCGACCAAGGCCATGCCGTGGGCGGATTGGCTCGGGAGCGCTTCCCCGGAGGGGTCCTCATCACGGCGGACCACCGCCATATCAAGGAGGCGCTCGAAGAGACCCGGATGGCCCTGGATTCCGGCGCCACGACCATTTACGAGGCGGCCTTCGTGGCGGCCGATACCCTGGTGCGGCCGGACATCCTCATCGCGGGAAAACGCGGATCCTGGAACCTCTATGAGGTGAAGAGTTCGGGAGAGGTCAAGGATGTATACGTGCAGGATGCCGCAGTCCAAAGACATGTCCTGGAAGAGTCCGGCTTGAACGTCGCGGCAGTCTGCATCGTCTACATCAACAACCGCTATCTGCGCAAAGGCCCATTGGATCTGGCCAAACTCTTCACAATTGCCGACGTTTCTGAGGAGACCAGACATTTAAAACACGAAATTAAAGCCAAACTGGCCGAATTAGCAGAAATAGCGAAATCAACTACGCCGCCTTCGACGGCGATAGGCCCGTGGTGCAAGGCCCAACATAAGTGCGGATTCTACGAACACTGCTGGAAGGATATCCAGGACACCTCCATCCACCATATCAAGCACCTCTCCTGGGATAAGATCGGACAACTGCAGGAGCGCGGAATCTCCGAGATCAGCGCGATTCCGGAGGACTTCCCCCTTTCTCCCCAGCAAGCGCTCCAAAGATTGGCTGAAAAAGACCATCGGACCCTGGTCAACAAGTCTGAGATCCAAAAACATATCAAGCGCCTGAAGTACCCGCTCCACTATCTCGATTTCGAGACCATCAGCCCAGCCATCCCGCCATTTGACGATTGCCGGCCCATGGAACAACTTCCCTTCCAAGCCTCCCTGCACATCCAGGACACTCCCGGAAGCAGCTTGCGCCATCTGGAGTACCTTGGCAGCGCAACTGAAGACCCGCGGCCCAGGTTGGTTGATTTTCTTGTAAAAAACATCGCTTCTTCAGGTTCCGTCATAGCCTACAGCAAGGACTTCGAGGGGATGTGCCTGAAGGTGCTGGCTGAACATTTCCCTTCAGCTTCCACGCCCCTTCTAAGCATTAAACAAAGGCTTTGGGATTCAGCAGAATCCTTCAGCAGAGCACATTATGTCCACCCAGGGTTCAAGGGCAGGTGGTCCATCAAGAAAGTGCTCCCTGTCCTGGTCCCTGACATGACCTATGCCGGCTTGGCAGTCGCCAATGGAGAAGACGCTCAAGCAGCCTATCTCCAGCTGATGTCCGGCAAGCTCGACCCAGAGGAAGCCGAACGCCTCAAAGCGAACCTCAAGGAATACTGCGGCCAGGACACCCTGGCCATGGTCAGACTAGTCGAAATCCTCTCCCGCGCAGTTGAGGAAGGCTCTTGATGGCCCTTTTCAACTGCGTCCTCCTGCTGGTCCTGTCCTTTACGGCCGCGGCAGCGGAACCCCTCCCAGCCCAGGCCCGCAAAGCATGGCTCGACACCATCGTGGTGACTGCCAGCCGCTCCCCTCAGCCGTGGAGGGAGGTCGTGGGCAGGCTCGAGGTGCTCGACAACAAGGACCTCTCCCGCTCGGGCACCGAGAACCTCGATCAGGCCCTGCGGCAGGCCTCGGGCGTCAATGCCTGGCGCACCTACGGCGACTCGTCCTACCACGCTTTTGTGAGCGTGCGGGGACTGCCTGCCAGCGAGCAGGGCCGCACCCTCGTGCTCCTCGACGGCGTGCCCGTGAACACCTCTGCGACCGGGACCGCGAACTTCAACCGGCTCGACCTCGCCGAGATCGAGGCTGTCGAGGTCTTGAAGGGCCCCGGCTCCTACGCCTACGGAGGCGGCGCCCTGGCAGGCGTCATCCACGTCATCTCCAAGAAGCCGGCCAAGCCCCTGGAGGCCCGCGCCAGGGTCTCCTATGGCACCTATGACACCCGCTCAGCCAAGGCCTCGGTCTCGGGCCGCTCGAACCTGGGCCCGGGCACCGTGACCTGGGGCATCTCAGGCCAGGGATTGCAGAGCAGCGGCTACATCTCCGCTCCCGAAGCTCAGCGGACCGCGTTCACGCGGCCGCGATTCGCCAGGGCATCCGGGCTGGGCGCAAAGGTCGGCTGGGAGACAGGAAGCAGCGGCCTTGAGTTCGAATTCAACCGCTTCGACGACCTTCGGGGAGAGGGGCAGACCATCCTCGCGGAAAACGGCAACAACCGCGCCTACAGCACGGATTTCTGGCGCCTGTCCTGGAAGGGGAAGGCCAAGGGACACGCGTGGAGGCTCGATTCCCACCTCCAGCGCCAGGACTACGGCAGGACCACAGAGCGGCTCAGGACCGGCAATGAGTACGAGCGCATCGATGTTCTGGCGGACCGCTCGGACCTGGGCGTCGCCCTGGCCTGGACTCCTCCCCTCTTCCTCAGCCAGTCCTTGACCGCGGGACTGGATTTCAGGCTGGGCAAAGTGGATTCGCACGACCACTACAGGACCGCGCCCTACTCCTCCATCGACAACCGCGGCCAGATGTCCCTGCTCTCCTTCTTCCTCCAAGACGAGCTATCCTTCCAGGACGGCCGGCTCAAGGCCTTCGCTGCCGCCCGAATCGACCAGGCCCGCTTCTTCGACGGCAACTACTTCAACCCCACGAACTCGGGCTGGGTCGGGCTCAATGGACCGCTCTCCGGCCGGGCCTGGAACGCCTACACCGGCAAGGCAGGCCTGCGCTTTCTGCCGAGCCAACGCTGGTCCGTGTACGCGTCCCTCGGCAGGGGGTTCCGTCCCCCCACGCTCGAGGACATGTGCCTGTCGCTCCTGCGCTCCAACCAAGTCTCCCAGGGCAACCCGGACCTCGACCCCGAGACCCTCGACTCCTACGAGTTCGGCGGGGATTGGACCGAAGAGGGGTGGCTGAGGGTCTCGCCGAGCCTGTTCTTCACCCAGGGACGGGACTTCATCTACTCCGTCAACACCGGCCGGACCGTCAACATCAGCGGGATCAAGCCGATCTACCAGAGGCAGAACGTGGCCCGGGTGGACATCTACGGCGCGGAGCTCGACGCCAGGGTCGCGCCGGTCGAACGAGTCTCCTTCTCCGCGGCCGTGAGCGCCCACCAATCGAGGATCCGCCGCTTCTCCAGCAACGCGGCGCTCGAGGGCAGGACCCTCGCCAACACGCCAGCGCACGCCGCGACCCTGTCGGCGGAGTGGGCGCACCCGTGGCTGGGCATGAGCCTGTGGTGGGCCTACAAGGACAAGCAGTACCAGGATGACGCCAACTACCTGACCAGCCCCAGCCACTCCCTCTTGAGCGTCAGGCTCTGGAAGGACTTCGGCCCCCACCTCCAGGCGTCCTTCGTGGCGGAGAACCTCGGCGATGTGCGGTACCAGGAGAGCCCCTCCGAACTCTCGCCGGGCATCTCGGTCAAAGGCTCGCTCAGCGCGAAGTTCTGACTCCCGGCCGCGGCCGTCGGGCAAGTATTGTAGAATCCCGGTACGCGCCCGTAGCTCAGTTGGTCAGAGCACCCCGCTCATAACGGGATGGTCCCTGGTTCAAGTCCAGGCGGGCGCAGATCTTTTTGTTGCCGGTCCTCGCCTTCCGCCGTCAGACAAGCCCTTCCAAAAACCGCAGGGCGGGACAGACCCGGATACCGTCCGGCGTGATGTAATCCTTCTTGCCCGCCGCCGATATCTGCCACGCCTGGACCTTCGTCACCCGCGCCATCAGATACCGCAGGCCGGGCGCAGGTGGCGCATCGTCCCATTTGCACTCCACCAAGTGCAGGGGCCTGCCGTCCTCCATCACCACGAAATCGACCTCCCGGCCGTCCACGTCGCGAAAATAGCGCAGTTCCATGTCCCGTCCAAACGCATCCTCCTGGAAGTGCGCCCACTTGAGCAGGTGCATGGCCACCAGATTCTCGAAGCGCAGACCCGGGTCCTTCACTAAAGTCCAGTCGTAGTGGTAGTGCTTCTGCTCCTTCTTCACGGCTCGAATCTTCGCCGCCCCGAAAGGCGGTAGACGGACGATCGCATAGAGCCTTTCCAGGACGAGAAGCCAGTGGCTCAGGGCCTTGTGGCTCACCTGCAGATCCTCCCGCAGTCCGTTAATGGACAGCGGGGACCCGACCAGCTCGGGCAGCCGCATGATCAGCAGCTCCAGCTTGCCCAAGTCCTGCACCTGTTCCAGGCTGGCGATATCGTCCCGGACAAGGCGGCTGCGATACTCCCTGGACCACCGCTTGGCCTCGATCTCGGAACCTCCCAGGAACGGTTCGGGGAACCCCCCCAATTCGAGAAGATCGTGGAAATCCTTCTCTGTACGCAATCTCAGCTCCGCGGCGGAGAGTGGATGAAGACGCAGAAAGTGGTACCGGCCTTGAAGCGAATCCCCGCCGAACCTGTAGAGGTCAAGGCGCCCGCTGCCGGTGACGAGGACCCGCTGGCCCGGCCGCCTGCCGTCGTAGAGTCCTTTGAGATAATTGCGCCAAGAACGGTACTTGTGGATCTCGTCGAGCGCCCATAGCGTCGTGTTCGGCAGTTCGCCCTTGAGGATCCTTTCCCGATGCTCATCGACGTCCCAGTTGAGGTAGCCCGCCCGCTCTTTTCCCAGCAGCGACTTGGCCAGCGTGGTCTTTCCCACTTGCCTGGCCCCCCCCACAAAGACCATCTTGCTCCCGAGATCGTCTTCCGCCTGCCCCCGCAGATAGCGCTCCAACATTAGATGATGATACTAGTTTAATTGCCTATAGGCAAATTGACTCGCTTGTTAATTTTCTCATGGTGGAATTCGCTAGCGACCCTCGCCGCGCCCACGACCGCCTCAGGCCGCGGCAGGAAGGCGGCCCGAGAGCTTGGCCTCGAGCACGGGCAGGTTCTCGATGTCCTCGCGGTTGTACCGGAGCAGAAGGTCGAGCGACTCCTTGCATCCGCGAGTCCACTCCTCCCAGAGACGCATGGCTGCCCAGCCGTCCACGCCCTCGGTGTCGCGGGAGATGCCCAGCAGGAGCTCGATCTTCTTCAAACCGCCCTTCAAGCCCTGCCTGGCGCAGGCGTAGCGCAGGTCGAAGTGGTCGAAGCGGGTCTTTAAGTCCACGCCGAGTTCACCCCGGATGACGGGCAGGTCGAAGCAGGTGCCATTGAAGGTGACGAGCCGCGAAACACCTTCAAGCACGGCCATGGTCCTCTCCCGGTCCGCCTCGGGCCGGACGAGCTGTACCGTGCCCCTGCCGGGCCGGTGGATGCCGATGATGGTGATGGCCCGGGAGAACGAGGTCTCGATGTCGAGATAGGCCGTCTCAGCGCCGGAAATCACAAGTCCCCCATGGTCTGAGCCAATTCTAGCAGCTTGTCCGCATACCCTGCGATGACCGAGTTCATGGCGAGCTTCTTGCGCCAATCCTCAGGGATGGCCTCCTCGCCGTAGAAGGCGCCCGCAAGCTGACCGTACACGGCGCCGGTGGTGTCGGCGTCGTCACCTAGGTTGACCGCGAGGAGGGCGCCGTGCTCGAATCCTGAGCTCTTATGGAACGCCCAGAGCGCGGCCTCCAGGCTCCGCACCACGTGTCCCGTGCCCTTGATCTTCGGAGGCTCGAGCCTCTTGAACGAGCCCATGGCGACCTCGTCGATGGCAGGAGAAAGCGGAGAAGCCTTCCACATCCCCGGGACAGGCGCGAAGCGCTCCGAGACCAGGGCCTCTTTGGACGCGCCCCGGACCGCTGCCGTGATCAGGCCTCCGAGATACCTGCAGGCGTCCACGCTGTCCTTGACCGCGTGCGTGGTCATGGAGCTCTCCCCGGACTTCTTCACAGCGTCCTTGGGCAGGGCCGCGAAGGCCAAGGGCACGGGCGCCAGGCGCATAATGGAGCCGTTGCCGGCAGAGCTCTCCTCGGTCAGGCCGCAGGCCGGGTTCTTCTCCCCGGACTCCTGGAAGCGGCGAAGGGCAGCCTTGCAGGTGCCCCCGATGTCGAAGCAGTCTCCCCGCGAGCTCATGTGTCCGTGGTCCATCCAGGCGCAGTACCTCTTCAACTGGTCCACGGGGTCGAAGCCCCGGCGCTCCACGAGGCTCTCGGCCAGGCACAGGGCCATGGAGGTGTCGTCGGTCCACTGCCCGGGCTTGAGGCGGAAGGGACCTCCGCCAACCATGCCGCTGATGGGAGCAAAGGAGCCAGGACTCTTGAACTCGAGGGTCGTGCCGAGGGCGTCTCCGGCAGCCAGGCCGAGGAGGCTGCCGCGGAAACGGCTTCTGAGCGTCTCGAGGTCCGCCATGCATGGACATCATATCACAAGGGAACTTTTTGCAGGGGTCGGTCGTATACTCTATATGGGGAAACTCCAGGACTTCCCTGACCCGGTGCGCGACGCGCTCGCGCATGGGGAGTCGGCCCCCGCTGAATTCGCGTCGTGGGATACCGGCGAATGCCTGCGCCGCATGCGCATCCGCTTCGGACTGAATCGAAAGCAGCTCGCCGCCAAAGCCGGTGTCTCCGCCTCATTGGTCGGCCGCGCCGAGAAGGGCGCGGACAGCAGGCTCAGCACGCTGAGACGGCTCTATGCAGCCCTCGGGTGCCGTCTCCTGGCGCTGCCCGCAGGGGCGCTCTACGAGCTTGACCGGCGCCAAGCCCATCTCGACAACGAATGGCTCGATGAGAGTCAATAGAGGCGAAATGCATGGAAACGCTATTCCACTGGCCCCGGGGCGAGTGAAATGAATCGATACGCAACCAAAACTTCAGGCTGGATCCGGCCAGATGCGGCTGATTGCCGAAGCCGACATTTCGTAAGATGAGACCATGACCGCCAGCCTCCTGCACGCCGCCAGCCTGGCTTGCGCCGCTGCCCTAGCCCGCACCCCTGCCCTGGCTCGCGCCGCTGCCCTAGCCCGCACCCCTGCCCCGGCTTGCGCCGCTATCCTAACCCTTGCCGCGGGCCTGGCCCTGGTCCCCTGCCAGGCCCGTGCCGCTGACCCTGGCGGGGAGCTATCCGTGGGCCGGGCGATGTCTTTCCTCAGCAGCCTCCTCGACCCGGAGCTCGGCTTGGTCAAACAGAACCCGGATTCCAAAGACTACTGGCTCTGCCCTGACAACATGCTGGCTCAGCGGGCGCTCAAGGCCACGGAAGCCGGCCGCATCATCGGGACCGCCCTGGCCCGGCGGGCAGGAGTCAAGGCCGCCGGCAAGTTCACTCCCCTTCTGGAGACCGGGGGCGCCGGCGCGTTCTTGGGGCCTGGCAGCAAAGCCGCGTTCTTCGAGACGGACCTGGTGACGGTGTCACGGACCGGGACCAAGCGAGAGCGCACCGAGGTCCGGACCAGCCGCAAGGTCGAACGCTGGAACGAGCAGGCGGATCATCTCTTCATCGCGGCCGCGGCGGAGAAGGACCGCGGCATGGGAAGGGCTCACTTCTATCGGGCGCTGAGGATGTGGGACGGGGTCGGGTTCCTCGACAAGTCCGTGTTCCACCGCCAGTCCTACAGCGCTGAGACCCTGGGCCTGGCACTGCTCGCCGCGGGCAAAGTCAGCGTGGACCTTCCCATACGGCCCAGGATCCTGGCTCAGCTCGCCCTCCAACAGGACGCCTCAGGAGGGTTCGCGCCCGACTTCGACAAGGACGGCAAGGCCGCGGGCCTTCCCAGCGCCAAGACGACCAGCGTCATCCTGCTCGGCCTGGCAGCCGGCCCATGAGACCCGGCAGGGTCATCTCGGGCGGCCAGACCGGGGTGGACCGCGCGGCCTTAGACGCCGCCCTGGCGCTCGGCATCCCGTGCGGCGGCACCGTGCCGGCCGGGCGGCTCGCGGAGGACGGGGTCGTGCCCGACCGCTATCCTGTCACCGAAAGCCGGTCGCCGGACTACCCGGCCCGCACCGAGGCCAATGTCCTGGCTGGCGACGCCACCCTGATCCTCGCTCTGAAGCTGCCTCTCGCCGGAGGCACGCTCCTGACCCGGGAACTCGCCCTGCGGCACGGCAAGCCCGTGGCCGTGGTCCTGCTCGACGCCACGGACCCGGCCGAGGGGATCCGTCGCTTCCTGGAAAAGACCCGGCCCGCGACGCTCAACGTGGCCGGTCCCCGGGAATCATCGTTCCCGGGCATCGGCGAGAAAGCGCGGAAGGCCCTGATGACAGCCTGGGGTCCATAGAAGCCTTCCCGCCAGCCGGACTATTTCCTAATATACAAGGCAGATGCCGAACCCCGAGGTCATCGCGTACCTGCGGCAGTTCATCAACAAGCACCCGGTGGACGCTCTGCGCAAGCAGCTCCAGTCCGAGGGCATCTCGGACGCGGACTTCGACGAGGCCCTCAAGCTCGTGCTGCGGACCCCGCTTCCCAAGGAGCGCAAGCCCAGCCGCGCCGGCACGTTCTTCCTGGTCGGGGGCATCTGCCTCGTGCTCCTGGCCGCTGTCCTCGCGCTCACCCGCAAGACCACCACGAAGGAGGACGCGCCCCGGCAGACCGAAGAAGGCGCCTACATGGGGGCCTCCGGCTACGTCATCCGCCTTCCCGAGGGCTACGCCGCCTACCCCGGCTTCAAGGACCAGGCCAGGACCGTGGAGTGGGTCCACTTCGCCAAGCTCGGTATGGACCCGTCCCACTTCGTGGATGAAGGCCTCTTCGGCCAGCTCGGGATCGTCCGCCTGGAGGTCCGGCCCAACCCGTTCTTGGACAATCCCCACCCCACGGACAGCCTCAACAGGTTCGTGGATTCCATGATGCAGTCCCGCGGCGAGACCTTCAACAAGAAGGCCCTCCAGGTCACGTCGCTCAAGGGCGTCCAGGTGACGGTGGAATCCCCGTTCCAGCGGACCGAGGCCTACATCCTAGGCGACAAGGTCCTCTACCTCTTCTCCGCCGGCCAGGACGACGAGATCTTCCGCGAGATCGTGATGAGCCTGCGGCAGACCGATTCCGAGATGTGATGTCACGCCGCCGCAAGCCTCTGTGAGAAGAAGATCCCGCGCCTCCTCTTTCCTGCTCGGCGGAATCATCATCGTCATCGCGGGCGCGCTGGCGGTCTATGCCGTCCTCCTCTGGGGCTGGCTCAAGCCGCGAGGGCGCGGCCAGGACGGCAGCGCATCCGCGGGGAGCGGGGCCCAAGGGTCCCGGGCCCTGGAGGAGGCGCGCAAGGCCTTCCGCGGCCGCTATCTCGACCCCGCATCCCACATGCGGCTGGCCGATGAACTCCACAAAGCCGGCCGCATCGAGGACGCCTTCTACGTGATGAGCGCGGCCCGCTCCTTCTTCGGCGACGAGGTCTTCCACCGCAGCCACAGCCACGTCATCACGCACCGGGGAAGGCACTTCCTCGAGGGCGCGGCCTTCGACGCCTCGCCAGCCAACGAGGCCCGCCTGAGGGACCGCCTGGCCGCGGCGCCGGGGGATCCCAACCTGCACCTCTACCTCGCCAGCATCGCGGCGTCCCGCGGTGACGTGCAGGGGAGCATCAAGCTCGTGGACGCCGGGCTCTCGGCCAAGCCCGGGGACCAGCCCCTGCTCCTTTACGGCGCAGAGCTCTTCGGTCGGACGATCGGCGACCTGTCCTCTGCGGTCCCGTGGTACGGCAGGACCGCGGCCGCGGGGCCCGACACCCACGAGGGCCGGCTGGCCTTGAACGAGCTCGGCCGCATTGCGGGGATGTCGCTCTCGGGCCGGGACGCTGGGGCTCCCGCGGCCGCCCGGCAGAGTCTCAAGGAGGTCGCAGTGCTCCACCCGGACAGCCCGGCCGCCTTCTCGACCATGGCCCTCGCGGCCCTGGCGGCCGGCGAAACAGACTCGGTGCGCGCCCTCGTGCTCGAGACCGTGGAACGCGACCCCAGCCACGCCGGCGCCCTGGCCGTCATCGGCGCCCTGGCCCTGGTGGACCGCGCCCCGGACGAGGCAGTCAAGGCTCTTTCGGCCGCCTGGCGCAGGAACCCGCGCGACCTCTACAGCGCCCAGAAGCTGTCCCAGCTCTGCATCAAGCACCGGGCGGACCCCGAGGCCGCCCTGCCCTTCCTCGTCGCCGTGTACATGCAGCGGCCGGATTGGGTGGATGGAGAGCCGATCGAGACCCTCATCGGCCGCATCCTTGAAGGCCGCAAAGAGGGTGCCCTGGCCAACGTGCGGCCCACCCTGCTGGGCAAGTACTTCAAGTCCGACGACGCCTCCCTGCGCGCCGGCGCCTGTGAGCAGGCCGCGGCCGGGCTGGACCCCCGCTGGGTCGACGTCCTGGGCAGGCTCCTGGACGACGACACAGAGCTCGTGCGCCGCAGCGCGGACTTCGCCCTGTTCAGCCTCGCCGCCGACTTCAAGCCCGCCCTGCTCAACCGCCGGGCCGGGTGGCTGGGGTCTACGAGCCCTTTCATCCGGGCCCGGGCTCTCAATCTCTTCGCGGACCTCGACCCGGAGAACACCTTCCCGCAGGCGGTCACGGCCCTCTCGGACCCCAGCCCCACCGTGCGCTTCCTGGCCAAGACCATGGTCCTCGACCACTATTACAAGGAAACGCCCGGCGCGGAAGCAGCGGCGAAGGAGTACCTCTCCCGGGAGACGGACCCAGCCGTCCTGGCGTACTATGCCAGACTCGCGCCTCGCAAGGGAGCCCGGTGACCACGCCGTATTTCGACACCCACACCCACCTCCTCGACCCTGCCTTCGACGCGGACCGGGAGGCGGTCCTCGCGGCCGCGGCGGCCGCGGGCGTGTCCAGGCTCGTGGAAGTCGCGGACTCCCCGGCGGGGTGGCAGGGCGCCGTGGCGCTCGCCCGGGCCCGGCCTTTTGTGCGTGCAAGCCTCGGACTGCACCCCTACCACGCCGCGGACTTCCAGGAGCGCCTCCTGGTTGACCTCGAACGGCTCATCCGCCTGCCCGAGGTTGTCGCGATCGGCGAGGTCGGCCTCGACTACAGCGCCAACAACGCGGCCACCCCGCGGCCCCTCCAGCGGAAAGTCCTCGACCGCTTCCTGTCCGCGGCCTTGGCCTGGGACGTGCCGGTCGTGCTCCACTGCCGGGACGCCTACCCGGACCTCATCACCGCGCTCCGGCGTCACTTCCGCGGCCCGCCGCGCCGCGGCCGGTTCTGGGGGGTGGTACACTGCTTTTCAGGCACTCCGGAGGAGGCCGTCCTTTGCGTCGAATCGGGGTTCGCGGTCGGAGCCGACGGCCCGGTCACCTACCCGAAGAACGAAGCCCTGCGCGAGGCCTTCAGGCGCGTGGGCCCCTCCTCCGTGGTGCTGGAGACCGACTGCCCCTACCTCCCCCCCCAGAGCGTCCGTGGCAAGCGCAACGACCCCTCCCTGCTCCCGGAGATCGCGGGCCGCCTGGCCCTGGTCTGGAAAACGACGCTGGAATCAGCGGCAGCGGAAACGACCGCCAACGGCCTGGCCCTGTTCGGGTTGAAGGACTGAGCGCGCCGGGCTCCGGCTAGTCCGACTCTTCGGCCGGAGCGTCTTCCCCCTCGTCCTCAGGGGCATCTTCAGCAGCAACGGCAGGCTGGGGCGGCGGAGCGGGCTTGGTCTGGAACCCGGCAAGGACATCAAGGTGCTTCTTGGCGTGCTTGGACTTGAGAGAGAGCCCGAAGAGCCAGAGCTCGGCCTCGTGCCGGACCCGCTCGGCAGCCTCTTGCGAACGGGGCTCGAGCGCCATGGGCTCGGCGGCGCCGCGGATCACATAGCCTCTCTCGTCCGTCTTGTCCTCCCGGACAATGGCCTTGAGGAGCTGGCCCTCCAGGGAGACCCGGGCGTAGAAATCATCGTTGCCGCGGCCGACCTTCCTGTTCGCCCAGAATATGAAGCCGCTGGGCTCGGGCTTGCCGCCCGGGACCTCGGAGAGGGTGACGCTGACCAGGTGCCTCCAGCCATCCGTGGCCTTGCCCGCGGAGAGGAGCTCGGTCATGGTCCGCGTGGGGTCCGGGACGCCGAGCACCGCGGCGAGCCCTCCCTTGAACGTGAAGTCGTCATCCCCCTTCTTGAGCACCATCTTCATCAGGGGCGCCAGCCGGGCCCTGTCCAGGGCTTTGCCGCCGGCCAGGACGCGGGGAGGCTCGAGCGGCTTGGGGGGCTCGGGCGCGGGCAGGGGCGCTGGTTGGGGCGCGGCGGCCTGAGCCTTGCGCCGCGGAGAGCGGGACGGGGCGGCCGCGGCCGTCTCTCCGGCCAGCCAGCAGGCCGCGAGCACGGCTCCGGCGATCAGAGCCCTCTTCATGTCAGGCCATTCTATCAATATTATGGAGGGAAGGCGGGCTGGATGATCCACCCGCGGTCCACCCCGACGCGGCGCAAATCCGGGTCCCCCCTGTCGATGAGGAGCCGCAGGCCCTCGCCGTAGCTGAGCAGGGCCGCGTCCTCAGCGCTCGCGGCCGCGACAAAAGCCGGCGGCCGGCCCATGGCGGATAGGATCGCCTCGATCTTTCCGCTCCGGAAGGGGAAGGGCGGCTCGACCTCGTCCTCGAGCAGGAAGGTCCTGGTGCTGACGCTGACCCGGATGCCCAACCCGCGCTCCGGAGGAAGGCCGAAATGCTTGACCATCTGCCGGACCGCGATCTGGCTGTCCTCCGAGACGACCACCACGTCGAAGCCTTCCCTGCCCAGGACGGACAGGAGGTCCTTCATCTCAGGCACGGGCCGCAGGCCCGTCTTGATCCTCAGCGGCGCGGGGTCGCTGGCCCGGTCCTCGAGGAACTCCCAGCCCATGGGACGACCGAGCTCGTCGTTGATCACGTCCTTGGCGTACCCGACCGCCTCGTCCTCGGTGTAGCCCTTGAACATCCGCGCCAGCAGGCCGCGGCACTCCTTGAGGCCCCGCTGGCCGCAGAACTCCCGGTACATCTTCACGAAGCCCTTGCGCAGGCGGCGGTAGCCCGGCTGGTCGGGCCAGATCGAGACCGGCGCGGCCAGGAGCTGCTGGTAGTCCGCGCGGAGCGTGAGCCGGCCGAAGGCGGCCGGAAGCATCTGCCAGAAGTCCTCGTCGAAGCGGAGGTCGAAGGCGGGCACGACGGTCTGCGACGAGAGGACCATGCGCTGGAACACGGCCTCACCGAGGTCGTTGACGATGAGGACGTCGTTGAGCGAGAACACGGCCACCGGCGGGCTCCCGGGGTCGTAGTCCGGGGCCTGACTGCCCTGGCTCCGGACGAACTCCTCGATCCGGACGCGCACCGAAGGGTCCCACCTCCCAGGCGCGAGCAGGGGCGACGGCCCGGCCGGCACAGCCGGCGAAGCGGCCGCGGCGGCTCCGGCGGGCGCTCCGGCCGCGGGCTTTTTGCGCTTGGGGTTTTTGGGCTTCTTGCGGCCGTAGGCGTCCGCGTCCCCGCAGACCGCGGCCAGCAGGAACGCGGCCAGCGCGGCCGCAAGCGCGACTTTCGGCATGGAAGGCTGTGGCATCGTCCTCCTCTTTGTTATAGAATATTTTTTCGACAACAATATTACACCGAGGTGAGACCATGCCGAGCAAAGCGAAGGCCGCCCTTCTGAAAGAGCCCATCGAGCATTTCGACATCAAGAAGCACAATGCCGTGCCCATCGTCGAAGCCATGTCCAGGATGGCCTACTCTTCCCGGGACCTCGCGCGCGCCGCGGACATCTACGACCGCATGCTCGGAGACAAGGACTGCGCCATCTTCCTGTGCATCGCGGGCTCGCTGGTCTCGGCGGGCCTGCGCAAGGCCTTCTTCGACCTCGTGAGCAACAACATGGTCGACGGCATCGTGGCCACGGGCGCCAACATCGTGGACCAGGACTTCTTCGAGGCCCTCGGCTTCAAGCACTACAAGGGCACGAAGTGGGTGGACGACCACGCCCTGCGGCGCGCCCGGGTGGACCGCATCTACGACACTTTCATCGACGAGGACGAGCTCGGCCAGTGCGACAAGACGGTCTCCGACATCGCCGGCACGCTCGAGTCCCGTCCCTATTCCTCCCGCGAGTTCATCCTCGAGATGGGACGCTGGCTCGCCCAGAACAAGAAGGGCTCGGACTCCATCGTGCGCGCGGCCTACGAGAAGGGCGTGCCGATCTTCGTGCCGGCCTTCTCCGACTGCTCGGCGGGGTTCGGGCTCCTGCACCACCAGTGGCACAACCCGGAACGGCACGTCTCCATCGACTCGGCCAAGGACTTCCTCGAGCTCGTGAAGGTCAAGCTCGCCTCCAAGCAGACGGGCCTGCTTATGCTCGGCGGCGGCGTGCCCAAAAACTTCGCCCAAGACATGACCGTGGGACCCGAGATGCTCGGCCTCGAGACCGTCATGCACCGCTACGCCATCCAGATCACGGTGGCCGACGAGCGCGACGGCGCGCTCTCGGGCTCGACCCTGCGCGAGGCCTGCTCCTGGGGCAAGGTGGACACCGTCCACGAGCAGATGGTCTTCGCCGAGGCCTCCTTGGCCTTCCCGCTCCTGGCATCGTACGGCTACCACAAAGGCTCCTGGAAGGGCCGCAAGGCGCGCAACCTCAACGCCGTGCTCGAGACCGAGCCGGTCGGCGCCCAGCGCTAGGGCCGCAATCGTGAAGCCCCTCGTCTGCGCGGGGGAGCCCGTCCCGGGGCAGTTCCTCGGCGTCACCGCGCCGCTCAAGGACGCGAGGTTCGCGGTCCTGCTCCTGCCCTTCGAGAAGACCACGAGCCACCGCAAGGGCACCGGGAAAGGCCCGGCAGCCCTCCTGGCTGGCTCGATGGGCCTCGAGCTCTACGACGAGGAGCTCCGTGCCCAGACCTACCGCGCGGGCATCCACACACTGACCCTCCCTCCGGGACGGCAAGACGCGGCCGCCTATTTTCCGCTGGTGCGGCGGGAAGTCTCCCGCCTCCTCGACATGGGCAAGACCGTATTCTCCGTCGGTGGAGAGCACTCCCTCTCCCAGGCGACCATCCCCCCCCACCTCGAGCGCTGGCCCGGTCTCTCGGTCCTGCATTTCGACGCGCACGCGGACCTCCGGCCATCCTATGAAGGGTCTGCCCACAACCATGCCTGCGCGCTCTACCCGGCTTCCCGGCGCTGTCCCGTGGTCCAGGTCGGCATCCGCTCCGTGGCCGAGGAGGAGGCCCACCTCGTGGGCGCGGGCAAGGTCACGACGTTCCTCATGCACGAGCACCGGGATGTGCCGTCCCTCATCCCAAAAGTCCTCAAGGCCCTGACCGGCGACGTCTATCTCTCCCTGGACCTCGATGGGTTCGACCCGTCGGTGGCGCCCGGGGTCGGCACCCCCCAGCCCGGCGGGTTCCTGTGGCACGAGGCCCTCGACCTCCTTCGGACCGTAGTCCAAGGCCGCAGGGTCGTGGGCGCGGACATCATGGAGCTCTGCCCCTCGCCCAATGACGTGTCCTCGGAGCTCGCCGCCTCCAAGCTCATGTACCGGCTGATGGGCTGGCTGCTCGCCAGGCCGTGAGCCGGATCTACTTCGACCCCGACTGCCTGCGGTACCACACCCCGGGCCATCCAGAGACCCCTGAGCGCGTCGGCTCCGTCGCTGAGCGGCTCAAGATGTCCGGCCGCACGCTCAGCATGCCGGACTGCGCGGCCTCGGAGAACGACGCGGCCATGGCCCACGATCCCGCGCACTTTAGAAGCGTGGCGGACGGGCTCTACTGCGACCCGGATACTCCGCACTACGACGGCATCGAGCTCTTCGGACTCAAGAGCGTCTCAGGGGCGGTCTCGGCCGGCCTGTCCTGCGCCGCCGGAGAGACCGCTTTCTCCCTGATGCGGCCGCCGGGACACCACGCGGGCCGCAGGAGGGCGGCCGGGTTCTGCTACCTTAACAATCTGGCCATCGCCTGCGCCGTGCTCAGGGCCCGGCTGCCCGGGGCGAAGATCGGCATCCTCGACATCGACGTGCACCATGGGGACGGCACCCAGGACATCATGCTCGGCCGGCCGGACACCTTCCTGGTCTCCCTGCACCAGTCCCCCCTCTACCCGGGCACGGGCCTGCGCTCGGAGGAGAACTGCCTGAACCTCCCCCTCCCTCCCGGCACGGGAGAGGACGCCTACCTGGCCGCGCTCGAGCAGGGGCTCGGCGCGCTCATGGACTTCGCGCCCGGCTTTCTCGCTGTCTCGGCCGGGTTCGACACCTACAAGCTCGACCCCATCGCACAACTGCGCCTCGAGAAGACCTCCTTCCGCCGGATCGGCGCCCGCATCGCAGCCACGGGCCTCGCGCGCTTCGGCGTGCTCGAGGGCGGCTACAGCCCCGACATGCCGGCCCTCGTCGAGAACTTCCTCGAGACCTTCCTGTAAGCGGCGGCCGCCGGGCCGGCCTTCAATCGCCGCGGAAGAGCCGGGAGAGCCTCTTGCAGGCGACCGCGTGGACCCAGCGGTCGAGGCTCTTGTGCTTGCGCAGAACGACCTCGAACTCCGCGGCCGGGAACCGGAAGACCGCGACGTCGGTCTCGGCGCGCACCGAGGCCGATCGCGCCGCCTTCAAGAGAAAGCCGATCTCGCCGAAGAAATCCCCGGGCTTGAGCGTGCCGAGCTTGCGCGGCCCGGCCTGGCCCCTGCACCGCCACACCGAGACACGGCCCGTGTAGACCACGAAGAAATCCTCGCTCCGCTCGCCTTCGGAAAGGATCTCCTGGCCCGCGGGCCACGCCTCGAGCGTGATGGCGGGCAAGCTCTCGAGCGCGGCTTCAAGCCCGCTCTTCTCGTCAAGGACTTCGTGGAGCTTGAGCGCCTCGCCCAGCCACTCCAGCGCCGCGGGCCTGATTGCCAGTCGTTTGTCTGAATGCATCATGATTTCACATGATACAAATTCATTCGGCCGTGCGCGTGCGCGAGTCCCCATTGCGGCCATTGAGGAGATGTTTTAAACAGCACTAATAAATCACCAGCACTAACAAATGACCAATAAAGCAATCTAAAGATAGTATATGATTCCAAACAACACGTTTGTGTTTTTCCCACTTGACGCAGTTGTGGCATTGTGATATTCTAGCCTTAGCAGCAGAAAAAACTCTCAAAAAAACACTAGCAGAAGTTCAAACGTGAAAACGCCCCAGCTGGGAAATTACAGACAGTCAGCGCTATCACCAGCGTACGTGACAGGTCTATCAGAAGGCCTAGCATCTTTCACATACTCTCGAAACGGAAATGGAATCAACCTCAGGTTCTCGCTAAAAGTGCAAGAACCGGACAAAGATCTCCTTTTTTCGCTAATGCTCTTTTTCGGTGTTGGTAATGTTTATCACTCAAGACCAAAAGACGATGCCTCCCTTGGCCGTGGGGGGAGCTGGTACTATTGTGTAACCAAAGTCAGCGATCTCGAAAGACTGGTCCGCCACTTTGAAACTTATCCTCTTGCAGGAAGCAGGTCCGCTGCTTTCAATGTCTGGAAAGAGATGTTCGAGCTCAAGCGTGCCCCGCGGCAGGCAGACCATGATGCCCTCTTCTCATTAGCAACAAGGCTTTCAGAGCTCTCCCGCCGCAGGCCTTCCGGACTGAACAAGCCGAATCACTGAGGAACCATGACTGAAACAATCGTCATCGCGAACCAAAAAGGGGGTGTCGGCAAGACCACCACCACCATCAATCTTGCCGCTGGACTTGCTGCTCTGGGGTTACCGACACTCATCATCGACACGGACCCGCAGGGCAACGCCACCTCTGGCCTGGGTTTCGACAAGGTTCAATTCAACCCGAACATCTACAATGTGGTGGTCGAGTTGACGCCACTGGAAAAAACCATCAGAGAAACAACCGTTCCCAATCTGAGTCTGGTGGGCGCGAACTCCGACCTTCTTGGTTCTGAGATCGCCCTGGCAAGCGCTGTTGGAAGAGAAAGCAGGCTGCGCGGAGCGCTTTCCTCCATCAGGGACAAATACGCCTTTGTCATCATCGATTGCCCTCCATCGCTTGGTGTTCTGACCATCAATGCTCTAAATGCCGCTGATAAGGTCATCATCCCTATCCAGGGAGAGTATTATGCCCTGGAAGGCCTTGCCCAGTTCGTGGAGGCTGTTGCCAGGGTCCGGGACACCCTGAATCCGAAACTCAGCCTTGAGGGAGGCCTCCTGACCATGTTCGATACCAGGATGCTGCTTTCGAACCAAGTCAAAGACGAAGTGTCAAAGTTCTTCGGCACATCGATGTTCAATACCGTGATTCCAAGGAACATCAGATTGGCAGAGGCTCCTGGATTCGGGCAGTCGATTTTTCAGTACGACCCAAAGTCACGGGGCGGGCAAGCATACTTGGCATTGGCCCAGGAATTTCTTTCCCGCCGCAACATCACGCCGCAGACAACCGGCATCCAGGCAGTGCCTGACCAGGCAGAGCCTGCGCAAGCCCAAACACAGACCATTGGAGAGTGAGCCATGAGACAGGCACTAGGCAAGGGACTCGACGCTCTGCTTCCGAAAAATCAGCAGGCCCCGGACGCGCCGCCGAAGCAATTCAAGGTCCCGATCGAAAAGATCCGGCCAAACCACATGCAGCCCAGGAAGAACTTCGACCCTGAGAAGCTCAGCGAGCTCGCCTCCACGATCAAGGAATACGGCTTGGCCCAGCCCATTGTGGTGTCTTTTGATGAGAGCAGCAGGACCTACGAGCTCATCGCAGGAGAACGCAGACTGCGCGCCGCGGAGTTAGCCGGGCTCAAGGAAGTCGACATCGTGGTCCGGTCCGTGGAATCGGACCGCAAGCGCCTTGCCCTGGCCCTCATCGAGAACCTTCAACGCGAAGGCCTCAATCCGATCGAAGAGGCCCACGGCTACCTCCGGCTCATGAAAGAGGCGCAGATCAATCAGTCCCAACTCACCCAATTGGTCGGAAAATCGAAGTCCGCCATTTCGAACACGCTCCGCCTGCTCGATCTTCCGGATGAGATTCAGAAGGCGCTCGAGTTCGGCCAGATCACCGAAGGCCATGCCCGCGCCCTGCTGATGATTGAAAATCCAATGGAAAAACATAGACTTTTTAAGATCCTGCTGGATCAGAAGATGTCGGTCCGCGAGCTCGAAGATCTGGCCCGCCGCATCCAGAGCGCCCCAGCCTCAACCGCGCCAGAGCCGCGGAAAAGCGCTCCTGCCCCAAGCAGGGAAAAGACCCCTGAGATCCGGGATATGGAGAACCAACTCCAGCATCTGCTCGGCACCAAGGTAGAGATCAAGACGCGCAAGGACCCGTCCACAGGGACGATCGCGATTCATTTCTATTCGAACACGGACTTCGACAGGATCTTGGACATACTAAATAAATGATTATATTATCAATATTATTTGGATTTTCAATCCTGTCCGCACCCCGCGCCTTGGCACAGGAAGAGGCGCAGGCGCCAGCGCTTGAGGTCTCGACGAACGCATTCCTGCCGACCTACCTATCCCTGGCGCCGAACATCAATGACTTCACGCGATTCGCGGACGGCGGTTCGGACGCGAACTGGTACGTCGGGTACAACAACGCGTGGATCGTCAAACTGCCTCCGGCCCCTGCCGGAGAATTCAGCCGCGCATTCGTCGGCGCCAAGCTGGGACGCGCCAAGACGCGGCCCAGCGAGAACCGGCCGTGGGTCCGGGACCTCATCCCAGGAAAGATCTACGTCGCGATCTCGCCGACCCCGGCCTTCAACAACAAGCAGACCTTCTTCCTCGTCGACGCCGCTGACATACCGGCCGAGCCCGATCCCTCCGCGAGCGTGGAAGGCATCGGGTCCTCGGAATGGTTCTGGGCCGAGGTCCCCATGGACCGGATATCCTCCGCCGGACCGAATTTCGTCATCGTCTACTCGGCCACCCAATACTTCCAGAGCGCGTCGAGCGCCCCTATCCTGGCCGCGGCTTCCGTGGACTCCTCCATGCCGCGCGAGACCCGCGCCTGGAACAACCGCTCCATCTCGGGCGTACCGCCGAGGAAGGGGTCGAACGCCCTCCAGACCGCCATCAACAACATCTCTCCCGCCCTGGTGGTCAAGCTCGTGCCGCCGGTCACCAGCGAGGTGACGGTGACCGACATCACGGCCCGCAACCTCGGAGCCACGTACCTCGTCGAGTTCTCGGCCGGGGGGGAGAACCTCGCCGAGGCCTGGGTGGAGGTCTCCCAAGACCAGCTCGATTGGACGCGCGCGGGCCGCGTCATCCGCAAGCCCCCCTATTCCTTCACCCTGCAGGCCGCCAAGCTTCCGCCAGCGGCCAGCTACGCGCGCGGCGTGGCGCGCGACATCTGCGGCAACACCGGGCACAGCATCCCGGTCCCCCTTCCCTATGCCCCGCGGTAAGCCCGGCCTCGTCTGCGGCGTGGTCGGCGCCACCGGCATGGTGGGCCGGGAGCTCGTCTTCCTCCTCCAGAAGACGGCCCTGCCCATCAAGGAGCTCAGGCCTTATTCGTCCGGAGAGTCCAAGAAGAACGTGGTCTTCCAAGGCACGACCCTGCGGGCCCCGGCGATCGACCTCAAGGGATTGCGGTCTTGCGATCTGGTCTTCTTCGTGAGCTCCGATGAGGTGGCCCTCGAACACGCCCCGGACCTGGCAGGCCGCGGCGTTTATGTCATCGACGACAGCGCGGCCTTCAGGCTCGACCCCAAGGTGCCCTTGGTCATCCCCGAGGTCAACCCTGGCGCCCTTTCCCGCGGTCAGCGCCTCATCGCGGGCCCGAACTGCACCATGACCCCGCTCGCCGTGGCTGGCGCGGGCCTGCACGCCGCCTGCCGCGTCACCGCGGTCCGGCTGGCCACCTACCAGTCGGTCTCTGGCGCGGGCAGGGACGCCCTCGCGGAGCTCTTCGCCCAGAACACGGGCTTCGGCCGCCTTTCCATGAAGGACCGCGCTCCCGTGCTCCAGGCCCCGGGACACAAGGCCCTGCCCCGGGCCATCGCCTACAACGTCATCCCCCAGGTCGGCAGGTTCGACGAGAGGGGGGACTCCGGCGAGGAACGCAAGGTGAGCGCGGAGCTGCGCAAGGTCTGGGACGCGCCCGACATGCGGGTCAGCGTCACGGCCGTACGCGTCCCCGTGGTGCGCGGCCACTCCATGGCCGCGTGGCTGACTTTCGCGTCTCCCCTGTCGGTCTCCAGGGCCCGCGCCATCCTGCAGAAGACCCCGGGACTGATCCTGAGCCCCGAAGGCGACTACCCCACCCCGCTTGCGGCGGGGGGAAAGGGGCCAGTCTTCTGCGGAAGGCTCCGCCAGGGAGCGGCGGACGACGAACTCAGCCTCTGGCTGTCCTACGACAACCTGCTCAAGGGCGCGGCCCTCAACTCCGTGCAGATCGCGGAGGAGCTTCTGAAGAGGGGCTATCTTCCCAGGAAAAGCCGGGACAGCCAGTAGCAGGCGGCCGAGATCGCGGCTGCGGCCGGGATGGTCATGACCCAGGCCAGGGCGATCTCCCCGCCCACGCCCCAGCGCACAGCCGTGAAGCGCCTGAGCGAACCCACGCCCATGATGGCGCCCGTGATCGTGTGCGTCGTGCTCACCGGCACGCCCAAGACCGAGGCGAGGAAGAGCGTCATGGCCCCGCCCGTCTCCGCGCAGAACCCGTCCACGGGCCTGAGCTTGGCCACCTTCTGACCCATGGTCTTGACGATGCGCCAGCCCCCGAAGAGCGTGCCGCATCCCATGGCCAGGCTGCAGGAGAGCACGACCCACAACGGGACGTGGAAAGGGGAACCCGGGGGCTGGGTCGACAGGAGCAGGACCGCGATGATGCCCATGGTCTTCTGCGCGTCGTTGCCGCCGTGGCCCAGGCTGTAAAGCGCGGCGCTCACGAGCTGGCCCTTGCGGAAGATGCCGTCCACTTTGGAGGGGGCCGCTTTCTGGAACCCTCTATAGACCGCGACCCCGAACGAAAGGCCTAGCGTCATCCCGAGGATCGGCGAAAGGATCATGAAGATCAGGGTCTTCATGATCCCGGTCCAGACGAGCGCCGACGTCCCCACCTTCACCAGGGCGGCGCCGATGAAGCCGCCGATGAGCGCGTGCGAAGAGCTCGTGGGGAGTCCCCAATACCAGGTCAGCAGGTCCCAGACGCAGGCGCCGAGGAGGGTCGCGGCGATGATGCTCCGGTCCACGATGGCGGGGTCCACGATGCCCTTGCCGATGGTCGCGGCTACATGGAGCTCGAAGAAGGTGAACGCGATGAAGTTGAAGAACGCGGCCCAGACCACGGCCTGCTTGGGCGTGAGCACCCGTGTCGAGACCACGGTGGCGATGGAGTTCGCCGAGTCATGGAACCCGTTGATGAAGTCGAAGACCAGGGCCAGGCCGATGATGAGGATGAGGGAGATGTCCACGGGGTTTTGTTCGTGGACATTGAAACATATTTGCCCGATGCGGGGCACACCAGGGACGGCCGCCCGCGTCCTAGAAGTGCTTGAAGACCCAGTAGCAGGCGGCCGAGATCGCGGCCGCGGCCGGGATGGTCATCAGCCAGGCCAGGAGGATCTCTCCTCCCACGCCCCAGCGCACAGCCGTGAAGCGCCTAAGCGAACCCACGCCCATGATGGCGCCCGTGATCGTGTGCGTCGTGCTCACCGGCACGCCGAGGGCCGAGGCGAGGTAGAGGGTCATGGCCCCGCCCGTCTCCGCGCAGAACCCGTCCACGGGCCTGAGCTTGGCCACCTTCTGGCCCATGGTCTTGACGATGCGCCAGCCCCCGAAGAGCGTGCCCAGGCCCATGGCCGCGTGGCAGGAGAGCACCACCCAGAGGGGGACGTGGAAGGTGGGGCCGAGAAGCCCGGCGGAAAACAGGAGGACTGCGATGATGCCCATGGTCTTCTGCGCGTCGTTGCCGCCGTGGCCCAGGCTGTAGAGCGCGGCGCTCACGAGCTGGCCCTTGCGGAAGATGCCGTCCACGCGCGAGGGGGAGGTCCTCCGGCAGGCCCAATACACGACCACCCCGAGCACGAGCCCCATGGTCAGCCCGAGCACCGGGGCGAGGAACATGAAGGTCACGGTCTTGATGATGCCCTTCCAGACCAGGGCGGACGCCCCGACCTTGACCAGCGCGGCTCCGATGAACCCTCCCATCAGGGCGTGCGAGGAGCTCGTGGGCAGTCCCCAGTACCAGGTCAGCAGGTCCCAGATCGAGGCTCCCAGGAGGGTCGCCACGATGATGCCCCGGTCCACGATGGCCGGGTTCACGATCCCCTTTCCCACGGTGTTGGCCACGTGCAGCTCGAAGATCAGGAACGCGATGAAGTTGAAGAACGCGGCCCAGACCACGGCCTGCTTGGGCGTGAGCACCCGTGTCGAGACCACGGTGGCGATGGAGTTGGCCGAGTCGTGGAACCCGTTGATGAAGTCGAAGACCAGGGCCAGGCCGATGATCAGGATGAGCCCGAAATCCATGGCTCAGCCCTCTTTCGCGGTGATGGACTCGATGATGTGCGCCACGTGCTCGCACTTGTCGATGCCGCGCTCGACCGCCTCAAAGCAGCGGTCCCACTTGAGGACCTCGATGGGGTCGTTGCCGCCCGCAAAGAGGTTGCCGATGGCCTTGGCCAGGAGGGCGTCGCCCTCGTTCTCCAAGCGGTTGATCTCGATGCAGTGGTCGAGAAGCCGGCGCGTCTTGTCGTTCTTGCCCAGGACGGTCACGGCCTTCTGGACCTGCTCCGCGGACTCGGCCAGGACATTGGTCAGCTCCAGAAGCTCGGGCCGGCAGGCCGTGATGCGGTAGAGCCTCATCCTGTTGGCCGTGCTCTGAATGATGTCCACGACGTCGTCGAGCTCGCTGGCCAGGGAGTGGATGTCCTCGCGGTCGAAGGGGGTCACGAAGGTCCGGTTGAGCTTGTCCTTGATCTCATGGGTGGTGATGTCGGCCTCATGCTCGAGGTCCCTCAGCGCATCGAAGGCTGGCGACTCGAGGCTCCAGTCCTTGATGAGGTCGCGGAAGATCTTCGCGGCCTTCACCCCGGCCTCGGCCTGCACGATGAACAGCTCGTAGAACTTCTCTTCCTTCGGGATCAGCGAGAATGCCATGTCAGCCTCCTGAGGCCACCAGGATAGCATCCGGGCGCTGGAAAGTCCGTGACGGCGGGGAAAATCCCGCATGACGGCCGCGTGACGGCCCCGCAGGTCAGACTGAAAGAGGCAGGGTGAAGCTGAACGCGGCGCCTTTTCCGGGCTCGCTCTCGGCACGGACCTGCCCGCCGTGGGCCTCCACGATATGCTTGACGATGGCCAGGCCCAGGCCCGTGCCGCCCATCTCGCGGGAGCGCGACGTGTCCACGCGGTAGAAGCGCTCGAAGACCCGGGAGAGGTGCTCCGCCGGGATGCCGCCCCCGTTGTCTTCGACGAAGACGCGCGCGTGCCCCTTCTCCACGCCAGCCCTCACCGTGACGACGCCGGCCTCCGGGGTGTATTTGACCGCGTTGTCGATGAGGTTCGACAGCACGTGCTTGAGCTGTCCGCGGTCCGCGGGCACGTCGGGGACGTCGGAGAAGGGCACGACCCGCAGCACGATGCGCTTCTTCTCTGCCAGAGGCTTCAAGGCCGCCACGACCTCTCCGGTGACGCGCATCAGGGAGACGGGCTCCTTGGCCGGGGCGCGGGCGCCCGACTCCAAGGCGGAAAGGGCGAGCAGGTCGTCGACGAGCCGGGTCATGCGGTCCGCGTTCCTCTCGATCTCGCGCACGAACTCGGCGCGCCCGGCCTCGTCCTCGGGCCCTCCCGATGCCAGGGTCTCGGCATAGGCTTTCACCGCGGCCAGCGGAGTGCGCAGCTCATGGGAGACGTTGCCCACGAAGTCGCGCCGGGTGCGCTCCAGTGCCGTGAGCCTGGAGATGTCTTCCTGGATGCGGCCGGCCATCTGATTGAGGGCCAGGGCCAGCCCCCGGTGCTCGTCATCGGGGATCGAGACCACGCGGGCCGAGAAGTCCCCGGCCGCCAGGCGCTCCGCGGCCTCGCTGAGGTCCTCGATGGGCCGGACCAGGCTGCGCCAGAGCCAGACCGCGACAGCGGCGGCGACGGCCAGGAGCAGGGCCGCGGCGACGGCCCGGTCGACAGGAAGCCTCCCGGCGGCCAGTCCCGCCCCCGCGGCCAGGAACAGGGCCGCTGCCAGCTTGACCTTCGTGCTCCACAACCGCCGGGGGGGACGGGGCACGCTAGTCCCGCTTGAGGCGGTAGCCCACGTTCTTGACCGTGACAAGCCGTCCCGCCTCCCCGCCGAGCTTGGCGCGCAGACGCGCCACGTGCTGGTCCACGGTCCGGGTGTCGATGTCGAAGGCCCGGTCATAGCCCCAGACCTTCTCCAGGATGTCCTCGCGGGAGAGGGCCCGGCCGTCGGCCGCGAGCAGGCAGCGCAAGAGCTCGAACTCCTTGGCGCTGAGGTCCGCGGGGCGGCCCTCCACGGCCACCTCGTAGCGCTCGAGGTCCACTTCCAGCCCGCCGGCCCGGACCGGCGCCCCGCTCGGCGCAGGTGCGGACCGGCGCAGGACCGCCTTGATCCGGGCCAGGACCTCGCGCACGCTGAAGGGCTTGGTCACATAGTCGTCGGCTCCGAGCTCCAGGCCGAGGATCCGGTCCACCTCTTCCTTGCGCGCGGTCAGCATGAGGATGGGCGTCCGGGAGTCCCTGCGCACCCGCTTGCAGAACTCGAATCCGTCGAGCTTCGGGAGCATCAGGTCGAGGATGACGAGGTCGGGCCGGAACCGGAAGAACGCCTCCAGACCCTCAACTCCGTCATGGGCGGAGGCGACGCGGTAGCCCGCCCGCTCGAGGTTGAACCGCAGGACCTTGACCAGGGTCTTCTCGTCCTCGACGATCAGGATCTTCGCTTCGGGCATGCCCTGGTCCGTCCTCCTTCCCCGGAGGCGTCCCTACCGGTAGAGACCCACGACCTGCGGCAGGGTCTCGTTCAAGCGCTCCGCCACCACGCCGAGGAAGCGGCGGTAGAGCTCGTAGCCGAGCTCGTGGTCCTTCTCGGCCTTGGCCCTGAGGCACTTTCCGTCGAACTTGAGCGCCAGGACCGGCTCCATGACCCTCGCCGAGAAGTGCCAGCGGTAGGGGGGGACCAGCCAGGACCAGCCCAGGAGGTTGTTCTCGTCCACGGTCTGCACGACCGCGGTCTCCTTGCGGGTGCGGGGGAGCTCCAGCGCCACCCGGCCCTGCCGGATGAGGTAGAAGTGCTCCGCCGGCTGGTCGATGCGGAAGATGTAGTCTCCCCGCTCGAAGCGGACGTTGGCCGCGCACCCGGCGAGCAGGTCGAGGTGCTTGTCCGGGAGGTCCTTCAACAGGGCCTGCTTCTTGAGGATGGGCTTGAGGGTCAGCGTGGTCATGGGTCCTCCAGGGTCCTGCGGCGTCTTGGGGAGAGTGTAGGATTACCCGCGGGCCTTCTTCAACCGCTCCACGAGCCCGCCGCGCTTGAAGAGGCCGCGGTAGTCGCCGCGGTGCTTCGAGAGGTTGGTTCGGAGGTAGTCGATGTGGCGGCCGATGACGTCCGCGTAGACGTCGCGGTCCACGCCCCAGCGCTCCCTGAAGTGGGACCGCATGAACTTGTGGACCCCGCCGAGCTCTCCCTCGAGCCGGAAGCGCGTCACGTCGTAGAACTTGATGGTCTTGGCCAGGAGGTCGTACTCGTCCGTGAAGCCCGGGATCCTCCCCTCCTGGAACTCGTAGAACAGGAAGAGGAGCTTCTCGAGGTAGCAGCGGTCCGCCATCTGGCCGAGGATGTCGCCGGCCCCGAGCATCCTGCCTAGGAGCGCCACGCTGTCGGACTCGAAGGTCACCCCATCGATGGCGACGTGCAGGCCCGTGCAGCCCAGGACCGTGGCGCACGCGGCCTGGAAATCCTCGGGCAGTCCGCGCCGGACGCAGTACTTCGTCATGAACGCCGCGCTGCGGTCCACGTGACAGTCCGTATACTTGGCTCCCGTGCCGCCGCGGTCGGACTCCTCCTGGAGGTAGCCCGTGTCGTGGGTGAGGGCAGCCGTCACGGCCACGGCGAGCTCGCGGTCCGAGAACTTCCGGCCCTCCACGACGGCCCCGTGCATGAGCCGGACCATGGCCAGCAGGGTATCCGTGGTATGCTGGAGGTCGTGGTAGTCCGTGTTGCAGGCCCGGTAGCCCGGGTAGCGGCCCGCGAAGAGGTCCACGATGTCCTTGAAGACGGTCTTCGCGCCCCTGACGTCGGCCGTCGGCGACATCAGGCGAAGGAGGTGCGCGGTCTCCAGCCACACGGCGGAGGGGTCCGCCATGCGCACGAAGTCCTCCATCGTGGGCGCGCCCTTCATGGCTTGGGCTTGATGGCCTCCGCCC
>JBAZSR010000001.1:0-30670 GCA_041662295.1 Elusimicrobiota bacterium | reverse complement strand
CCAGCGCCGGCGGGAGCTTGACCGAGCCGTCGGCCCCCTGGAAGTTCTCGAGCACCGCGGCGAAGAGCCTGCCCACCGCGACGCCGCTCCCGTTGAGGGTATGGACGAACTCGGGGTCGCCTTTGGGCCCCCGCCGGAAGCGCGCCTCCATGCGGCGGGCCTGGAAGTCGCCGCAGTCGGAGCAGGAGGAGATCTCCCGCCACTTGCCCTCTCCGGGCATCCAGACCTCCAGGTCGTAGGTCTTGCGCGAGGAGAAGCCCATGTCGCCGGTGCAGAGCTCCACCACGCGGTGCGGGATGCCCAGCGCCGTCAGGACGCCCTCCGCGTCCGCGGTGAGGGTCTCGAGGGCCGCGAGGGAGTCCTCGGGCCGGGTGATCCAGACGAGCTCGACCTTGTCGAACTGATGGACCCGGATGAGGCCGCGCACGTCCTTGCCGTAGGACCCGGCCTCGAGCCTGAAGCAGGGGGTGAAGGCCGCGAACTTCAGCGGCAGGACGGCCTCCGCGAGGATCTGCCCCCTGACGAGGTTCGTCAGCGGGACCTCGGCCGTGGGGATGAGGAAGAGCTCCTTGTCGCCCTCCTCCTCGCCCGTGGAGGTCTTGTAGAGGTCCGGCTCGAACTTCGGGAGCTGCCCGGTCCCTTCGGCGACCTCGCGCTTGACGAGGTAGGGCGGCCAGACCTCCTCGTAGCCCTTGGCGAGGTGCCGCTCGAGCATGAAGGAGATCAGCGCCCGCTCGAGCTTCGCGCCGGCGCCGCGCAGAAGGGTGAACCGCGACCCGGCAAGCCGGACTGCGGCGCCGAAGTCGATGATCCCGAGCTTCTCGCCCAGGGCGTGGTGGTCGAGAGGCTTGAAGGAGGGGGGAGGAGGCTGGGCGCCGCCGCGCACGACCTTGTTGCCCTCGGGACCGCCGCCCACGGGCACGGAATCGTGCGGCAGGTTGGGAACGCCCAGGGAGGCCAGCCGGCTGGCCTCGGCCAGGGGCTTCAAGGCCGTCTCGCCGGCCTCGAGCTCGGTCTTGAGCTTGGAGACCTCGGCCTTGAGGGTCTCCGCGAGCGCGAGATCCTTGGCCGCCATGGCGGCCCCGATCTTCTTGGATCGGGCGTTCCTCAGGCCCCTGAGCTCCTCGACCTGCGCCAGGACCCTGCGATGTTCCGCGTCCTTGGCGATGAGATCCTCGAGCGCGGGGAGGTAGCGGCCGCCCCTGCTCTTGATGCCCTTGGCCGCGGCCTCGGGGTCCTGCCGGATGATTTTTGGGTCTAGCATTTCTATTCGGTCACCTTGACGACGCTTTCCAGCGTCTGGATGTCGCGCTGCTCGCCCCGGTGGGGCTCGACCATGACCTGGAGCCTGAGCCCCAGGATGCGGTAGCCGGCCCGCCGCACCCGGGCGGCATAGAGCCTGAGGATGGTCGTGGGGTCAAGGCTCGCCTCGATGGTCTGCTGGGCGCCGATCCTCGGGACCCGCTTCTCCTCGACGATGAAGGGGACGGCCCACGCGGTCTTCTCCCCGGCCTCGGCGGGCGCCGAGGCCGGGGAAAGGCGGGCCGCCACGGAGTAGCGCAGGAGGATCCCCTCCCGCGAGACGGGGGAAGCGTTCCGTACCCTCACCCGGGCGCGGACCCGGGACTTGACGACGCCGCCGGCCAGCCTCAGGCCCGCGACGTCCTGGAACCGGAGCGCGGCAGGCACGCCCGCGGCGGCCTGCCAGTGGACCCCCTCGAGGAGGATCTCGGCCCGCGCGACGGACGCCGCGAGGAGCGCAGCGAGCCCGGCGGCGAACGCAGCGCCGAGCTTATGCCGCGGCATCGGGCTTGGGAGGCTGGGGGACCTCGGGCGAGAGGATGAGCTCGACAGCCACGGGAGCGACCCGCGCGACCCGGTCGCCCTCCTCGAGCCGCACGAGGCGCACTCCCTGGGTGTTCCGGGAGATCGTCTTGATGTCCCTGCACCGCAGGCGCACGGCCTTGCCTTTCTCCGTCATCACCATGAGGTCCTCCTCGTCCGTGACGAGCTTGACGGCGATGACCGAACCGTTGCGGTCCGTGGCCTTGATGGTGATGACCCCGCCGCCGCCGCGGTGCTGGCCGCGGTACTCGGAGAGGTCCGTCCTTTTGCCGTAGCCGAACTCGCAGACCGTCAGCAGGGTCTTCTTGGAGTTCGGGGCGCAGGCCTCCATGCCGACCACCCGGTCGTTCTCGGAGAGCCTGATGCCGCGCACACCCTTGGCGCTCCTGCCCATGGCGCGCACGTCGCTCTCCGCGAAGCGGATGGACATGCCGTCCTTCGTGGCGATGAGGATCTCGTCTTCCCCGCTGGTATGCTGGGCCTCCACGAGGACGTCTCCCTCCTCCAGGCCGATGGCGATGATGCCGCTGCGCCGGATGTTCTCAAAGTCCGCCAAGGGCGTCTTCTTGATGGTCCCGTTCCTGGTGCACATGACCAGGAAGGTCTCCTTGCCCTTTTTCTCGGCGAAGGAGCGGATCGCGATGGTCTCGGTGATGCGCTCCTCGCCGGAGATGGACAGGAGATTGACCGCGGCCCGGCCGCGGGAAGCCCGGCCCGCCTCGGGCACCTCGTAGGAGCGCAGGGCGAAGACCCGGCCGCGCGAGGTGAAGAACAGCAGGGTCGCGTGGGTGTCCGTGGTGAAGAAGTGCTCGATCCAATCCTCTTCCTTGACCTCGGCGCCCATGATGCCCTTGCCGCCCCGGCCCTGGGCCTCGTAGGTCGCCAGCGGGATGCGCTTGATGTAGCCCTGGTTGGAGATGGAGATGACCACCTCCTCCTTGGCCACGAGGTCCTCGAGCGTCATTTCCGCGGCGTCTCCTGTGATCTGGGTCTGGCGCTTCCTGCCGAAGGTCTCCTTGACGGCCTCGAGCTCCTTGACCACGATGGCCAAGACCTTCTTGACATCCGCCAGGATGGCCTTGAGCTCGCCGATGCGCTTGACGAGGGCGTCGTGCTCCGCCTGCAGGTCGTCGACGGAGAGGCGGGTGAGCTGATGGAGCCGCATGTCGAGGATGGCCTGGGCCTGGATCTTGGTCAGGGTCAGCTCCGAAATGAGCCGGCCCCGGGCCTCCTCCGTGTCCTTCGACCCGCGGATGATCTTGATGACCTTCTCGATGTTCTTGAGAGCGATGAGCAGGCCGTCGAGGATGTGGCAGCGCTCCTGGGCCTTGCGAAGCTCGAACTTGGTCCGCCGCACCGTCACAGCCTTGCGGTGCTGGATGTAGTGGCCGAGCATATCGCGCACCGGCAGGACCCGAGGGCGGCCGTCGACCAGCGAAAGGAGGATGACGCCCATGGAAGTCTCCATGGCCGTGTGCTTGAAAAGCTGGTTGAGGACCACGTTCGCGTTGGCGTCGCGCTTGAGCTCGATGACCACGCGCATACCCTTGCGGTCGCTCTCGTCGCGGATGTCGGAGATGTCCGGAATCTTCTTGTCGCGCACGAGGTCCGCGATGGTCTCCAGCAGGGTCGCCTTGTTGACCTGGTAGGGCAGCTCCGTGACGATGATGGCCTGGCGGTTGCCCTTGAGGTCCTCGATGTCGGTCCGGGCCTGGATGCTCACCGAGCCGCGGCCGGTCTCGTAGTAGTTGACGATGCCCGCCCTGCCGCGGACGATGCCGCCGGTGGGGAAGTCCGGACCCTTCATGATCTTCATGAGGTCCTTGGTCTCCATCCGGGGCTCCTTGACGAGCGCGATGGCGGCCTCGCAGGTCTCGGCCAGGTTGTGCGGCGGGATGTTCGTGGCCATGCCGACCGCGATGCCCGAGGAGCCGTTGATGAGCAGGTTCGGGAAGCGCGACGGCATCACGGTGGGCTCGACCGTGGTGTTGTCGAAGTTAGGAACGAAGTCGACGGTCTCCTGCTCGATGTCGGCAAGCATCTCCTCGGCGATCTTGGAGAGGCGGCACTCGGTGTACCGGTAGGCCGCGGCCGGGTCGCCGTCCACGGAGCCGAAGTTGCCCTGCCCGTCGATGAGCGGGTGCAGGAGCGAGAACTCCTGCACCATGCGCACCATGGCGTCGTAGACCGCGGAGTCGCCGTGGGGGTGGTACTTCTTGAGGACCTCGCCGACCACGCCGGCGCACTTGGAGTACTTCTTGTTGGAGGCGAGCCCCTCCGTGTGCATCGCGTAGAGGATGCGCCGATGGACGGGCTTGAGGCCGTCGCGCACGTCGGGGAGAGCCCGCCCGACGATGACCGACATGGAGTAGTCGATGTAGGAGGCCCTCATCTCCGCGCCGATGTCGCGCGGGAGGGTGTTCCCGATGTTGTCCGGCAGGATGCCCGGCTGTTCTGTTTTGCCTGTCATGGTCGCTGTCCCTGGATGTCCTTCGTCAGATGTCGAGGTTCTTGACTTCCTTGGCGTGGCGCTCGATGAACTCGCGCCGCGGCTCCACCTTATCGCCCATGAGCGTCGTGAAGGCGTACTCGGCGTCGGCCGGGTCCTGCAGCGTCACCTGCAGGAGGTGCCGGCGCTTGGGGTCCATGGTGGTCTCCCAGAGCTGCTCCGGATTCATCTCTCCGAGACCCTTGTAGCGCTGGATGGTCACGCCCGCGCGTCCCGCGCTCCGGACCGCCTCCAGCAGGTCCCTCAGGTTGTAGCCGTCCCACTCGCTGCGGTCGGTCCTGGCCTTGAAGAGGATCTTGGACTTCTCGTCGCGCTCCTGATCGTACCACTTGAGCTCGAGGCCCATGAGCTTGAGCTCCTCGCTCATCTTGTCGAGCCGGGCGATCTCCCAGAGCTCCTGCATGTCGGGCTCGAGGGCCTCCTCGTCGGCTTCGTGGAGCGCCTCGCCCGGCGCGGCGGCGTCCGCGGCTCCGGCCGCCAGGGCGGCCCCCTCGGCCGGCTTGGCTTCCTCCTGCGCCGCGCCTTCGACCGGCGCCTGCCCGGGCTTGGACTCCTCCTGCGCCGGGACGGCCTTGCGGGTCTGCGCCAGCTTGGTCCGGGCAAGGGCCACGAACTCGTCGCGGTAGGCGTGCCACTCCTTCTCGTTGTAGAAGAAGATGTACTCGCCGGGAGCGGTCTCCACGCGGTAGCGCGGCAGGCGCCCCTGCGCCTGGTGCGAGAGGAAGTCCAAGAGGTGGAGGCTCTTGCGCTCCATGTGCTTGAGAAGGTTCTCGATGTCGGCCAAGTGCTGGATGAGCTCGCGGACCTCGGCCTTGTCGAGCCGTTTGGTCTTGCCGTTGGCCGGGTTGACGGCCGTGATCTCGATGGAGCTCAACCCCTCGCTCAGGAGCCAAGCCTCCATCTTCTCGTCGCTCTCGATATAGAGCTCGTTCTTGCCCTTCTTGAGCTTGTAGAGGGGCGGCTGGGCGATGTAGATGTGCCCCCGTTCGATGAGCGCCTTCATCTGCCGGTAGAAGAAGGTCAGGAGCAGGGTCCGGATGTGCTGGCCGTCCACGTCGGCGTCCGCCATGATGATGAGCTTGTGGTAGCGGAGCTTCTCGATCTTGAGCCCGTCCTCGCCCTCGCCGATGCCCGTGCCCACGGCCGCGATGAGGGTGCGCACCTCCTCGTTCGAGATGACCTTCACGAGCCGGGCCTTCTCGACGTTGAGGATCTTGCCCTTGATGGGCAGGACGGCCTGGAACCTGCGGTCGCGCCCGCCCTTGGCCGACCCGCCGGCCGACTCTCCCTCAACGATGAAGAGCTCGGCCCCCGCGGGATTGCGCTCCTGGCAGTCCGCGAGCTTGCCGGGAAGGGAGGAGCCGTCGAGGACGCCTTTGCGGCGGGTGAGTTCCTTGGCCTTGCGCGCGGCCTCGCGAGCCTCGGCCGCGGCGATGGCCTTGGCGCAGATGATCTTGGCGGTCTGCGGGTTCTCCTCGAAGAACACGGCCAGCGCTTCGCCGACCACCGACTTGACCGACCCTTCCACCTCGGCGTTGCCCAGCTTGCCCTTGGTCTGGCCCTCGAACTGCGGGTTGGGGACCTTGACGGAGAGGACCGTGGTCAGGCCCTCGCGCACGTCGTCGCCGCCGATGGCGTAGCTCTTTCCCTTGAGCAGGTCGAAGCGCTTGATGTAGTCGTTGATGACGCGGGTCAGGGCCGAGCGGAAGCCCGCCAGATGAGTGCCTCCCTCGACGGTGTTGATGTTGTTGACGAAGGAGTAGACGTTCTCGGAGTAATCCTCGTTGTAGAGGATGGCCGCGTCCACGACGATCTCGTCGCGCGACTTCGTGAAGGCGATGGGCTCGGGATAGAGGGTCTTCTTATTGGCGTTGAGGAACTTGACGAACTGGGAGATGCCGCCGTCGTAGCGGAAGGTGTGCTTTTTGTCCTCCCGCTCGTCGATGATCGTGATCGTCGCGCCGGCGTTGAGGAAGGCCAGCTCGCGCAGACGGTTGGAGAGGGTGTCGTAGGAGAACTGGTGCCCGTCGAAGATGTCGGGGTCCGGCTTGAAGGTGACCTTGGTGCCGTGGTCCTCGGTCCGCCCCACGACCGCGACCGGGCCCTCTGGCTTGCCGCGGTGGTAGACCTGCCTATAGACCTTGCCGTCGCGGTAGACCTCGACCTCGAGCGTCTCGGAGAGGGCGTTGACGACCGAGACGCCCACCCCGTGCAGGCCGCCCGAGATCTTGTAGGCTCCCTTGTCGAACTTGCCTCCCGCGTGCAGGACGGTCAGCACGACCTCGAGGGCGGACTTGCCCCGGTGCCTCGGGTTGACCCCTTCGCCCAGCATGGGGTCGACCGGGATGCCGGAGCCGTTGTCCAGCACGGTGCAGGTGTTGCCCGCGTGCAGGACCACGTCCACGGTCGAGCACCGGCCGGCGAGGATCTCGTCGACGGAGTTGTCCACGACCTCGTAGACGAGGTGGTGCAGGCCGCCCGGCCCGGTGCTGCCGATGTACATCGCCGGCCGCTTGCGCACGGGCTCGAGCCCCTCGAGGATCTGGATCTTGGAGGCGTCGTAGCTGGGGTCGACCTTCACGGGCCTGGGAGCAGGCTCGGAAGCCTTCTCTTCCTTCTTCTGCGTGTCTTCGGTCTTGGTATGTGACATCGTCTCTTCCTCGCCGGGCTTGGTCTGCGGCGCCCGCTTTTCCTCTCTCTTCCCGGCCTTGTCCGCCTTCCTGTCCTTCATCGGGCCGTGGTCTTGAGCTCCTTGATCCAGGCCCTCGTGAAATATTTATTGAGCGTCCTCATCAGCGACACGGCCCTCATCCGGAGCTCCTGCGCCGCGGCGGACGACGACGGCCGCACGTACACCGTCCCCCGCCGCACACCCGAGAGCTCGAGGTGCCGGGCCAGGGAGCCCAACTCGCGCTCCCAGATGGCGCTCAGGATGGAGAGCTTGTCGGCCTGGATGCCGCGGCGCGCGCGGAACGCCCGGACCAGGTCGCCGGCCTTGACGAGCCTCGCCATCCGATCAGGCCCTCATGGGCATGACCACGAACCGGTAATCGTCACCTCCCGCGGGCTCGAAGAGCACGGGGTTGACTGGGCTCGTCATGGAGAGCTGGGTCTTCTCCGAGTCGATGTGCTTGAGAGCGTCAACCACGAAGCCCGGGTTGAAGGCCGCCTGGAACTCGGGGCCGTCGTAGTCGAGCGAGAGCTCGTCCTTGCACTCGACGTTCGGGCTCTGCGCCTCCACCCCGAGGGCGCCGCGCCTCAGGGTGTATTTGACCGCGCCGCCGCGCTCCCCCACGGCCAGGGCCGCGCGCTTGGTGACGTCCAGGAGCTCCTGGGTCCCGACCACGACCATGATATCCTTCTTCTGCGGGATGACCTGCTGGTAGTTGGGAAAGCTCCCCGTCAGGAGACGCGAGATCATGGTCGTGGACTTCATCTGGAACCCGATCTGGTTCTCGCTGACCGTGAGAAGGACGTTCTCGCCGTCCCCCTCCTTGCCGCCCTGGTTGCGGATCGTGCGCTCCATCTCGGTGAGGACCTTCGTCGGCACGATGACCTGGAAGCTCTTGTCCGGAGGGAGCATCTTCTTGGCCATGACCGAGAGCCGGCGGCCGTCGGTGGAGACCATCTCGAGCAACCCGTTCTTGGCGGACCAGAACACGCCGTTGAGCACGTGCCGGGTCTCGTCGGAGGAGACCGAGAAGATGGTCTTCTCGATCATGATCGCCAGGACCTTGCCGGGGACCTCGAAGGAGTTTTTCTTATTGAACTCGGGCAGGACCGGGTACTCCGATTTCGGCTGTCCGATGATGCCGAAATGGGACCGCCCGCACTTGAGCTGGACCTTGCCCCCGGGGTCGACCGAGAGCTCGATGTCCTTGTCATTGGGAAGACTGCGGAGGATCTCACTGACCTTGCGCGCCGGCAGCGTGATGCTGCCGTCGTTGGAAACGTCCCCTTGGGCGTAGTGCTTGATGCCCATCTCGAGGTCGGTGGACACGAACTTGATCCTGCGGTTCTCGGTCTCCATGAGGAAGTTCTGGAGGATGGGCAGGGTCGTCCTGGCGGAAAGAGCGGATTGTATCGTCTCCACGGCTTGGATGAGTGTTTCTTTAGTACAAGCAATCTTCATATTCATCACTCCAGGTTCTTGATGGTGTGGATTCGGTGGACGGCTCCAGCGGCTCGGACGGAGGGATCCTGTGGATAACCCTCGAAAGATATCCACTCGATGCACCGATCGGGGGCTGTCCCGGCGCCATCAACAGGTTATTCAAGCGTTCTCCACCGCCTTGATCTCGGACCGCAGGCTGTTGACGCGCTCCAGGAACACGAGGTCCTGCTCCATGAGCCTCTGGACCTTCTTCTTCGCGTGAATGACCGTGGTGTGGTCCTTTCCCCCGAAATTCTTGCCGACCTCGGTGTAGGGGAGATCCGTCATCGTGCAGGCCAGGAACATGGCGACCTGACGGGGCAGGACCACGGAGGTGACGCGGCTGTGGCCCTTGAGCTCCCGGACCTCGACCTGGAAGCGTTGGGCGACCACCTTCGTGATGGTGTCGACGTTGATGGGGGGGGAGACTTCGTGGCTCAGGGAATCCTTGAGGATCTCCTTTGCCGTGTCCACCGTGAGGTTGCTCCCGGTCATCGAGGAGTATGCTTTCAGGCGGATGAGCGATCCCTCGAGGGCGCGGATGTTGGACTTCACGGAGGAGGCCACGAAGAGGACGACGTCGTCCGGGACGTCGATCTGCTCCGCGATGGCCTTCTGGCGGAGGATGGCGATGCGCGTCTCGAGGTCCGGGGCCTTGATGTCCGCCACCACGCCCCACTCGAAGCGGGAGATGAGGCGCTGCTCGGTCAGGGACATCTCCTTGGGAGAGCGGTCCGAGGTGACCACGATCTGCTTGCGGACGCTGTGGAGGGTATTGAAGGTGTGGAAGAACTCCTGCTCGCTGCGGTCCTTGCCGATGAGGAACTGGACGTCGTCGATGAGCAGGCAGTCGAGGCTCCGGTATTTGGCGCGGAAGTCGTTGACTTTGCCCTGCTGGATGGCCGTGACGTACTCGTTGACGAACTGCTCCGAGGTCGTGTAGAGGACCCGGCCGCCCCGGTGCTGGGAGCGCATGGCGTGACCGATGGCGTGCATGAGGTGCGTCTTGCCCAATCCGACCCCTCCGTAGATGAAGAAGGGGTTGTACTGGGTCCCCGGCGTGCGCGCAACAGCCTCTGACGTGGCGTGGGCGAAGCGGTTGGACGCGCCGACCACGAAGGAGGAGAAGGTCAAGCGGGGGTTGAGCTCGCCCAGGGAGAAGTCCAGCTGGCTGCTCGGCTGGGCGATGGGGTCGGTCTTGGGCAGGACGTTCTTGAGGTCCTTGGAGACCTCGTAATCGAGGGAGACGTCCGCGCCGGCGAGGGAGGCCAAGACCGCAAGGATCTTCTTCAGGAACCGGTCCTTGATGCCGTCCAGGTAGAAACGGTTGGGGACCTTGAGCCAAAGCACGTTGTTGTCCAGCCGCAGGGCCTCGACAGGCTTGAACCAGAGGTCGATGTTTTCATCGCCGAGCTCCGGCCGGAGGAGTTCGATGGCTTGCGTCCAAAGCTGTTTTGGTTCTAGAGCCTTGTCCACAGGTTATCCACAGGTGTTCATAACTTTTATGATGCTTAAAAATATATAAAAATTAAAGCTTTACTGGTGCATGCACAACACCAGCGGAGCAATGGTACCTTATTTGGCGAGACCGGTCAATGGAGAACGCGTCAGCGGCTGTCTATGATTGGAAAAACCCATGCTTTTCCGCTTTTCCGCGATTGACACCGATAACGTAAAGATGTTTAATGGTCGGCGAATTTCAGCGAGGTTAAATTAAGATATGAAAATACACGTGTCCGCGAGACGCCTGAAGATCACCGACGCCATCGAGCGCTACCTGATGCAGAAGCTCGAGAAGACTGAAAAGTATTTCGACCATCTGGTGTGGGCGCAGGTCATTCTTTTCATCGAGAAGAGGAGCCACAAGGCGGAGATCGTCATCCACGGCGCGCGCCAGACCTTCCGGGCCCTGGCCTCGGCCGGCGACCTCTATTCCGCCATCGACCTGGCCACCGACAAGATGGACAAGCAGGTCAAGAAGTACAAGGACCGCCTGCGGGACCACCACAAGGATTCCGAGACCGCCGAGGTCCCCGCGGCCGCCGCGCCGATGGAACTGGCCGTGGTCAAGACCCCCGTCTCCGCGGTCACGGCCCAGGAGGCCGCTTCCCGGCTCGACGAATCCGGGCAGAACTTCCTGCTCTTCGAGGACAAGGACTCCAAGCAGATCCGCGTGATCTACCGGCGGGCCGATGAATCATATTGTGTGGTTCAGCCGGTGCGGAACAAGAAGTAGGGAGCTCCCGTGCACGTCACGGTCGGCGACCTGCTGAAGGAACAGAAAGAGGACCTCGAGCTCGAGCTCATCGCGGGCGAGAAGTCGCTCGGCCGCAAGATCCTCGGGCCGGACCTCAACCGGCCGGGCCTCGCTCTCAACGGCTGTCTCGACCATTTCCGCCCGGAGCGCATCCAGATCATCGGCAACGGGGAGCAGTGCTTCTGCGCGAAGGCTCCGCAGAAGGCCCTGCAGAAGTCTCTCGACGACATGCTGTCCTTCCCGGCCCTGCCGTGCCTGATCCTCACGCATAATCTGGTCGCGCCGCCCGTGCTCGTGCAGGCCTGCCGCAGGAAGGGTGTGCCGCTGCTGCGCTCGCGCCTGGACACCGCCGTTTTCGTGGGGGGCTTAAGCGCCTTCCTGGAGGACCGGCTCTCGCCCCGCACGGTCGTCCATGGCGTGCTCGTGGAGATCTACGGCCTCGGCGTGCTCATCCAAGGCGAGGCGGGCATCGGCAAGTCGGAGTGCGCGCTGGAGCTCTTGAAGCGAGGGCACATCCTCGTGGCCGACGACGCCATCGAGGTCCAGCACCGCCGCGGAGGCGGGCTCCTGGGGATCTGTCCCGAGCCCCTGCGCCACTACATCGAGGTCCGCGGGCTGGGCATCATCGACGTGAAGCTCCTCTTCGGCGTGGGCGCCATCCTGGATCACACGCCCATCGAGCTGGCGGTCCACCTCGAGCCCTGGAGCGCCCAGGCCAAGTACGACCGGTCCGGCCTCGAGACGCGCAGCACGATGATCGTGGGCGTGCGCATCCCGGAGATCAAGATCGCGGTCAGCCCGGGCCGGAACCTGGCCATCCTCATCGAGGTGGCGGCCCTCAACCAGCGCCTGCGCAGCCAGGGGTACTTCTCGGCCGAGACTTTCAACCGGAAGCTCATCGAGCGGATGCGTTCGACGCCGGGGAACAAGCAACCGGGCTCATGAGTCCCGCCAAGGGCGGTCCTGCCGGACGCGAGAGCAAGACCAAGTTCTTCATCGTCACCGGCGTCTCCGGGGCGGGGAAGAGCCAGGCGCTCAAGGCCTTCGAGGACTTCGGGTTTTTCTGCGTCGACAACCTCCCGGTCTCGCTCCTCGACCAGTTCGCGGACCACGTCTGCCGCTCTCGCGGCTTGAAGCAGGTGGCCCTCGGGATGGACATCCGCGAGGGGCGGTGGCTCGACGGCCTGTCCAGCGTGCTCAAGAACCTCCGGGCCAGGGGCATCGAGCCGCGCATCCTATTCCTAGACGCTTCGGACGCGGCCGTCATCCAGCGCTTCTCGGAGACGCGGCACCGCCATCCGCTGGGCCGGAAGCTCTCGGACTCCATCCGGGAGGAGCGCCGCCGGCTCGTATCGGTCAAGGCCATGGCGGACAAGGTCATCGACACCTCGGCCATGACCCTGGGGGAGCTCAAGGAGAAGCTCTCCGAGACCCTCCAATTGACGCGCACCAAGGAGATGACCCTTGCCGTGGTCTCCTTCGGGTACAAGTACGGCCTGCCGATGGACGCGGACATCGTCATGGACGTGCGGTTCCTTCCCAACCCCAACTACGAGCCCCGCCTCAAGAGGCTCACCGGTCTCTATCCCGCGGTCCAGCGCTTCATCCTCGCCGACCCGGCCGCGCGCGGGTTCCTCCAAGACTACCAGGAGTTCATCCTGAAGCTCCTGCCGCTCTACGTCCGCGAGGGCAAGTCCTATCTGACCATCGCGGTCGGCTGCACGGGCGGGCGGCACCGCAGCGTTTTCGTCACCCACCATCTGGCGCGGATGCTCACGCGCACGGGGCACCCGGTGCAGGAGTTCCACAGGGACAGCCATAGAGCCGGATGAGGGGGCGAGTGAAAGATGATCAACTTCATCGTCGTCACCCACGGCGAGTTCGGAGCCTATCTTGTCGAGGCCGCTGAGGCCATCGTGGGCCGCCAGACCGCGGGAGTCCGGGCGGTCTCGGTGTCGGCACGGCAGAGCCTGGCCGAGATGCGCGCGCGCCTGGAGAGGACGGTGAAGGATCTCGCGGTGGGGGACGGGCTCATCATCTTCACGGACATGCAGGCGGGCACGCCGGTGAACCTCGCGTTTCCGGCCGTGAAGGACCGGCCCGGGGCTGCGCTCGTCAGCGGGGTCAACCTGGCCATGCTCGTGACCGCGTTCAGCCACCGGGTCGACATGGCCCTCGGGCCGCTCGTGGAGAAGGTCCTCAAGAACGGCCGTGGGGCGGTGTGCGACTTCAAGGCCCTGGTCCAGGAGAGGTCCCGCTAGATGCCTATCGCCCTGTTCCGGATCGACGACCGCCTGGTCCACGGCCAGGTCGTGGAGGGCTGGCTCCCGCACCTGAAGGCCGTGGAGGTCGTGGTGGTCTCGGACGCGGCGGCGAAGGACGAGACCCAGTCCCTGCTGATGAGGATCGCGCTGCCCGACGAGGTCGGGCTCAAGGTCCTGCGGGTCGACGAGGCGGTCCCCTATCTTGATTCCTGCTCGGCCGCGGCGCACCGTGTCCTCGTGCTGGCCCCAGGACCCAGGCAGATCCTCGGGCTCCTCGAGCGCGGGATGAGGATGGAGACGGTCAACGTCGGGGGAATGCACTACTCTGCCGGGAAGGTCCAGCTCGGCAAGGCCATCTTCCTCAGCGACGAGGACAAGCAGGCTCTCTCCGAGATCGGCCGGCGGGGCGTGCGTCTCGAAGGCCGCGCCGTCCCCGGCGAGCCCGAAGCGGACCTCCTCGAGCTCCTGGGAGGCGGCCGGTGACCGGACTCGCGGGCCTGGCGGCCGGGACCGCGCTCGTGGCCGCGGCCGAGCTCGATTCGACCCTGGCCTTCCAGGTCATGGTCTCCCGGCCCATCGTGCTCTGCCCCCTGTTGGGCGCCATCCTCGGCAACCCCCTGATGGGGGCTTTCGTGGGCCTGGTCGTGGAGCTCCTCAGCCACGACAAGATGCCCATCGGCGGCCTTATCCCGGCCAACGCCACCGTCTCCGCGGGAGGCGCCTTGCTCCTGGCTCTCGGGCCCGGGGCCGTGGCCCTGCCCGTCGCGGTGCCTGCGGGGCTCGTCCTCGGCAGGCTGCACGAGCGTCTCGTGGATTCCCCCTTGAGACTGCGGCGCGGGCAGATCGCGCGGCGGGTCGCGGCCGCCCTGGGCCGCGGCGAGGACGTCCGGCTCGGCGGCTTGGCGGCCCGGGCCCTTCTCCTCCAGTTCGGAGCCACCTTCGTCCTCCTGGCCGCGTTCCTGCTCGCGCTCAAGCCCTTGGGCGTTTTGGCCTGGTCCTCCCTGGACGGCACCGCGCTCAAGACCGGTCTCTGGGTCGCGCTTCTCATCGCGCCCTGGTCCGGCCTCGGGATGCTGGCCCACAGCCTGAGGTGGGCGCGGTGAGGAGCGCGGGAACCATGACCGTCCCGATGCAGCTTCGCCTCTTCTGGCGCTCGGCTTTCATCCAGGCGCTCTGGAGCTTCGAGAACATGCAGGGCCTGGGCTTCGGCTTCACCGTGGAGCCGTGGCTCCGCGAGCGCTGGCGAAACGCCCCGGAGGAGGGCCGCCGGGCGCTGGCGCGGCACTGCGAGCACTTCAACACCCAGCCCTACATGGCGGGGTTTGCCGCGGGCATGGCCTGCGCCATGGAGGAGCAGCTCGCCGCCTCCTCACGCGACGCGCGGCCCGGTTTGGAGGGCAGGCTGCGCGCGCTCAAGTCCGGCGCGGCCGGGGCCCTGGCCGGCATCGGGGATTCCTTTTTCTGGGGCGCCTGGAGGCCTTTCTGCACGGCCCTGGCGCTCGCCGCCGGCCTGGCCTGCGTCGTCTTCGGCGCCCGGCCCGGAACGGTGATCCTCGGCGCCGCGGGCTGCTACCTCCTGGCCTACGCCGTGCCCGTGCTGGCCCTGCGGTGGCTCGGCATCGGGCTCGGGTACCGGTGGGGGGAGCTGTTCGCCCAGGAGCTTTCGCGCGTGCGCTGGCAGAGGTCCATCCGGGTCGTCCGCGTGGCGGGCCTGGGGCTGGCCCTCGGATGCGCGGGCGTGGGGATATTCTCTATAATGTCCTCGGTCTCCCTTTCCCGGGGCGCCGTCGTTGCGGCCGCGCTCGCCGGGGGCTGGGCGGCTCGTTCCTACGGGCTCACCTCGCGTCGTCTCTACGCCGCGGTGTGGCTCTCGGGGACCCTGGCGGCCATGGCGGGACTGCGATGGTGACCAAGACGATCGCGGTCACCACGAGACTCGGCCTGCACGCCAGGCCCGCGGCGATGTTCGTCCAGGAGGCGAGCAAATTCAAGAGCAAGATCCTCGTCTCCAAGGGCAAGACCGAGGTCAACGGCAAGAGCGTCATGGGCCTCATGCTCCTGGCCGCCGAGCATGGGGCGAAGGTCACGATATCGGCCGCGGGTCCGGACGAGGCGGACGCGCTCAAGGCGCTGGAAGGGCTGTTTCAGAGGAAGTTTGATGAGGAGTAGGGAAGTGAAATGATCGTCATCAAGGGCGTCGGGGCGAGCCCGGGCATCTCGATCGGCAAGGCGTACGTCCTCGAGGACGAGGAGATCGTCATCAGCCGCATCGAGATCCCGAACGACCGCCTGCGGTCCGAGGTCAAGCGCTTCAAGGCCGCCTTGAAGGCCACGGGCCGCGACCTCGACCTCGCCGAGGCCAAGGTCCTGCGCGTCCTGGGCAAGAAGCACGCCCGGCTCATCGACGCCCACCGCCTGATCCTGCGCGACAGTCTCATCACCCACGACGTCCCGACCCGCATCCTCAAAGAGGGGGTCAACGCGGAGTTCGCCCTCTCGGAGTCCCTCGAGGCGGTCAACAAGCAGTTCGAGAAGATGGAGGACGAGTTCTTCAGGGAGCGGCGGCACGACCTCTTCGACGTGGGCAAGAGGATCGTCTCCCACCTGCTCAAGCAGACCCGGCGCAGCCTCACGGACATCGCCGAGGACTGCATCCTCATCGCCCGCAACCTCCTTCCCTCGGATACCATCGGCCTGCAGGAGACCAAGATCCGGGGCTTCGCCACGGACCTCGGCGGGAAGACCTCCCACACCGCGATCCTGGCCCAGACCCTCGAGATCCCGGCCGTGGTCGGGCTCTCGGACGTCAGCCACCGCGTGAAGACCGGCGAGGTCGTCATCCTGGACGGCGAGCAGGGCCTCGTCATCATCAACCCGGGCCCCGACACGCTCGACAAGTACCAGCAGGCCCAGCTCAAGGCCAAGGAGGAGGAGCGGGCCCTGGGGGCGCTCAAGGGCCTGCCCACGATGACGACCGACGGGAAGGTCTTCGAGCTGCAGTGCAACCTCGACACCCCGGACGAGCTCAAGGCGACCTTGAACCTCCAGTCCGACGGGGTCGGGCTCCTGCGGACCGAGTACCTCTTCCTCAACCGCGCCTCCCCGCCTTCCGAGGACGAGCAGGTCAAGGTCTACGCGGCCGCGGCCAAGGCCTTCGCCCCCAAGCCGGTCGTCATCCGCACCGCCGACCTCGGCGGCGACCGACTCGCCCAGCTCGGCGTGGACGCGCCGAAGAACGAGGTCAACCCCTTCATGGGACTGCGCGGGGTCCGGCTCTTCATGAGGCACCTCGACCTCTTCAAGACCCAGCTGCGCGCCATCCTGCGGGCCTCGGCCAAGGGCAACGTGCGCGTCATGATCCCCATGGTCTCCTCGGTGGGGGAGATGCACTCGGTGCGCCGGCTGATCAACCTCTCCACGGCGGAGCTGAAGGCCGAGGGGCTCGAGTGCGCCGAGAAGGTCCCCCTCGGGGCCATGATCGAGATCCCTGCCGCGGCCGTGCTGCTCGACATGTTCCTGCCCCTGCTGGATTTCATCTCCATCGGCACCAACGACCTCATCCAGTACACCCTGGCCGTGGACCGCCTGAACGAGAACGTCGCCCACCTCTACGACCCGTTCCATCCCGCGGTGGTGAGGCTCCTGGACCAGATCATCCAGACCGCGCGCAAGAAAGGGCGCCCGGTGAGCGTCTGCGGCGAGATGGCCTCGGACTGGCAGGCGGTGCCCCTTCTCGTCGGGATGGGGGTCGACTCCCTCTCGGTCACCCCGCGCATGTTCTTCCGGGTCAAGCAGACCGTCCGGAACCTCCGGTACGACGCCATGGCCAAGCTCGTGGGCCAGGCCTTGGGCTGCGCGGAGTCCGACGAGATCAGGCGCCTCCTGCGCGACCAGGCCGGCGTCATCCCGGACAGGAACCCGTAAGGCCGGAAACCATGATCGTCACCCCGACCCGGCTCATCCGGAATTTCTCCATCATCGCCCACATCGACCACGGCAAGTCCACCCTGGCCGACCGCCTGCTCGAGGCCACGGGCACGATCTCGAGCCGCCAGATGCAGGCCCAGGTCATGGACTCCATGGAGCTCGAGCGCGAGCGCGGCATCACGATCAAGTCCAAGGCCGTGCGCATGAAGCACGGCGAGTACGTCCTCAACCTCATCGACACGCCCGGCCACGTCGACTTCTCCTACGAGGTCTCCCGGGCGCTCGCCTCCTGCGAGGGGGCCCTGCTCGTGGTCGACGCCTCCCAGGGCGTCGAGGCCCAGACCCTGGCCAACGCGAGCCTCGCCTCGGAGGTGGGCCTGAAGATCATCCCGGTCATCAACAAGGTGGACCTGCCTGCCGCGGACGTGGAGCGCACCTGGGAGCAGATCGCCGGCATCCTCAAGATCTCCCACGACCCCATCCTCGTCAGCGCCAAGGAAGGCCGAGGCACGGACGAGGTCCTGGCAGCCATCATCAAGGACATCCCGGCGCCAAAAGGCGACCCGGCGGCGCCTCTCTCGGCCCTAATCTTCGACTCCACCTTCTCGGTCTACCGGGGCGTGGTCCTGCTCGTGCGCGTGGTCGACGGCAAGGCGCAGAAGGGGATGAAAATCAGGTTCTTCTCGACCGGCCAGGAGTTCGTGGTCGAGGAGCTCGGCCACCTCCTCCCCAAGCAGGTCCCGGCGCACCACCTCTCCGCGGGCGAGGTCGGCTACCTCATCTGCGGCATCAAGGACATCCATCAGGTGCGCGTCGGCGACACCGTCATGGACGCGGCCAAGACCCTGTCCCATGCCCTGCCCGGGTACAAGGAGGCCAAGCCCGTGGTCTTCGCCGGGGTCTTCCCCATCAACCCGGCCGACTACACGGCGCTCACCTACGCCCTCGAGAAGCTCAACCTCGAGGACAGCTCCTTCAACTTCCAGCAGGAGTCCTCCGAGGCCCTCGGGTTCGGGTTCCGGCTGGGTTTTTTGGGCCTGCTCCACATGGACATCGTCAAGGAGCGGCTCGAGAGGGAGTTCAACCTCAGCCTCATCATCACGGCCCCCAACGTCATCTACCGGGTCAAGTCCAAGGGCCAGTGGAAGGTCGTGGACAACCCGGCCAAGTTCCCGCCGCACGGCGACATCGAGCTCGTGGAGGAGCCCTTCGTGCGGCTCACCATCATGCTGCCGGCCCAGTACCAGGACGGGGTCCTGACGCTCCTCAAGGATCGCCGCGGGGAGCACATCGGCATCGAGTACGTCCCGGGCGGGAGCATGCTCATCGTCTACGACCTGCCGCTCTCCGAGATGGTGATCAATTTCTACGACCGCCTCAAATCAGTCTCCAAGGGCTACGCCTCCATGGACTACGTCACGGTGGGGGACAAGGCCTCGGACGTGCTGAAGCTCGAGGTCCTCATCCACGGCGAGCCCGTGGACGCCTTGAGTCAGATCGTGCACAAGGACAAGGCCTACCGCGTGGGCAAGGCCCTCTGCGAGAAGCTCAAGGAGCTCATCGACAGGCAGATGTTCGAGGTGGCCATCCAGGCCCGCATCGGCGGCAAGATCATTGCGCGCGAGACCCTCGCGGCGCGGCGCAAGGACGTCCTGGCCAAGTGCTACGGCGGCGACATCACCCGCAAGCGCAAGCTCCTGTCCAAGCAGAAGGAAGGCAAGAAGAAGGCCAAGATGCTCGGCTCCGTCGAGATCCCGCAGGAGGCCTTCCTGGCGGCCTTGAAGATCTCGGAATAATTCGTAATCGTACTATACATTTAGTCGGTTTATTTGTATAGTATGATGACATGATACCGAGGCCCTTCTGGCGTGCGAGAATCGAATCCGCCTGGGCGGAGGCCCCCATCGTCTGGCTCTCCGGGGTGCGGCGTAGCGGGAAGACGACCTTAGCCAGGAGCTTCGGCCCGGACCGGGCCCTCTACGTCAACTGCGACCTTCCGTCCGCCAAGGACATGGTGTCCGACCCCGTCCTGTTCTACAGGGGCTGCCGCAAGGAGATTGTCGTCTTCGACGAGGTTCACCAGCTCCAGGACCCGAGCACCCTGCTCAAGATTGGGGCCGACGAGTTCCCCAAGCTCAAAATCCTGGCCACCGGATCCTCTACCCTGGCCGCGAGCAGGAAGTTCCGCGACACGCTTACCGGACGCAAGCGCCAGCTGACGCTCCTGCCGGTCCTCTGGAGCGAACTCGAGGCGTTTGGGAAGGCCCCGCTACAGAAAAGGCTCCTCCATGGAGGCCTTCCGGCCGCCCTCTTGGCGGACCGCAAGAACGACTCCCTCTACCGCGAATGGGCGGATTCCTTCTTCTCCCGCGACATCCAACTGCTCTTCGGCTTCCGGGACTACGCGAAATTCAACCTGTTCTTCGAGTATCTCATGAAGCAGAGCGGCGGGCTCTTTGAGGCGGCCAAGGTCTCCGGAAGCCTGGGCATCAACAGGGCCACGGTCGCCAGCCATCTGCGGGCTTTGGAGCTGACCAACGCCATGGCCGTGCTGCGGCCGTTCCATGGAGGCGGCCGCAAGGAGATTGTGAAGACTCCTAAGGTCTACGGTTTCGACACGGGCTTCGCCGCTTTCTTCAAAGGCTGGGACCCCTTGCGCCATGATGACCTGGGCGTCCTCTGGGAGCACCTCGTCCTTGAAGGGCTCCAGGCCGCGGCGCCGGCCAGGGGCATCCACTTCTGGCGGGACACATCGGGCCGCGAGGTGGACTTCGTACTCCCCAGAGGGCGCGACAGCGTCGATGCCGTCGAATGCAAATGGGACCCCCGCCAGTTCGACCCCGCGAACCTTGCCGCCTTCCGCGCCCTTTACCCTCGCGGCAGGAACTTTCTTGTCAGTCCCTCCGCGTCCAAACCCTACGCCAAGCGGGTCAAAGGGCTTGAAATCGGCGTCTGTGATCCGGCCGGCATCACGAACGGGAAGTAGGGAGGCTTCAGGCCGGTTCGCAATCATGCCCCAGAATGGGGTATGCTACTATTAATATGGAAACACGGCTTTTCTGGATCGGACTGGCGATGGGGGCCTATGCCTGGCTCTCGCGGAAGTGGAAGACGAGCGGCAAGGTCGACACGCCGCTCAAGTGCGGCCTCTGGCACGGGCTGTTCCTCGGGATGTCGGCCTTCGCGGTCGTGCTCGTGCTGGCCATGTCCATGGAGGGACGGGCCCCCCGCATCGGGGTCGCGGCGGGCGGTCTGCTCTCCGCGGAGTTCTACCCGGCCCTGCTGGCGGGCCTGATCCTCGGCGCTGTCGGGTTCTGGCGCGGCTACATGACCGGCGACGCCGCGGAGAAGCGTACGCACTTCCTGGAGGAGGATTGGGAGTGGTCGGAGACCGTCTTCTCCGCCGTGATCCTGGCGTCAATCCTCATGTACTTCGTGGTGCAGGCCTTCAAGATCCCCTCGGGCTCGATGCGCAAGACGTTCCTGGAGGGGGACCACCTCTTCGTGAACAAGTTCATCTACGGCCTGCGCGTCCCCTTCTCGGGCAAGCGCGTGCTCGCCCTGCGCACGGTCCAGCGGGGGGACGTTCTGGTCTTCCGCTTCCCCTCCGAGGACCCCAGGAAGCTGCATTGCGGGTCGATCCAGTACGGCAAGGACTTCATCAAGCGGGTCGTCGGCCTGCCCGGCGACAAGATCGAGGTCGTCAACGGCGTGGTCAAGATCAACGACCGGTTCCCGGTGGAGCCCTTCGTCAACATGGACCCTGCGGAGCGCGACCCGTACCGCCAGCCCCAGGCCATGAACGCCGGCGTCCTCCTGAAGGAGGGCCGCTACCAGGAGCTCTGGCAGAAGCACGACCTCGACCGGGCGCTCGAGGGCGTGATGAAGGACCAGTTCGGCCCGGTGACGGTGCCCGAAGGGTCCTACATGATGATGGGCGACAACCGCGACCATTCCTGCGACGGCCGCTACTGGGGCCCGGTGGAGACGAAGTACCTCAAGGGCAAGGCCTGGTTCATCTACTGGCCGCCGGCCCGGATGGGGGTCGTGCGATGAGGCTCCCCGCGCTCCTGCTGGCCGTCTGCCTGGCGCTGCCGTCCGCGGCCCAAGCGGCGGACTCAGCCGCCAAGGCCGCCGCGTCTCCAGCGCCGAGGGTGCTCCTCGCATCCTTCTCCGGGATCATCACGCCGGTCGCGGCCGAGTACATGGTCTCCGCGATCGAGAAGGCGGCCGCGGGCGGATTTGACGCCGCGGTCATCGAACTCGACACCCCGGGAGGCCTCGACCTGCCCATGAGGGAGATCGTCAAGGCCATCCTCGGTTCCGAGATTCCGGTCATCGTCTATGTCGCCCCTGCGGGCGCCCGGGCCGCCTCGGCCGGGGTCTTCATCACCGTGGCCAGCCACGTCGCCGCGATGGCGCCCGGCACCAACATCGGGGCGGCCCACCCGGTGACGCTGGGCGGCGGCGGCGGGCTTCCGGACCTCGGCAAGGACAAGGGAAAGGGGAAGGACGAGGAGAAGGGAGGGGCAAAGTCCGAGAGCGTGATGGAGGCGAAGCTCGCCCAGGACGCCGGCGCCTACCTCCAGGCCATCGCGACCCGGCGCGGCCGCAACGCCGCTCTCGCGGCCATGATGGTCTCCAAGAGCACCTCCATCATCTCGGGCCTGGCGGTCCGTGAGAACATCGTGGACCTGGAGGCCGCGAGCCTGACGGAGCTCCTTAAGGCCGTGGACGGCCGCAAGCTGACCGACTTCCCCAAGCCCCTGCGGACCGCCGGCGCAATCGTGGAGCGCTTCCCCATGAGCGGCCGCCAGCGCCTCCTGGCCGCGGTCTGCGACCCGAACGTCGCGATGCTCCTGATGAGCATCGGCGGGGCCGGCATCCTCATCGAGCTCTACAGCCCGGGCCTCATCCTGCCCGGCGTGGTCGGTGCGGTGTCGCTGGTCCTGGCGTTCTACTCCTTCCAGACCCTGTCCGCGAGCTATGCCGGGGTGCTCCTCATCATGCTCGGGATGCTCTTCCTCCTTCTCGAGCTTAAGATCACCAGCTACGGCCTGCTGGCCCTCAGCGGGGCCGCTTCCGTGATGTTCGGGTCCATGATGCTGTTCAAGGACCCCGCCGGCGGCATCTCCGTCTCCTATTCCGCGGTGGCCAGCTCCCTGGTGACGCTGCTCGCGATCTTCGCGGGCCTGCTCTACGTGGGCAAGAAGGCCCTGTCGCGCCGGCTCGACACCGGGCTCGACGGCGCGGCGGGCGAGACCGCGACCGCCCGCGGGCCGCTCTCCCCGCGCGGGCAGGTCTTCTGGCGCGGCGAGCTCTGGCGGGCGGTGAGTCTCGATGGCGACGTCTCGGACGGGGCCGAGGTCACGGTGGAGGCCGCCGAGGGCCTGACCCTCAAGGTCCGGCGGAGGCCCGGGGCGTGAAGTGCCCGGGTTGCGGCGGCGAGCAGCCCGACGAAGGCGCGGTCTGCTCCCTTTGCGGGGCGAGCCTCAAGGGCGGCGCAGGGTTCCAACTGCCGTCCGCTCCCTCCCAGGCGATCGGCCAGCAGGTGGGCAAGATCATCCTTCCCGAGGGCTTCGGCCCCAAGCCGTCCTTTCCCGCGGCCTCAGCGCCGGGCACGCCCAAGCCCCGGCCCGCGGCCCCGGCGTTCCCCTCGGCCCCGACGCCCCCGGGCCGGGCGCCCGCAGGCTTGGCTTCCGAGGACGTCGAGCTCGATGCCGAGGACTTCGCGCCGCCCAAGAACGACATCAAGAAGCTCATCCTCCCCGGCGTGGTCCTGCTCGGGCTGGGCGGCTACTTCGCGCTCCGGCCCCAGGGTGGGGAGGCCCCGGCTCCCGTGGCCCAGCCGCAGGTCATGGTCTCCACGGCTCCGGCCCCGCCCCCGCCTCCGCCTGACCCGAAGATCGAGGACTGCAAGAAAGGGTTGACGGGGCAGGGGTTCCTCCTGGTGGAGGCCGAGGCGTATTGCCTCGATACGCCCGAGGCCTGGACCAGGGTCAAGACGGTCCAGGAGGCGCGCATGGCCTCCCTCGCGTTCACGGAACCGAGCTATATGATGGACGCCACGATCGTGCCGGCCAAGGGGGAGCCCACGGCCGGAGGCATCCTGCCCCTCTACCTGTACATGGTGCTCAGCGACGCGAAGAACCAGCCGTCCGCGGTCACCCACGGCAACTTCGAGGTCACCACGGAGATGGCCCCGGTAGAACCGATGAGGGACCTGCCGCTGAAGAAGGAGAGCTTCCGCCGCGCGGTCCTACCCGGCTCGGACCGGCCCACGGTGCACGCCTTCCTCGGAGTGATGGGCTTCGACGCCAAGGCGGTCGCCGGGCAGATGATGATGGTGGGGCTGAAATTCGACGACGGCAGGCTCGAGCACCAGGCCGTGGTGACCTTCTGAGGATGGCCAAGACCGTCCCTGTTCCGCGGCGCCTGACCAAGGCGGGCGCCGACCCGCTCGACGCGCTGGCCTGGGAGCGGCGGACGGCCGTCATCACGGACGCGGACGGCAAGGCGCTCTTCCGCATGGACGAGGTCGAGGTCCCGGCCGCCTGGTCCCAGCTCGCCACCGACATCCTGGCCTCCAAGTACTGCCGGCCCATGGACCCGGCCGCGGCAAGGCGCGAGAACGGCGCGCGGGTCGTCATCCGCCGGGTCGCGGGCGCTCTTTCCGCCGCGGGCGTGGAGCAGGGCTATTTCACGGCGGCCGGCAGCCGGGCGTTCGAGGCCGAGACCGCGAGCCTGCTGGGGCGTCAGACCGCAGCCTTCAACACCCCGGTCTGGCTCAACGTAGGGCTCCAGCGCTCCTACGGCTTGAAGGGCCATTTGGGGAACTGGGCCTGGGACGCGGAGAAGGGCGAGGTCGCCGAGGTCCCCGACGCCCTGGTACGGCCCCAGGCCGCGGCCTGCTTCATCCAGACCATCGACGACAGCCTGACCTCGATCTTCGACCTTTCCAAGAGCGAGGCCCGCATCTTCAAGTACGGGTCCGGCTCCGGCACGAACTTCTCCCGCATCCGCAGCCGCTACGAGAAGCTCTCCACGGGCGGGAGCCCCTCGGGGCTCATGTTCTTCCTCGAGGTGCTCGATAAGGGCGCCGGCGCCATCAAGTCCGGGGGCATCGGCCGCAAGGCCGCCAAGATGGTCTGCCTCGACGCGGACCACCCGGAGATCCTCGACTTCATCCAGTGGAAGTCCCGCGAGGAGAAGAAGGTCGCGGTGCTCGTCGCGGCCGGCTACCCGGCGGACTTCAACGGCGAGGCCTACCGCACCGTCAGCGGCCAGAACTCCAACAACTCGGTCCGCGTCACCGACGCGTTCATGCGGGCCGTGGAGGCCGGCGGCGAATGGAGCACGGTCCTGCGGACCACGGGCGAGGTCTTCGAGAGGCACGAGGCCCGGGCGGTCATGCGCGCGGTCTCCGGCGCGGCCTGGGCCTGCGCGGACCCGGGTCTCCAGTTCGACTCGACCATCAACCGTTGGCACACCTGTCCCGAGGCCGGCCCCATCCGCGCCTCGAACCCCTGCTCCGAGTACATGTTCCTCGACGACTCCGCGTGCAACCTGGCCTCGCTGAACCTCCTGAAGTTCCTCGACGAGCGGGGGCGCTTCGACGCCGCTGGGTTCCGGCACGCCGCGCGCCTGCTGATCCTGGGCCAGGACATCCTGGTCGACCACGCGAGCTATCCGTCGCGCCGGATCGCCCAGAACTCGCACGACTACAGGCCCCTGGGTCTGGGCTACGCCAACCTCGGCGCGCTCCTCATGGTCCTGGGCCTGCCCTACGATTCGGACGAGGCCCGCGCCTGGTGCGGGGCGATCACGGCCTTGATGACCGGGGAGGCCTACCGGACCTCGGCGGAGCTCGCGGCCAGCCGGGGGCCCTTCGAGGGCTTCCAGCGCAACCGCAAGCCCATGCTTTCCGTCATCGGCATGCACCGGGAGGCCCTGTCCCGGCTCCAGGCCGCGGCGGACCGCAGCGTGGACGGTCCCGGCCGGCCGGCCCTGGACGAGGTCCTCGCCGCGGCCAAAGAGGCCTGGGATTCGGCCGCCTCCTTGGGAGCCAAGCACGGGTTCCGCAACGCCCAGGTCACGGTGCTGGCACCCACCGGCACCATCGGCCTGCTCATGGATTGCGACACCACTGGCATCGAGCCTGATTTCGCCCTGGTCAAGTTCAAGAAGCTCTCCGACGGCGGGACCCTGAAGATCGTCAACCAGTCCGTGGGCCGCAGTCTCGCGCGGCTCGGCTATTCCCCGGACCAGCGCGAGAGGATCTCGGCGCACATCCTGGCCGCGGGAACAGTCGAGGGGTGCCGGGACCTCCACGAGCGGCACTTGGCGGTCTTCGACTGCGCCAACCCGGCCTCCCCGGGAGGCCGCTTCATCGCCCCCCTGGGGCACGTGCGCATGATGGCCGCGGCCCAGCCGTTCCTGTCCGGGGCCATCTCCAAGACCGTCAACCTCCCGCACGACGCGACCGTGCAGACCATCGAGGACGTCTTCCTCCAGGCCTGGAAGCTGGGCCTCAAGGCCATCGCCCTCTACCGCGACGGGTGCAAGCTGTCCCAGCCCCTATCCGTGGCCAAGGACAGCACCGAGGAGGTCGAGACCGCGACCTCCATCCTCCAGCGCCGCTATCTGCCCACGACCCGCGCGGGCAAGACCTTCGAGGCCTCCCTGGCCGGCCAGAAGATCTATGTCCGCACCGGCGAATACCCGGACGGGAGGCTCGGCGAGGTCTTCGTGGACTTCCACAAGCCGGGATCTCCCATGCAGGAACTCCTCAACTGCTTCTCCATCATGACCTCGCTCGCGCTCCAGTACGGCGTGCCTGTCAAGGAGATGGTCGACCGCTTCACCTTCACCCGCTTCGAGCCTTCGGGCGTCGTGCGCCACCCCCACATCAAGCGCGCGACCTCCGTGATGGACCTCATCTTCCGGCTCCTGGGGCTGGCCTACCTCGGCCGCACCGACCTCGCGCACGTGCCTCCCGAGGACGCCCCCGGGACCGGGGAAGGGAAGGTCGAACAGCCGAAGGGGGCCGGCCGCGCCCTGTCGGGCGCGGACCAGCAGGACGCCCACCTCTCCGAGATGATGGGAGACGCGCCCTTCTGCGACTCCTGCGGCCATGTCACGGTCCGTTCCGGGTCCTGCTACAAGTGCCTCAACTGCGGCAGTTCGCTCGGCTGCTCCTGAGCGTCGCCCCATGGATGCCCAGGCCGAGGTGTTCGCCGCTCTCGAGAAGAAGCAGTGGCTCTTCAAGGTGGACGGGGAGTCCGTCTTCGGGCTCGCCCTGTCCAAGGTCTTCCATTTCCTCTTCGCGCCCATGGTCTTCGCGATCCTCCGGTCCTTCGCGAGGGAGGCCTATGCCTGGGCCGGCGCGGTCCTTGTCATCGTCGCCAAGGAGGTGATGGACCTCGGCGTCCTGAGGCGCTATGAAGCCATCCCGCCGGGGGCGTGGCTTGACAGCGCAGGGGACGTGGCCGCCGGCCTGCTCGGGGTCTGGCTCCTGAGGACCGCCATGGAGGGCGGGTTCTCCTGCCTGGCCCGGCGACTGCGGCTGCGCGTCAAGTCCGAGGCCCTGGCGCGGGCGCCTGCCGGCAAGCCCGGCCCCGCGGGGATCCTTTCCATGGCAGGGCTGACGGCGAAGGCTCGGAAGGGGCTCAAGAAGGCAGGCGGCCAGGTCGTGCTCCGGGCGTTTCCCTTCAAGATCGGACGGGACTCGGGCCGGCCGCAGCCATTGGCGGACGACGGGCTGCAGCTCGACGACAACGTGCCGTTCCATGTTTCCATCAACCACTGCAGCATCGACCGGGACCGCCGGAGCGGCGGCTACCTCGTCTACGACCTGGGAAGCAGTCTGGGGACCAGCGTCAACGGCTTGAAGATCGGCGGCGCCAGCGGCCGGTCCGAGGCGCCGCTGGACCGGAGGGTGAACCGGTTGGCCCTGGGCGGCGAGAAGGGCGGCTGGGTCTTCGAGCTGACGATCGGCAAAGACCCAAATGGTATGATGGTCCCATGAAGCGAGCTTCCAGGCCGCGGCGCGAGCCCCGCCGCATCTCCAAGGACCAGTACTACCTCAACATCGCCAAGGAGACCTCGCGCCGCAGCACCTGCCTGCGCCGCCACTACGGCGCGGTCATCGTCAACAACGACCAGATCGTCTCCACCGGCTACGCAGGCGCGCCGCGCAAAACCGCCAACTGCGGCGAGATCGGCTCCTGCATCCGCATCAAGCTCAATGTCCCCAAGGGCGAGCACTACGAATGGTGCAGGGCCGTGCACGCCGAGCAGAACGCCATCATCCACTCCGCCCGCTTCGACATGATCGGCGCGACCCTCTACCTCGTGGGCACCACGCCCGACGGCGGCGAGGTCATCGAGGGCGCCGAGCCCTGCCGCATCTGCAAGCGCATGATCATCAACGCGGGCATCACGCGCGTGGTCGTCCAGACCTCGCCCGGCCGGATGAAGGAGGAGTGGGCGGACGACTGGATCCGCACCAACCTCAGGGAGCTCCGGAAGGTCCGTGGGAAGTTCGTTCCGGTCATGCCCAAGGGCTACTGAAGTCCCGCTCCGACCGAGCGGGCCTTAGAGCGTCACGAGCGCGCTCTGCAGGTGGTAGTAGGGAGGCCGCTCCTTGTAGCGGAGGATGGCCTCCTTCATGATCTCCTCGATGAAGTCCTCGTAGGACATCCCGATCATCTCCGCGCAAGCTGGCACGCAGTCGCCCTGGTTGATGGAGGGGTTGGGGTTGATCTCGATGATGTAGGGGTTGCCGAGCTTGTCGATGCGCACCTCGATGCGGGCGTAGTCGTGGCAGTCGAAGAGGTTGTAGGCGTCGAGGCAGATCTCTGAGATGAGCGCGGTCATCTTCTGGGAGAACTTGGCCGGCCGCTCCTGGCGGATCTTCTCGTAGGCGTCGGTCTTGGTCCATTTGGCCTGGAAGGGGTAGATGTGCCAGACCCCGGGGGGCATCTCGTCGAAGATGGAGCGCGACAGGGGCAGGACCTGGACGCGCTCCTCGTTGCCCATGATGGTCACGTCCACCTCGTCGCCCTCGATGTACTCCTCGATGAGCACGGGCCGGTTGTACTTGCCCAGGAGCCAGGCGACCTGGTCCTTCAAGCCCTTGAGGCTGGTCACCACCGACTTGTTGGAGAGGCCGATGGAGTTGTCGGTGTTGGCGAGCTTGACGATGAGCGGGTAGCGCAGGTCCTCGCGGATGTCGTCGTCCTTGTCGAAGACGTAGTCGAACTTGGGCGTGGGCAGCTGGTGGTATTCGAGGATCTTCTTGACCTTGATCTTGTCGATGCACAGGGCCAGGGAAAGGGGGTTCGACCCGGTGTAGGGGATGCCGAGGCAGTCGAGGATGGCGGCCCCGTGCGGCTCGAGCAGCGAGCTGTTGTTGATGCGCTCGCACACGTTGAACACGAGGTCCACATTGGCCTCGCCGATCTTCTCGAACGGGAGCGGGGTCTCGTTCATGTCGAAGAAGGACACCCGGTGGCCCTTGGACTCGAGGGCCTTCTGGATGTTGAGGCCCACGGAGGTCAGGTCCTGGTGCACCGCGGCCTCGCTCTCCTTGCCGTCGTCGGGCGCCTGCTCCTCGTACTTGTTGCAGAGGATGCCGATGTGGAGGGGCTTCTTGGCGACGTCCGTGCCGCGCAGCTTCTCCATGCGCGCGGACTGGATGATGCGGCGCCGGGCCACATGCGCGGCGTTGAAGCGGTTGCGGCGCCGCGTCTTGCCGATGGTGGATGTCGAGTCGAAGGCTACGATCTTGGCCACGACGCCGCTCATGGCCTCCTCGAGGTTCTGCTCGGCCTCGGCGTAGGTCTGGCCCTTGCCCACGACCCAGCCGATGGTCTCGAAGCCTTCCGGCGGCACGAGCACGGGGTCGCCGGGCTCCTTGAGGAGCGTGATGTCGTGGAGCTTCGAGGAATCCTTCTCCGGCGCGGCCAGGCCGCTGATGACGCCCGAGGAGGGAGGGATGATGTAGTTGCCGACAAGGTGGATCCTGGGCTCCTTGGGCTTCTTGACCTTGCAGGGCAGGCCCGCGCAGATCCGGGCCGCCTCCTCGACGAGGTCCACGCCCCAGACCTCGTTGACCCAGTCGTAGATGTAGTCGCCGCCCATGCGCGCGTTGGCCTCGATGAGCCGGGGCCCGTCCGCGCAGATCTTGGCCTCCAGGTGGATGGCCCCGTCCTTGAGGCCCAGGGCCGGGTTGGCCTTCTTGGCCATCTCGAGCACCGCGGAGAGGTCGGACTCCTCGTGCCGAGAGGGCATGGCGTCGCCGGTCTCGATGAAGAAGGGCTCCTTGGTCGGGAAGTTGTCGTTGAAGGCGTAGAACTCGATCTTCCCGTCCTGGAGGAGGATGTCGAGGTCGACCTCGGCCCCTGCCAGGTAGCCCTCGGCGAGGATCTCGGTGCCGTAGGAGTAGATGTGGTCGAAGCGCGGCGTCATGTTGGCGCGGATGTACTCGAAGGCGTCGCGGGCCTCCTTGATATCGTCGAGCCGGACCACGAACTGGGAGCGCTCGCCCCACGCGGGCTTCAAGACCAGCGGAAAGCCGATGCGCTTGGCCTCGCGGTCGAGGTCCTTGGCGCTCTTGATCTGCGCCCAGAGCGGGGAGAACTTGGCGAGCCCCGCGGCATCGAGCGCCTTGCGGGTCAGCAGCTTGTTGCGGGCGTTCATCGCGGCCGCGAAGGAGTGGCCCTTCCAGCCGAACTTATCGCACAGATAGCCGTCGAGCGTCACGGCCTCCTCCCAGAAGGTGAGGCACCCGTGGACCGGGTGCTCCTTGATGGCCTCCTCGACCTTGGCCGCGCACTCCGCGTGGTCGAGGGTGTCAGCGATGATGGTGTGGTCCGCGTAGCGGGAGACCCAGGTGGAGTCCGGGGAGAGGACGACGATGCGCACGCCGAGGGCCTTCAAGCGCTGGTAGAGGAACCGCTTCGTGGGATTCGGGGAGCTGATGAGCAGGAGCGTGCGCCCCTTGAGGTCCTGGCCGGACTCAGCGGCGGAAGCGGCTTCCGGATGGTTGGTCATGGGGAAATTATACCTAGTCCAGCGCGGTGCCGGGGATTAAGAAACTTAAGTTATTATCGGGGTCAGGGATGAGCTTGTTTGATCTTATCTGCGGTCGCGACGCCCGCCCAGGAGCACGATGACGGCCACCGCTGCCATGCATCCCGCGTAGGAGGCGAGAAACGCGGTCAGGATGCCCGTTGCCGGGAAGAGGACGGCCGCGGCATTGGCGAACACCATGCCGCCCAAAAGTCCCACCATGAACCCGCGAGCCATGCGGCCGAGCGCGTCTTGACCCAGGTCAGCGTGGAACACCATGAGGTTCGTCCAGAGGATGACAGGGAAAGACGCGACCACGGTGCCGGCCAGAGGGCCCATGGAGTTGGCGGCGAACACGGCGCAGGACACCGTCGCCCCGCTCAGGGAAGACTTGAGGGGGAGCCCTTTCACTGCGCCAGGCGGGCCGGACTCGGCTCCTGGCGGGGGCGGCAGGAGCGCGGCTGAGATGAGGATGAGCAGGAGGCCGAGGACATTGGCCGCGAGCGGCGTCCGGACAGCCGGGAGAAACAGAAGTGGAAGCATGGCGAGCCCCCACGCCAGGGCGGAGCCTGCCATGGGAAGGGCCACCCCCCTCTTTCCAGCAAGCCGAACGTACGCCAGGGTCGCTGCGGCACAGGCCC